>CAMHQD010000074.1 GCA_946187345.1 uncultured Porphyromonadaceae bacterium | reverse complement strand
TTCAGCGGGTTGCACAAACCTCATCAGAGGTTTTACAAAAACCCCAGGTTGGAGCCGCAGGCTCCAACCTGGGGCATGAAGCGGGATAATAGATGTCGCTACCTCGAAGAGGTTGCACCATCTCACGCGAAAGAGTGCAACCTCTTCGAGGTAGCAGACAAATATTCAGCCCGTCACCGCCAGGTAGCCACCTGGCGGTGTCAACCTGGGGTTTTTGTAAAACCCACTTCGTGGGTTCGTGTAACCCACTATCGTGGGTTTTGACGACTGAAAAATTATTTAACTTACCAACGGAGGACAAGGCAAGCCTCGTCCCTACCGCATTGTAAATCATGGATTAACCTACTTTAGAAACTTGAAATACAATCAAGAACACTTAATGCCGCCTTTGTTCTTGATTGTATTTTATTGTTATTTAATTGGCTGGAAATCATGGAATATCACCTGAACATAGGGAGCAATCTGGGCAAGCGCCACGACAACGTGAGGCGCGCCGCGAGGGCCGTTATTGAGCGGACGGCGGCGCACGAGGCGCTGTTGAGTCACGAGGTCGAGAGCGACCCGTGGGGCTACGAATCGGCCAACCGTTACCTCAACATCGGCCTGCAACTCACCTGCGAGAGCACGCCACTGCAGTTGTTAGACATATGTCAGGCCATTGAGCGCGAGATGGGTTCGGGCACTCACCGCGACGAGGCCGGCAACTATATCGACCGCGTTGTCGACATCGACATCATCGCCGCGGGCGACACTATCCTCCACTCGCCGCGCCTCATTCTGCCCCACCCGCGGCTGGCCGAACGCCGTTTTGTACTCGCGCCGCTATCCGAGTTGTGGCCCGCATGGCGACATCCGATCACCATGCTCACAGCGGGAGAAATGCTGGAAAACCTATAAAATTTGTAAAAAACACGTTATTTTTGTACATTTTCTACAAAAAATCGCACATTTCCTCCAAAAAATTTCGCAAACTGCAAAAAATGTTGTACCTTTGCATCGGTACAGAATTATGTAGCGATTCCGTTGTGAAACGGGTGCCTTAACTGGCCGTGTGGCGACAACAATCGGCCAGTTGAGCAATAGTTTTCAAGTATTAGTAATTATTAGTATTGGGCTTTCCAGCGCGAGGCGCGTTGGAAAGTTTTTTATTGCCATTTCAATAAAATGTGTATTTATGCCGCAATGATTTTCCAGTATGGTTTTCTTTTCGTAATTTTGCAGTCCAAAAGCAAATAAACGTTTATTTATCCCAATAAAAACGACATGAGATACCCCGTTATGTCAGCCGAAGAGGCTGCCGAATTTGTACAGAATGGTTGGACGATCGGTGTGTCCGGCTTCACTATCCCCGGCAACCCCAAAGTGGTGCCCGTCGCCATCGCCGCCAAAGCGCGCCGCGAGCATGAGGCCGGCCGCGAGTTTAAGATTAACCTGTTCAGCGGCGCGTCGACCAACGACCCCACTGACGGCGAACTCTCGCGAGCCCACGCCATCAACTTCCGCGCGCCCTACCAGTCGCTGGGCGAGTTGCGCAACCGCATCAACAAGGGCGAACTGCACTACAACGACCGTCACCTGAGCGAGATGGCCCAGGAGTTCCGCTACGGTTTCTACGGCAAGATGGACGTTGCCATTATCGAGGTGCAGAGCATCGACGACGACGGCAACATGGTGCTGGGCACGGCCGTGGGCAACAGCCCCACGTGGCTGCAGGTTGCCGAGCGCGTCATCATCGAGATTAACGAGCAAATTCCCGAGACAATCCGCGGCCTGCACGACATTTACGTGCCGCTGGACCCGCCCCTGCGCCGCGAGATTCCCATCTACCACGCCAGCGACCGCGCCGGCAAGCCCACGGCCCACGTCGACCCCAACAAGGTGATCGCCGTGGTGCACACCAGCAAGCCGCTGGGCAAGGACGAGGCGTTCACGCCCGTCGACGAGGTGACGGCGCGCATCGGTCACAACGTGTGTGACTTCCTGGTCAACGAGATGAAGGTTGGCCGCCTGCCCAAGACGTTCCTGCCCATCCAGAGCGGTGTGGGCAACATCGCCAACGCCGTGCTCGACGCCCTGGAGGCCAGCACGGATATTCCACCCTTTGAGATGTACACCGAGGTGGTGCAGGACAGCGTGCTCGAGTTGCTCAAGAGCGGCCGCTGCAAGTTTGCCAGCACCTGCTCGATGACGTTCAGCCACGAGGCGATGATGGACTTCTTTGCCAACATCGACCGCCTGCACGACAAGTTGCTGATGCGACCGAGCGAAATCAGCAACAACCCCGAGGTGATCCGCCGCATCGGCGTCATCTCGATGAACACCGCCATCGAGGCCGACCTGTTCGGCAACATCAACAGCAGCCACGTCAGCGGCAGCCGTCTGATGAACGGCATCGGCGGCAGCGGCGACTTCACCCGCAATGCCTACACCAGCATCTTCCTGTGCCCGAGCATCAAGAAGGACGACTGCATCAGCACCATCGTGCCGATGGTGAGCCACGTGGACCACACCGTCCACAGCGTGGATATCATCGTCACCGACCAGGGCGTGGCCGACCTGCGCGGCAAGGACCCCAACCAGTGTGCCGAGGAGATTATCGAGAAGGCGGCTCACCCCGTCTACCGTCCGCTGCTGCGTGAGTACCTGCAACTGTGCAAGCAGGGCCATGTGAAACTCAACCCGGACCTCGCATTGTCGTTCCACAGCGCGCTGGCCCACCACCACGATATGCGCAAGACGGACTACAGCGAGTTCTTCCACGCCGACGATCCGGCATAACCCGCCGCTCCGCTATAAAATATTCAGCACAATAAAAACAATAAAGACAATGATGATTAAATCTTGTCTTTATTGTTTTTTTTGTATTCTATCCTTTGGCGGAATTAGTGTTGATTATTCAATGTCAGAGTGTGACGGGGACGATGCGGTCGAGCAGCGACGGATCAGCGGGACGGCTGACGCGGATGTAGTTGTCGGTGTAGCCGTGCATGACGGGGGCGCCATGGGGGTGCTCGAACAGCACGGGTCGCACGGTGCCGGCAAAGCGCGCGGCAAACTCGGCCTCCTTCTCGTCGCTCAACGCCTGCAACTCGCGGGCGCGCGCCGTCTTGTCGGCGGCGCTGACGATGTACGGTATGGCCAGCGCGCGTGTGCCGGGCCGCTCGCTATAGGGGAACACGTGCAGGTGCTGGACGTCGAGGTCGCGCAGCAGGGCGAGGCTCTCGCGGTGGCACTCTGGCGTCTCGCCTCGGCAGCCGGTCATCACGTCCACGCCGATAAAGCAGTCGGGCATCACGCTCCGCACCCGCTCCACACGGTCGCGGAACAGGGCGGCATCGTAGTGGCGGCCCATGAGGCGCAGCACGGTGTCGCTGCCGCTTTGCAGCGGCAGGTGCCAGTGTGGCATGAAGGTCCGCGAGGCTGCCACAAAGTCGATAATCTCGTCGGAGAGCAGGTCCGGCTCAAGGCTCGAGATGCGGTAGCGCGCGATGCCGTCCACGGCGTCGAGAGCGCGCAGCAGGTCGATAAACCGCTCGCCGGTGTTCTTGCCGAAGTCGCCGATATTCACGCCGGTGATGACAATCTCGAGGCCGCCGGCGTCGGCCACGGCGCGGGCCTGATCCACGAGCGAGGCGATGGTGCCGCTGCGGCTGCGGCCGCGGGCGCGCGGGATGGTGCAATAACTGCAGTAGTAGTCACAGCCGTCCTGCACCTTGAGCCAATAACGGGTGCGCTCGCCACGCTCACATGACGGGGCGAACGTCCGTATGTCGCGCAACGGGCTGACGTCCACCATTGCCACACAGCCTCCCCCATTAATCCCCCCTCCTGAAGAGAGGGGGGAAATACCTTCGGGAACCGCCTCCTCCTTCTGGAGGGGGTGGAGGGAGGCCAGAACGTAGTCGACGAGGTTGCCTTTCTGCTCGGCGCCGAGCACGATGTCCACGCCCTCGATGGCGGCCACCTCGCGGCTCTGCAACTGGGCGTAGCAGCCCGTCACCACCACGAGCGCCGCGGGGTAGAGGCGCGTGAGGTGGCGGATTTGCTGGCGGCACTTGCGGTCGGCCATCGACGTGACCGAGCAAGTGTTCACCACCACCACATCGGGCGTGTCGCCGTCACCGGCCGGCGTGATGCCGACCTGCTGCAGGCGCGCTCCGATGGTGGCGCTCTCGCTGAAGTTGAGTTTGCAACCCAGCGTCTCAATCCGGTAAGTCATCTCTATCGTTGAGGGGTTGAGAGTTGAGAGTTGAGGGGTTGAGCCTCGCGCTGTCGCGCTCGGGGATAATGGATTTGGCTCCGCACGCGGCCAGGCCATGGCCAGGCCCTACATTTCTTCCCATTTGCTACAGCAAATGGCTAAACCCCTCAACGCTCAACCTCTCAACCTTTCACAATCAGAAGTTGATGGCCAGGCCGGCGATGACGGCGAAGCGCTGGGCTCCCATGCCGTAGTTCAGGTCGTAGTGGCGGCCCAGCAGGTTGTCGGCCTTGACCCATGCGGCCAGGGTCTTGTTGAACTGGTAGCGCGCGTGCGCCTTGAGGTTGATGATGTCCGGCACGTCCACCAGGCCCACGTGGCTGGTGAGGTTATAGTCCGGCGCACCGTCGTCGTTAATCGTCACGGCGACATCGTCGGCGGCAAAGATGGAGACATCTTTGCGTAACTCAAATCCCACGCCGACGGTGAGGCGCTTGATGGGGTGGACGTCCACGGCGGCCTCGAGCATCATCGTTGAGCCGTACTCGTCGATGCCGTAGCCGCTGTAGAAGACGCCGGTGCGGTTGAGCAGCGAGATGCCGGCCACCTCCATGGCGGTGCTCAACGGCGTAATATAGCCGTGGCCGGCGTCAAAGCCATCGTCCGACGGCGCGTAGGCCCATTTGAGGCGCGCCTCCAGCAGCGACCGGTATTTATACTCCAGTTCGGCGCCGAAGATCATGCCGCTGCAGTCCACCACGATGTTCTGTATCGAGCCGCCCATGAGGGCCATGTTGAAGGCGCTGGCCGGCATGACCAGGGCGTTGTTGGTGAACTTGCTCATGCCGTAGCCCACGTAGGCCTTGGCGCTGAAGCCTGAGAACGGGCCGATGTTGAGGCCCACGAGTGCCTCGACGGGCGTGTAGCGCACGGCCAGGGCGGCGTTGGGGTTGGCGTAGCGGTAGTTGTCGTGGACGGTGGTGATGCGGTCGATGACGCGTCCGCCTGTGGCGGTGGCAAACAGGCCGATGCCGCGTCCCAGAGCCACGTCGAGGTTCAACTCGGGCGAGAGGCTCACCTTCTTGGCGCCGTCATAGATTTCGGCGTCGGCGTTGGTGACGTCGATGCGCAGTCCGGCCAACAGCGACACGTTTCCGCCGCGATAGGCGATATTGGGCAGCGCGGTGAACAGCAGTTTGTTGCGCTTGTTGTAGTAGAGGCCGGTCCAGTCGGCGAGGATGGCGTTAGCGTGGTTGTTGAAGGCGTCGCGCTCCAGGCTCAGGTCCAGTCCCAGGGTGAGGTTGTCGTTGAGAGTATAGTTCGCGCCGAGGTCCATACGCAGGTCAAAGTCTTTGGCACCCTTGTCGTGGCGGGTGTCGAGGGCCTTGCTCAGCGAGGCGTATCCCAGCGAGAGCGCGGCGTTGTAGCCCAGCGAGCGGTCGCCGATGGCGACGGTGCTCTCCCAGCCCAGGGCGAGGTCGGCGGCAAGGTAACTCTGCTTGAGGGCTTGCCAGTCGATGGTGGGCAGCGCCTGGGCCACGCCGTTTCCGATGGGCAGGAACGAGCGGCCGCCGTAGTAGTTGAAACTGTCGAAGTGCAGGCGGCCGTTGGCGCTCAACGTGCCGGCTGCCAACTTGTGGCTGAAGTCGATGCCCAGCAGGTTGTCGTTGAACTCCTGCTTGACTGGGTCGCCCAACTTACCACCCAGCGTGGCGGGGTCGATGCCCCACACGGGCTCGACGGTGGACGTGTTGCGCCCGGCCCAGGTGCTGTTGTGCTGGAACCACGCGGCGAGTTTGGTGACGTCGCTGTCAAGGATGCGATAGCCTAACGTGCCGGTGAAGTTGGCGTGGGAGCCGCCGCCAAAGTCAAAGTATCCGCGCGTGTTGGAGAAATTGTGCAGCGTGCGGTAGCCATAGGGCTGCATGGTGGGGATGGTGGCGGGCACGTCGGTGAGCACGGCGCCGTCGGCATAGCGCAGTGTGGCCGGTGGCGCGGTGATGGTCGACGGGGCCACGCCGGGCAACTTATTCTTCTTGGTGGCTTTTTTCTCAACGGGCACCACTTCCTTCTCGAGTTCGATTTGACGGGTGAGGTCCGGCTGCTGCTGGGCGGCGGCGCCCAGGCTCACGCACATCGCGGCCAGAGCCGCCGCTATATACTGTTGTCTCATAAATCGTTGTTGATTATTATAGGAGAAATGGGAGATATAAGAGAAATAGGAGATATGGGAGAACTTGCCACCCCTCCTTCAGGAGGGGGCGGTGGAGGCCCCACGGGCTGAGGCCTGCCTATTTTTTCAGTGCCTTGAGACGGGCATCGATGGCTTGCTTG
The DNA here is from genome assembly GCA_946187345.1 of uncultured Porphyromonadaceae bacterium. GTDB lineage: Bacteria > Bacteroidota > Bacteroidia > Bacteroidales > Muribaculaceae > Sodaliphilus. The sequence goes on along the minus strand of CAMHQD010000074.1, from coordinate 3,132 downwards.
ATGTCGGCCTCCTTGCCGGGGTAGTTGCTGCGCAGGCTCTGGAGGTAGGCGCGGGCGTCGGCCTTACGTCCGGTGGCGCTATAGGTGTCGGCCAGGACGATAAAGGTGCGCGCGAGCCAGTAGGCGTGCGGCGTGCCGGCATCGATGAGGGCCGTCGCGGTGGCCTCGGCGCGGCTGTGATTGCCGTTGTCGAGGTGGAGTTGCGCCAATTCGTAGGCCGCGCGCGCGCCCTGCTCGTTCTGCGGGTCGGCGGCGAGCGCCTCGAGTTGCGCGATGGCCTCCGTCATTCGTCCCAGTCGCTTATTGGCAAGTGCCTCCGCCAGTCGCGTGTCAAGTTCCTCGGCAGCCGTCAGGCCACCGTCGGCAAGCAATGTGGCGGCCGTTGAGGCCACGGTGGCGTAGTCGCCGGCGGCCTCGGCGGCGCGCAGCAGGCCCAGGCGGGCGGCCACGCGGTTGTCCGGCGTGGTGGCAATCTCATCCAACTCACGATAAGCACGCAGGGCGGCGGTGTGGTCACCGCTGCGGCTGAGCAGCGCGGCCTGCATGGTCATCGCGTCCTCGGCCCACGGCGCGGCAGTGTTGCCCTCGAGGGCCGTCGACAGTTCGTCGAGCGACTTGCGGTTGTCCTTGCCGTCGATAAAGAGTTGACGGCCGATGTAATAATGAGCCTTGGCGGCGAAAGCGCCGTCGGGATATTTCTTGAGGTACTCACTCATGCGGGCGGTGGAGGGCTTGGTGGCGATGGCGGCCTTCTCGGCGGCGTCAAAGGTGAGACGCTCCACCTCGTTCACGTCGAGGCGCGGCGCGCCCGGCACACCGGCCAGGAAGGCGTCGAGTTCGCCGAGGCGGCCCTGCTCGGCGTAGGCCAACTTCAACGCCTCGGCGGCGGCCTGTGCCTCGTCGCTCGTGGGATAGGTGGCGATAACCTGGCGGTTGGCCTCGATAGCGTCGCCGGCGCGTCCCATATTGTCGAGCACGATAGCCTTCTGCAAGAGACCTTTGCGCGCCTGCTCGCTCTTGGGATAGGCGGCCAACAGGGCATCGTAAGCCTTCAGCGCATCCTCAGCGCGTCCCATGGTGGCTAAAGCGGCGGCCTTGTCGGCCATCGCGGCGGCGGCATACTGCGAGGCGGGATAGGCGGCCAGCAACTCGTCAAGTTGCTGCACCTGCAACTCGCTCTGGCGGGCGTGGCCGCTCATGACGGCCTGCTGATAGAGGGCGTAGTCGCCGGCGGCGGTGCCGTCGGCCTTGACGGCCAGGGCGTAACTGTCGCGCGCGGCCGCAAACTGCTTGTCGTAATATTGTGTGTCGCCGATGCGGTTATAGGCGTCGGCGGTGAGGTCTTTGGAGAGGGTGCCGGCCTTGACAGCCTTTTCAAAGGCACGGCGGGCGTCGGCGTACTTGCGCTGCTGGAACAGGCTGTAGCCCAGGTTGTACTGCGCCAGGCCATAGTTTTGCTGCGAGGCACCGCCCTTGACGTAGGCCTGCTGGCTGGCGGCGGCGGCGGCGTAGTCGCCGTCACGATATTGCGCCTCGGCAAGCCACAGGCGGCTCTCGGCGGCCGCCGTCGCGTCATAGGTACCCATTGTGGCGGCCTCCTTAAGGTGCGTTATCGCGCTCTTGTTGTCGCCCGAGGCCACCTCCTGCACGCCAAGGTTGTAGAGCACACGCTGCTTCACCTCGAGCACGCGGCGGCCGGGCTTGCGGATGCGGTTGATGCTCTGCAGGGCGCGCGCGTGGTCGCTGCTGCTGGCGTAGGTATCCACCAGATAGCCCTCCACCTCGTTGTAGTGCTTGCTGTCGGGATAGTCATTGAGGAAGGTCTCAAACATATCTATCGAGCGGTCAAAGGTCGTGCGCTCGCCGCGGCTCAAGCCCACGGCGTAGTTGTAGAGCGCGGCCTCGCGCGCCTTGTCGTCGTGGCGCATGGTGGCGGCGCGCTCCAAATCGAGCATGGCGGCGCGCGAGTCGCCCTGCTTGAGACGTGACAGGCCCAAGTGCAGCAGCGCGCTCTGGGCGATGGCGTCGTCGCCGTCGATGGCTTTACTCAGGTGGCTGACTGCCGAAACGTAGTCGGCGGCCTGGAAGTCAAGCACACCCATCGTGTATTGAGCCGAGGGCGTCGGCTCGTCCTCGGTGGTGTCGAAATATTGTTTCAGGAAGCGACGCGCCAGGCGGTTGTCACCGGTGTGGTAGTAACTCTCGCCCACCATGCGGTTTAGTTCGGCGTCAAAGTAGTCGTTCTTGCCCTCTTGCAACAGGCGCGTGCCTGCCGCGATAGTTGCGGGATAATCGGCCTTGAGGTAGTCCATCTGCGTCAGGTAATACTGCGCCTGATAGCCCAACTCGCCGTTAGTGCCAACGGCACGGAACTTCTCGGCAGCCTCGGCGTAGCGGCCGTTGGCGTAGTCGATATAGGCCTTATAGAACCACGTCGCCGCGCCATACCGCTTGCTGGTGGTTAACCCCGAGTATAAGTCAGCGGCCTCATCATAGCGATGCAATCGCAGCAAACAATAAGCGCGACGGTAAATCAAATCCTCATCGCTGTCACCGTCAAGTGACCTGTCACGCACAAACTCATAGCAAGCCCAAGCGTTCTCATAGTCACCATGATAGAAATACCAGTCCGCCAATCGCATCTGAGCCGTTGCCGCGAGCGGCGAGCCCGGATGCTCCTCGATAAAAGCGGAGAGCAAGTCAGGCGTGTCACTCTCGCCACGTTCAAAGTGGCCCATCGCCAACTCAAGTTCAGCGGCCTCGTCAATATCTGCAATCAGTGAGGCGTGGGTGAGTTGGTCAATAGCCCCCACCGGATTGCGAGTATCGTTCATCAGAGCCGCGCGCTCAACAAAGGCGGGCGCATTGCTACACATCGTGGACGGTTGGGCCATCACAAGCAGCGGCAACGAAGCCGCCATGCCCAGCAATAAAGGTTTGATGCTCATATAATCATTGATTTGCTTTTAATCCGCAAAGTTAATAAATTAACGCGATGTACGAAACAGGCGACCTCATTTTTTAGATGTTTTAAGTGTTTTATAATTGTATTGAGGCCAAAGGGCGCGGCATAGTGAAAAAAGAAGAGGCCCGCGACCGTTGGACGGCTGCGGGCCTCTTCACAAAGCGGCG
>CAMHQD010000073.1 GCA_946187345.1 uncultured Porphyromonadaceae bacterium | reverse complement strand
AGCGCACTGCTGAAGGCCTACGAGGAGAGCAAGCAGGACGAGGATTAACTTCTCTAAGTCTGAAGATAATCAACAATAATAAATCAAAAGGAGGACAACACAAATTGTGTTGTCCTCCTTTTGAATTCCTTTTGAATTAAGAGCGATATGAATTGTTTTTGAATGTCATTAATTATCTTTAGATTTTTTTTCGTAACTTTGCAAGTCAAAACGATTTATTTGTGATGAACGAAATTGTACTGGAGGCATTAATGCCGCTGAAACGGTACTGTGAACACGAGCAGTATAAGGGTTGGGATCCATATGATGGACTCAATTCCCGCGTGTTCCAAGCCTTACCGTTGCTGAAAAAAAGTGCTATTTGTCGGCTGATTGTCATACAAGGCTTCAAGCGTTGCCCGTGGAACCTGCGGCCACTGATGTGCGTACCCAAGGAGTATAATGCCAAGGGTATCGGTTTGTTTCTGCAAGGCTACTGCAATCTGCTTGAGGCTGTCAGACGATGCCCACCTCTTGCCGACCAGTTAGGAACCGCAGAAGAGTTGATCAGCCGTATTCACGAATTGGCGAAATTGTTGATTTCGTTGCGTTCGGTAGGGGAGTACCATGGAGCATGCTGGGGCTACAACTTCGATTGGCAGGCGCGTCGACTATTCTTGTTCCCGAAAGGGACCCCCACTGTGGTGGCGACGAATTTTGCGGCTACGGCGTTGATGAGTGCCTACGAGGCAACCGGCGAGAAGGAGTATCTTGACGTGGCGCTGACGTCGGCCGAATTTGTGATGCAGGACTTGCATCGCACGCCGTATGAGGGCGGTTTCCTGTTCAGTTATAGTCCGCTGCAGGGCAACGACACAGTGTTTAACGCGTCGTTGCTTGGCAGCCGCTTGTTAAGTTACGCCTATAAATATACCGGTCGCGAGGAGTACCGCCAGGCGGCGCGCGAGAGCGTGATTGCATGCTGTGCCGGCCAACGTGACGATGGAGCGTGGATTTATGGTATGCTACCGGTGCAGAGTTGGGTGGACAGTTTCCACACGGGCTATAACCTTGACGCATTGCAAGCCTACGAGGAGTTGACGGGCGACACAACGTTCCACAGTTATTTAGAGAAAGGGTTGAGATATTATCTTGCAAACTTCTTTGAGGCAGACGGTTGCCCGAAGTATTACGACACAGCCAAGTGGCCCATTGATATCCATTGTCCGGGTCAACTGCTGGTGACGCTGAGCCGCACGGGGCTGCTGGAAAACAATGCGGACTTGGCCGAACGCGTGCTGCGGTGGACTATAGATAATATGCAGGACAAGAAAGAAGGATATTTTTATTATCAACTCAAACGAGGCATCAGCAGCAAAATTCCTTATATGCGGTGGAGCAACGCGTTTATGTTCTACTCGTTGAGTTACGCTCTAACTACAAACGACTAACAACTAACGACTGAATATGGAGAGAATTTCATTGAACGGGGTACAGGTTTACCCCTTCACGAGCGAGCAGCAGTTGCTGGATTTTGTGGATACCCACAAGGGAATACTCGTGGCAATCAATGCCGAAAAAATCTTGCACGCCACAGATGAGACACGCGCTATCATTAACCGTAACATCGGTTACTGTGATGGCGCCGGCGCGATGATGGCCTTGAAGCAAAAAGGCGTGAAGAATGCGGTGAAGATACCCGGCTGCGAGTTATGGCTCAAGATTGTGAAGCACTTCGAGACGACCCACACGTTCTATCTGGTTGGTGGCAAGCAAGATGTGATTGACGCGACGGTGGCCAAATTGCGCGAGGAGTTCCCGGCAATCAATATTGTGGGTTACCGCAACGGCTACATCAAAACAGATGAGGAGCGTGCAGCGCTCATCGATGACATTGTGGCCAAGCAACCGGGCGTGGTGTTTGTGGCGATGGGCTCTCCCAAACAAGAGTTGCTGATGGAGGCAATCCAAGAGCGCCACAACTGTATTTTTCAGGGCCTTGGCGGCAGTTTTGATGTGTACACCGGACGCGTGGAGCGTGCCCCGAAGTGGTGGGTGGAGCACAATCTGGAGTTTGCTTACCGCCTGCTGCGTGAACCCAAGCGCATCAAGCGTCAGGTGCATCTGGTCAAGTATGCCTGGTGGTTGGTTACCAAGAAACTGTAATAATGCAAGCGATGATATTGGCGGCGGGAATGGGCCGCCGGTTGGGAGAGTACACGCGCGACAACACCAAGTGTATGGTCGCGGTGAATGGCGAGCGGTTGATTGACCGCGTGCTGCGACAGTTGTCTGTGCTCGGGCTGCGCCGCGTGGTAATTGTGATTGGCTACAAGGGCGACCAACTGCGTGAGTATCTCGGTGACAATTATCATGGAGTATTACCCATTAAATATGTGGAAAACCCGATATATGATCGAACCAACAATATCTACTCGCTCTCGCTTGCTAAAGAGTTGCTGGTGGAGGACGACACGCTGCTGATTGAGAGCGACTTGATATTTGATGACTCGCTATTCAGCATGGCGATGGCCTCAGAGCACCCCAACGTGGCACTTGTGGCCAAATATGAGCCGTGGATGGACGGCACTATGGTTCGCATCGACGGCGACGACAACATTGTGAGTTTTGTGCCGCGCAAGGCGTTTGACTACAGTGAGGTCGCCAATTACTACAAGACGGTGAACATCTACAAGTTCAGCCGCGACTTCCTGCGCGATGTCTATGTGCCGTTCTTGGGAGCATATAGCCAGGTGATGGGCAATAACGACTACTATGAGCAGGTGCTGCGCGTGATTACGACGCTCGACCGTGTGGAGTTCAAAGCGTTGCCCATCGGCGAGGCGAAGTGGTATGAGATAGATGACGCTCAAGACCTTGATATAGCCAGTACAATTTTTGCCGACAATCATCGCCGCTTGCCGATGTATGCACGTCGCTACGGCGGCTATTGGCGTTTCCCGAAACTGCTGGACTTTTGCTATCTTGTCAATCCGTTTTTCCCTCCCAAACGCCTGCGCGACGAGATTAAGTCGTGCTTTGACGAGTTGCTCACCGGGTATCCGTCGGGAATGGCGGTTAACTCGCTGCTCGCGGCCAAATACTTTGGCATCCGTCAGAGCCACGTGGTGGTGGGCAACGGCGCGGCAGAGTTGATTAAAAGTTTGATGGCATCGCGAGTAGGTAAGGTGGGTGTTGTCTTTCCCACCTTTGAGGAATACCCCAACCGATTGTCGGCGGAGCGGATTGTTGAGTTTATGCCAAGCGGAGCAGACCTGCGTTACAGTGTTGACGACCTGATGCGGCACTTTGGCGCCCACCCCGTGGAGACATTGCTGCTTGTCAACCCCGACAATCCCAGTGGCAACTACTTGTGTCGCAGCGATGTGGAGCGCTTGGCGCAGTGGTGTGCCGAGCGAGACATGACTCTTGTCGTCGATGAGTCGTTTGTGGACTTTGCCGATGTCGCGGGCGAGAAGACGTTGCTCGACGATGGGCTTCTCGAGCGATATCAAAACATGATTGTGGTGAAGAGCATCAGCAAGAGTTACGGTGTGCCGGGGCTGCGCTTGGGTGTGATGGCAAGTGGCGACACGGCCTTGATAGATTGCTTGAAGCGTGACGTGGCGATATGGAACATCAATTCGTTTGCCGAGTTTTACTTGCAGATTTTCAACAAATATGAGAATTTGTATCGTGAGGCATGCGTGAAATTTATCGCCGAGCGCGAGCGTTTTGCCAATCGTCTGGCTACGGTGCCGCTGTTGCGCGTGTTGCCGTCGCAGGCTAACTATTTCCTGTGTGAGGTTACCGGTGGAATGACGTCGACCTCCCTGACTGAGCGCCTACTGAATGACCACAATATTTTAATAAAGGACTGCAACGGCAAAAAGGCCCTTGAGGGACGCAACATGGTGAGAATTGCCGTGCGCTCACCGCGCGACAATGATAGACTGATTGACGCCTTAAATGAGTTATGAACAGCGATGATCGACTGCACCGCGTGCCTGTGATTGGCCACGATGAGATAAGGAGGCTGGGCATTGAGCCGGCTCGATGTGTGGAATGGGTTGAAGAGTCGTTCCGCAGCAAGAGAGAGGCTGTGCTGCCACCCAAGGTGAGCATACATCCTCAGGGCGATGATTTCTTTAATACGATGCCTGCGCTTTTGGCTCCAAGTTATGGACGCTTTGCTGTGAAAGTGGTGCATCGCATCGCGGGGCAAGAGCCATCGCTCGGCTCTGATATATTACTCTATGACAGCCACACGGGACGATTACTGGCCATGATGGACGGTGACTGGATAACGACGATGCGCACTGGTGCTGTCGCGGCGCTCACGGTGAAATTATTGCAGAGGCGTGGAGTGGACACATATTCCTTCATGGGGTTGGGTAACACAGCGCGTGCCACTGCGTTATGTTTGCTGAGCGTGATTGGAGACAGGCAAGTAACCTTCCGTTTGTTGCGTTACAAGAATCAGGCCGAATCATTTATCAATCGCTTCAAGGATTATGAAAACATAAGGTTTGAGGTGATTGATGGCACTGATGATTTTGTGGGCGGAGCCGATGTGCTCATCTCGTGCATCACGTCAGCAACAGGCTTGGTGTGTGACCGCGATGAAAATTATCGTGAGGGAATGCTTTTGATACCGGTTCATACGCGCGGTTTCCAAAACTGTGACTTGTTTTTCGACAAGGTGTACGGCGATGACCGCGGTCATGTGAAGGGTTTCCGATACTTCGACCGCTTTCGCCGCTTTGACGAATTGGCAAATGTGCTCACCGGTGACAATCCAGGTCGCGAGAGTGCCAAAGAACGCATTCTTTGTTATAATATCGGATTAGGGCTACATGACGCTTTGTTCGCAAGCAAAATCTACGACATGCTGCGCGACAGTTGTTCACAGTTTATTGAACAACGAAAAGAGACGCGCAAGTTTTGGATTTAAGTTAGCCGCTGACCGAAATGGCAGCGCACGGTAAACGGCCAACGATATATGGTTAACTTTTAAGAAATGAAAGGCTCGTTTTTACAGAAAGCATGGCGATATATATACCTGCATTGCTGGCAATACTATCGCATTAACGACATTCATCGTCGCCGCTTGGCAGCATTGCGGCAGCGGAGTGCCGGCGAGCCTGTGCGTGTTGTCTTCTTTGCGATGAACGTGAGCCTGTGGCGCTATCAACACTTATATGAGTTGATGAGGCTTGACAAGCGATTTGCCGCCACAATTGTGTTGTCGCCAAGCATTGACTATGCTCGAGAGCAGCAAGAACGTGACGCGCAAGCGATGCGTGATTATTTTTCGGCCAAACAGATTCCGTTTGTTGACTGCAATCTTGACAGCCCGGTTGATGTCAAGCGGGATATTGATCCGGATGTGATTTTCTATCCGCAACCCTACGAGGGTTTGTTATGTCCACAGCACGACTGTGTAGAGTTCTACGACCGGTTGATAGCCTACTATCCATACGCGTTTTGGACATCAACAGGCAAGTGGAGTTATAATTTTCACTTTCATAATTTGGCCTGGCGGCTTTATTATTCCACCACAATGCACCTCAAGGAAGCGCAGTCAATCGCTTGGAATAAAGGTAGTAACGTGCGTGTGGTGGGCTATCCTAACGCCGATGACTTCCTGCGGGCAAACTTTGATGAGAAGGTGTGGAAACCGATAAATGACGGCGTTGACCGCAAGCGCATTATCTGGGCGCCACATTATTCAATCACTGCGGAGTTTGGCCTTGCCGGGCGGTCACAGTTTCTCATGATGGCCGAGCCGATGTTGACTTTAGCGCGTCAAATGAGAGACCAAGTGCAAATCGCCTTCAAGCCGCATCCGCGATTGCTCACCGAGTTATATAGCCACCCCGACTGGGGTCGAGAGCGAACCGATGCCTATTATCGGCAATGGGCAGAGGGCGAAAATACTCAACTGGAAATGGGTGAGTTTGTCGACCTGTTTATGACAAGTGATGCGATGGTGCATGACAGCGGTTCGTTTGTTGTTGAGTATCACTATAGTCAGCGTCCGGTTCTGTTTGTTTGTCAAGACCTTGACGCGTTGCTGGCCACACAGAGTGATTTTGGTCGTGAGGCGTATCGCCACAGTTACATCGGCGCGACGTGGGACGATGTGATCGGATTTATCAATAGGGTAGTGCTTGGAGGCAAGGACCCGATGCGCCCCGGGCGAGAGCGCTTCTATAAAGACTACCTCTTGCCGCCGCATGGCAAGACAGTGGCTCAAAATACGCTTGACGATATTGTCAAGTCAATATTTTCGGATAGTGATGAGTGAGAGTGGCGGATTGAAAGGGACGGCTGTCAACGGCATGATGTGGGCGCTGGTGGAACGATTCAGCGTGCAGGGTGTCGTGTTCCTGCTCGACCTGGTAATTGCTCGCATTATCGGCCCCGACAGTTACGGATTAATCGCCATGCTGGCCATCTTCATGGCGGTGTCACAGGTGTTTATCGACGGAGGGTTTTCCAATGCGCTCATCCAATGCAAGGACCGCACTGAACGGGACTATAGCACTGTCTTTTGGGTGAATATTGTCATTAGTGTAGTGGTTTACGGCACACTATGGATAGCGGCGCCGTATATAGCCTCGTTCTATAACCAACCGTTGCTGTCGCCAATCACGCGCGTCTATTCTCTCAATCTGGTGATTAATTCATTGGTGGCGGTCAACCGCACTCGTCTGATGGTTGCCGTGGACTTCAAGACACAGAGCAAGATCTCGTTTTGGAGCGCGGCGCTGGCGGGTGTCGCCGGTGTGGAGATGGCATGGATGGGATTGGGCGTGTGGGCGCTGGTGTGGCAGGCTATTGTGCTGGCAGTGCTCAATGTGGCGTTGAGTTTGTGGTTCGTGCGTTGGTTGCCGCGCCACGGTTTCTCAACCGCTTCGTTCAAGAAGTTATTTGGCTTTGGTGGCAAACTGCTGGCGGCAAGCCTGATTAGCGCGCTTTACAGCAAACTGTACGATATGGTGATTGGCAAGCGGTTTGACCGCGGCGCTTTGGGATTATACTCCCGTGCCGACAAGTTCAACCAGTTTGCCAGCAGTAACATCGGTGGCGTGTTATCGCGCGTCGCCTTCCCCGTGCTGAGCCGCATTCAAGATGATGACGAGCGGTTGCGAGTGGCTTATCGCAAGTATATGCAGGTGTCGGCGTTAGTGGTATTTCCGCTCATCATGGGATTGTGTGGTGTGGCGAGACCTCTCATTGAGTTGTTGCTGGGTGATGAGTGGATGGGCTGTGTGCCGTTATTGCAGATTTTGAGTCTGGCCTATGTCTGGGACATCGTGATCCTGGTAAATCTCAATCTGATTTACGTCAAGGGGCGCAGTGACGCGGTGCTCAAACTCGAGATTGTCAAGAAGTGCATTGCTATCGGCATCTTGTTGCTGACGTTGCCGTTCGGGTTGATTGTGATTTGCGCGGGACGAGTGGTTTATAGTTTAATCGCGTTGTATCTCAACACTATCTACACTCGCCGGCTCTTGGACTATGGCTTCATCACGCAAATGCGAGAGTTATTGCCGATGATACTTATGACAACAATTATTACTTTTGTCGCTTTAACATTGAGTGCGGCGGTCGAGAACGCCGTATGGTCACTTGTCGCATCGTTAATTGTTTGCCCGATATTATATGTCGCGATGTGCAAGATCGGCAAGGTGGAAGCCTATAACGAGTTGCTACAAATTATCAAAAATAAACTTCAACGCAATGACCTTAAAAACTCGTGACAGCAATATGGAACTGTTGCGCATCACCGCTATGGTGCTTGTGCTTGTGGTGCATGCCAACTTTCGCGCGCTGCCTGTGCCCGGCCCGTCGCATATCGTTATGGCGCCGGTGTCGTCGCTGTTGATGTTTCTCACCGAGGGCATTTCAATATGCGCCGTTGACCTGTTTGTGCTGCTCTCGGGGTGGTATGGTATCCGTTTCAAAGGCTCGCGGCTGGCAGAGTTATTGTTCCAGGTGCTGTTTTTTGGAGTCTTTGCCCTTGGCGTTAGTGCTGTTTTCTGGCCTCAAGAGTTGCAAAACGATGTTGTTGGGCGCTTATTCATGCTCAACCCCGGCAACTACTGGTTCATAAAGACCTACGTGGGTTTGTATCTGCTTTCGCCGGTGCTCAACGCCTTTGTGGAGCATGCGACTCGCCGACAGTTTGCTGTCGTGCTAATCACATTTTATGCTTTCCAATTTATATTCGGATGGTACTTTGACGCTACGACGTGGTTTCGCGGCGGTTATTCGCTTCCTTCATTTATCGGGCTATATCTGTTGGCTCGTTATATGCGGCTTTATCCGCTGCGCGTGTGGCGGCTGAGCCGTTGGGCGGACCTCGCGATTTATTTGACTATTGTCGCGATTCTCACCATAGTGATGTTTCTTATCAAACGCGCCGGCGGGCGGGGAGACTACGTGTATTTCTACAATTGCCCGCTGGTGATGCTCGCTGCGATGCACCTGCTGCTGTTTTTTTCAAAGTTGTCGTTCAAGTCGCGCTTGGTCAATTGGGTCGCCTCCTCGATGCTTGCCGTCTATTTGGTTCAATCAAGCACGTTCTTGTGGAACCGGCATGACGATTTAGTTAGATATTGGTTCAATAATGAGCCTCGTTTTGAGTTTATAATATATACAGCAGGCTTGTTGGCGGTAGTGCTCGTGGTATCGGTTTCTGTCGACAAGTTGCGTCTTGCCTTGTGGCAAGGCGTGCTGTGTGTTGTTGATATAATAACAGAAAAAATAAATATAAAAAATGGAAAACAAGACTAAGAAAAAAGTTATGCTCGTGTTCGGCACTCGCCCCGAGGCCATTAAGATGGCGCCACTGGTGAAAGCATTCCAGGCCGATAGCGAGCACTTCGACACTCTCGTTTGTGTCACGGCCCAGCACCGCCAGATGCTCGACCAAGTGCTTGAGATCTTTGACATCAAGCCGGAGATTGACCTTGACATCATGAAGCAAGGTCAGGATTTGTATGACATCACCTCGCGTGTGCTGCTTGGCATGCGTGATGTCCTGCGTGAGCATCGCCCTGATGTGGTGCTCGTTCACGGCGACACGACCACAAGCACAGCGGCGGCGCTGGCAGCCTTCTATCAGCAGGTGCCAGTGGGGCACGTTGAGGCCGGCTTGCGTACCCATAACATCTACAGTCCGTGGCCCGAGGAGATGAACCGCCAGATTACCGGTCGCATCGCCACCTACGACTTCGCGCCCACGCCGCTCAGCCGCCAAAACCTGCTCGACGAGAACACTGACGGCAGCAAGATTCTCGTTACCGGCAATACCGTTATTGACGCGCTCTACTGGGTTGTTGACAAAATCAAGAACAATGCCGCGCTCGACGGCAAGTTGAAGCAACTGCTGCTTGAGGCCGGCTACGACACTGACCGTGTGGAGAAGGGCGGCCGCCGTCTCGTGCTCATCACCGGCCACCGCCGCGAGAACTTCGGTGACGGCTTCATCAACATCTGCCGTGCCATCAAGACGCTGAGCGAGCGCTACCCGGATGTGGACTTTGTCTACCCGATGCACCTCAATCCCAACGTGCGTCAGCCCATCCATGCAACCTTTGGCGAGGATTTGAGCAACCTGGGCAACCTCTTCTTCATCGAGCCGCTCGAGTATCTGAGTTTTGTCTTCCTTATGGAGAAGGCAACCATCGTGCTCACCGACAGCGGCGGCATTCAAGAGGAGGCTCCAGGCTTGGGCAAGCCGGTGCTCGTGATGCGTGACACAACCGAGCGTCCCGAGGCACTCGACGCCGGCACGGTGAAACTCGTCGGCACCGACTACGATAAAATCACCGGCAACGTGTCGTTGCTGCTCGACGATGCCGCGGCCTATGAGCAGATGAGCCATGCCGTGAACCCCTACGGTGACGGTCACGCCTGCGAGCGCATCGTTGCCCACCTCAGATGATGTTGTTGAGGGGTTGAGG
>CAMHQD010000072.1 GCA_946187345.1 uncultured Porphyromonadaceae bacterium | reverse complement strand
CTTCGATGTCCTAATCCGTTTGATATGCCTTGACGTCACCACATCTCACCATCGAAGTGAAGTTGAGCGCAAGGCATATCGGACACAGGTTTTTACAAGTGACCCTATAAAAACCTAAAAAGTTGGTACGATGATATAAAGGAACGATTCGTCAGCCTAGGCGGTGATGCCGTGGCCTTCACGGGTGTGGCCGCTCTGCCTGACGATGCTGCACTTGACTTCACCACTACTACTGACCCGACAGTTCCAGAAACAGACGTGATAGATGTAACAGATGTGTCACCAGAATCTGGTGATATTTCGGATGCGGCTGATGTTGCTACCGAAGCGGCAGAATCAGGAGAAAGTATATCAGACCTTTTTGATTTGTTTTTTAACTTATGTCGCCTGTCGGTGTGGCATTAAGGGGCCGCTATCGCTTTTTTTGGTTGAAACGCGCGACTTGTCGCGCGTTTTTTGTACCTTTGCGTCAACTTTGTAACTTAATATCCGCAATTCGATATTCCCATCTCTCAAAAAATCCCGAAAATCCCTCTCGTCTATCTTCGTCTATGATTTTATTAATCAGCGCTAATAAGAAATTGACGAGAGATATAATTCTCGAAAATTTTCGGAGATTTTCGTGAGGTTTTTCAATTTGAAGCGATGCCGAGATTTTCAGTTATTGTACCGGTCTATAACCGTCCGCAGGAGGTCGATGACCTGCTGCGGAGTTTGGTGGCGCAGTCGTGCCGCGACTTTGAGGTGGTCATCGTGGAGGACGGCTCGACGGTGCCTTGCCGTGAGCAGGTGGATAGCGCCGTTGCCGCCGGCCTCGACGTGCGGTATTACCACAAGAGTAACGAGGGCCGGTCGATAGCACGCAATTACGGCCTCGAGCGAGCCCGCGGCGACTACTTCGTCTTCTTTGATAGCGACTGTGTCATTCCGCCTGAGTACTTTGCCACGCTCAGTGCCGAACTCGACCGTGAGCCGGCGGACTGCTTTGGCGGTCCTGACGCCGCCGCGCCCGACTTCAGCGACTTGCAGAAGGCTATCTCGTTCTCGATGACCGCGCTGCTCACCACCGGCGGCATCCGTGGCGGCAAGGTGCAGATGGAAAAGTTTGTGCCGCGCTCGTTCAATATGGGTTATTCGCGGCGAGTCTATGAGGCGGTGGGAGGCTTCCGCGAGATGTTCAGTGAGGACATTGATATGAGCACGCGAGTGCGTCAGGCCGGCTTCACGATTCACTTGATACGGCCCGCGTTTGTTTATCACAAGCGCCGCACGTCATTGGCTAAGTTCGCGCGCCAGACCCACGTATTCGGCATGAGCCGCATCACTCTGCACCTGCTCTATCCCGGCAGCCTGAAGTTGGTGCACGCGTTGCCGGCGGTGTTCACCGCAGGTAGTGCCGTGCTGATAATTCTGGCTATCGCATGGCGCTGGTGGGCAATCCTGCCGCTCGCGCTCTATGCGGTGTTGCTATGGCTCAACGCATTGTGGGACACTCGCAGCCTGAAGATCTCGCTCATGGCCGTTGTGACCAGTTTCGTGCAGTTGTGGAGTTATGGCGCGGGCTTTATCCGCGCGTGGTGGTGGAAAATCGTGCTTGGTCACGGGCGCGACATCAACGAGGAAATCGAGATGCGCCGTGGCAAGTGAGGCTGAAAGGTTTAGATGTTGAGGGTTTAGATGTTGAGGGTTGAGGGGTTGAGCCAATCGCTGTCGCGATTGGTAACAAATGTAGGGCATGGCCGCGAGCGGTGACAAATCCATTATCCCCGAGCGCGATAGCGCGAGGCTCAACCTCTCAACCCTCAACCCTTCAAAAAAAAGACTATGGAGTATAATGAAATAAAAGAGCCGATGGCGCGCACCATGCGCGAGATGTCGCTCGATAGCCGCCCGCGCGAGAAGGCCCTCAAGCACGGCGTGGGCAGCCTCGACATCGCCGAACTCATCGCGGTGATTATCGGTAGCGGGTCTCAAGGAGAAAACGTGTCGCTGCTGTGCCAGCGCCTGATTGATGACCACGGCGGCAAGTTGTATAATTTGTCGCGACGCAGCGTCCACGACCTGATGAACAACTACCGCGGCATTGGCGAGGTGAAAGCGTTGCAAATCCTTGCGGCAATCGAGTTGGCCAAGCGTATTGAGGGGGAGGAGTTTGACGAGCGGCGGCAGATAACATCCTCGGGGGCGGCCTACGCTTTTTTCTCGCCCATGTTGCGCGATAAGTCCAACGAGCACATCATGGTGGCGTTGCTCAATCGCCGCAAGGAGATCATCCACAGTCAAGTAGTGAGCGCGGGTGGAGTGGCGTTTGCCCAAGCCGATGTGAAGATGATTGTGAAACCCGCCATCGAGCACCTTGCCGATGGTCTGATTATGGCTCATAACCATCCGAGTGACAATCCGAAGCCCAGTCGCCAGGACGATGACCTCACAGATCGCGTCAAGGCTGCCTGCGATGCTCTGGACATAACGCTGCTTGACCATATCATCGTTTGTCGAGGCCGTCGCTACTACAGTTACAATGACGAGGGCAAGTTGTGAGGCATCGACCGCGTGGAGCCTGCAATGGCAGCCGCAAGGTGGCTGCATGCGGAATGTTGTGTCTTTTAATTATGAATTATGAATTGTGAATTATGGATTGTATAGACGTGGTGTGTGCCGTGATTGTGCGGCAGGGAAAGGTGTTGTGCATGCGGCGCAAGAATCGTGGCTGGGCGAGCACGGCGGGCCTCTTTGAGTTCCCGGGAGGCAAAATAGAAGCGGGCGAGTCGCCGTTTGAGGCAATCGCCCGCGAGATAAGGGAGGAGTTGGAATGGGAGGTTATGCCACGCGAAATTCTCGCCACTGTCACCCATGAATACCCTGAGTTTATTATCCGATTGACGGCGCTGCGTTGCGACATCAGTGATGATGCCGCGCCGGTGCTCCATGACCATGATGATTACCGCTGGCTGGCACCGGCAGAGTTGCCAACGTTAAACTGGGCCGCGGCCGACCGCCGCCTGCTCGAGATGATTTTTACGGGTTGATGCGGAACACGCGAATGCCGAGGTTGCTCTTGTAGTTCCTCAACTGGTCGCGCAGCGTGGGCGTTTCTTCCATCACTTTGCCACCGCTGCTCGACGCGTCGAGCAGGTGCAGGTGCCCTTTCTTGTCCTTGACCACGATGCCCAGGTGCGAGATGTCGAGGCCGCGCGTGGTGGTCATCAGTCCCACGAAGTCGCCCTCGCGCAACGTCTGCTCCACCCGCTTGTCTTGCAGCCATGACTTGGGCAGCAGCGGCATACGGTGGTTGGTGTAGCCGCTCTCCACGCGTCGGATTTTCTCCACCATCGCGCTGTCATTCTTCAGGCTGCGATAGTTGTCGGCATGGGTGGTCATGAAGTCGATTGTTTTGACTGTGTACTTGCTGTGAGGCACGTCGGGAGTGACTTCCACCAGATTGCCGCGGCTGCGGTTGTCCACAATCCAGTCGCTGATGTAGTGCAGTCGCGTGCTGTAGTCGCCCATCGTGCCGCCGCGGTAACGCACGCTCTCGAGGTGACGGGCATAGTCTCGCCACGACACCCGCCGCTCCATTGTGGCGCGCGTCAGGGCGTAGAGCGTCTCGATAAACGTGGTGCAGTCCAACTCGTGGATGTTGATGGTGAGCATCTCGGTGTCGCCCTCGAGTGTGTGCCCAACGTAGGGCGTGCCCAGCAACCGGTGGGCGTAGAAACTCACGAGGGCGTTGGCTTCCGTCAGGCCGCTGTCGCGTCCTTCCTTCAACAACTCGCCGATGCGTATCGTGTCGCTCTCGCAGTGGAACCGCATCTGTGCCACGGTGGCGGCCTGTGGCATCAGAGCCGCCATCGTGGCGATGATTATCGCAAGTGTCAGTCGTCTCATTTGTCTTTACTTGAGTTCGAGCAGTTCCTGGGCGCTGTAACTGATTACGGCGCTGTGTTTCTCGTCGCGAGTGTGTATAAAAAAGTCAAGGCTGCGTCCGGTTTTGCCTACAAATTGGGCGAACTCCTTCATGTCCTTGTCCGAGAACAATTCGTTGCGGAGCATCGGCTTGATCAAGGAGGGCATCTCGTTGATGCCGTTGATGGCGTCAACATCGTCCACAATCATCGAGAACACAACGGCGTTGTGCTTGTCGTCAACCCACAGCGCGTCAATGGGAGAATCGGCATCGGCCTTAAGTTCATTTTGCATCACCTCCATCATGGCTTTGAGAATCTCATCGTCGGTGAGGCCGGCTTTCTTGAGCTCCTCAAAGGTGTCGTCGGGGGCGGCCACCGCGCTCGGGGCGGCCACTGCCATCATCAGCATCGCCGCGAGGGCGATAAATAACTTCTTCATAGCGATTACGGTTGTTTTGGTGTTAATAATAAAAGTATAATGATTCAACAAAGGTACTGCAAAAAGTTGAATTAACAAAATTTTAGCATATAAGTTGCCGATTTGTTGCACATATTGAGGATTTAAACTAATTTTGCGAGAAAATCCGGAGTAGCGTTCCGGATTTTGCGTGAAAATCCGGAGTTGTATTCCGTATTTTCCGCTAAAATCCGGAGTTGTGTTTCATGTTTTCACATTTATATCCGGATAATCAATGTTTATGGAGACAAAACGCAATATCATTTTCTTTGACGATACAGAGACGCGGCGTCATCTGCTGCCGCTGACCTACACCCGCCCGGCATGCCACCTGCGCGTGGGCATTACCACCATCGAGGAGAAGTGGCGCGCGCTGCTTGGCGCCGGCCACCGCTACAGTTACCTCACGGCGAGTTACCTCAAGGTGAAGTATCCCACCGTGGCCCGCAGCCACAACCTGATGGTAGCCGGCCACGTGGTGCCCACACCCGCGCTTGCCGAGCAGGTGCTTGCCCTGCGCCACGGTGACGCTCTGTTGGCAAGCGACGGCACGCTGGTGGCCTTTAACGGCGCGGCGAGCGAGTTTGACAACCGCACGTGGAGCCGCGAGGTGGCCGCGGGCGACGTGATCGCAATCACGCGCACTTATCACATCTTTGAGAATAACGCCGCGGTGCTGCAGAGCGACTTTGAGGCGCTCACCGTAGGCCGGCAAAGCGCGCCGCTGCCGCCGTCAACAACGCTCATCGGTCCGGCCGACCGTCTGTTCCTCGAGCCGGACGCCGTGGTGGACGGCGCCACGCTCAACACGCGCGAGGGATGCATCTACATCGGCCGTGACGTGGAGGTGATGGAGGGCGCATGCGTGCGCGGCCCGTTTGCCGCTCTCGACCACAGCAAGGTGCGCATCGGTGCCAAGGTCTATGGCGCCACCACGCTCGGCCCGCACTGCAAAATTGGCGGTGAGGTGGAGAACAGCGTCTTTATCGGCTACAGCAACAAGGCGCACGAGGGCTTCCTGGGCGACGCCGTGATAGGGCAGTGGTGCAACATCGGCGGCGGCACCACGGCCAGCAACCTCAAGAATGATTACAGCATGATTAAGATGTGGGACTATGCCGCCCAGCGCTTTATGCCCACCGGACTGCAGTTCTGCGGACTGATGATGGGAGACCACAGCAAGATTGGCGTCAACTGCATGATTAACACCGCCACGGTGATTGGTGTGGGGGTGGAGTTGCACGGCAGCGGTTTCCCGCGCAATTTCGTCGCCTCGTTCCAGACGGGCAGCCCCGCCGGTTACAACACCGTCGCCCTGCCGGCCTTCTTCGCCATGGCCGAGCGCGTGATGGCGCGCCGAGGTATCGCCCTGACCGACGTCGACCGCGACATCTTCACCGCCATCTACAACCTCAGCGACCGCTACCGCTAAACCAATAAATCGTCCACTGTAAAAAGTAATACCGCAACCCCGCTATGTCTCTCTCGTAAACTAAAATTCCTCTCGTCTATTTCCGTCTATTATCGTCTATTATTATCATATAAAATTCGTAAAATCTTTCTCGTAAATTTTCGTAAATCTTCGTAAATATTTTATTTTATGTTGTTTATAACTGATTTACGTGAATTTACGAAAATTCACGAGAAATATACCCAAAGATAAAAATAGACGAAAATAGACGAAAATAGACAAGAGGTTGGAGAGCTATTCAAGAAGGCAAACCCATGTTCCAATGTCCTCATGTTCTCCTGTCAAAATTAATGGATAATTTATGGTAATTCGTGTTTGAAAAATCATCGGCTCAACGGAAGGCGCCGTGGCTGATGAGGTATTGGCCAATCTGGACGGCGTTCAGGGCGGCGCCTTTCTTGATTTGGTCGCCCACCACCCAGAACGTCAGGCCGTTGTCGCTGCTGGTGTCGATGCGGATGCGGCCCACGTACACCGGGTCACTGTGGGCGCAGGTGATGGGCATCGGGTAGGTGTTGGAGCGAGGGTCGTCAACCACCACAACGCCGGGCGCGAGTTGCAGGGCGGCGCGGGCCTCTTCGGGCGAAATCGGCCGCTCACACTCAATCCACACGGCTTCGCTGTGGGTGCGCATCACCGGCACGCGCACGCAGGTCGCGCTCACCCGGATATCGCTGTGCATGATTTTGCACGTCTCGCGCACCATTTTCATCTCCTCGCGCGTGTAGTCGTTGTCGGCAAAAATGTCGATGTGCGGAATGACGTTGTAGGCCAGTTGGTGCTGGAAGTGCCTGACGGTGGTCTCCTGCTTGCCGCAGGCGATCTCGCTCTGCTGCAGTGCCAATTCCTGCATCGCCTCCAAGCCGGCGCCGCTGGCGGCTTGATAGGTGGCCACCTGCACGTTCTTGATGTGCGAGATATTGTCGAGCGGCTTGAGCGCCACCACCATGATGATGGTGGAGCAGTTGGGGTTGGCGATGATGTGGCGAGGCGCGTTTAATGCGTCGTCACCGTTTACCTCGGGAACCACCAGCGGCACGTCGTCGTCCATGCGGAAGGCGCTGCTGTTGTCAATCATGATGGTGCCGTATTTGGTGATTGTGTCGGCAAACTCGACTGCCGTCTTGGCGCCGGCGCTCACAAACGCGATGTCTATGTCGCGGAAGTCGTCGTTGTGCTGCAACAGTTTCACCACGTGATCCTTGCCGCGGAAGGTAAAAATGCGGCCCGCGCTGCGTTGAGAACCGAACAGCACAAGTTCATCAACCGGGAAATTCTGCTCGTCGAGCACTCGCATGAACTCTTGTCCCACGGCGCCGCTGGCGCCCACAATCGCTACTTTCATTTTTAGTCGTTAGTTGTTAGTCGTTAGTCGTCAGAAGGCAGCCACAAGGATGGCCGCACACAGAACGCCGTTGTCGCCTCAAAGGAGAAACGTTCCATAAGATGCGGTTGCCTTTTTAGACTGCAAAGATAATAAAGTTTTTTCTATTTATCTCACCCAAAATTCCACAACCTTGACTATCCTCGCGAAAATCACCGAAAATTCTCGAAAATCAGTCTCTCGTAAATTTACGTAAATTATCATAAATATTTTATTTACTGAATTTTATCCTTAAAAATGGATTTACGTGGATTTACGAAAATTTACGAGATAAAATATTTTTCGGAAATTTTCGAGAGAATAATTTCGAGTTGCAGAATTTTTTGTAATTTTGTGGCACCGCAACAATGCGGTGACTTTTTTAACTGGTAATCAATTATGGCAGAGCAAGACAAGAACTTACTGGACGCCGCGCGCGAGGCGCTGGCCGGCGGTGGCGATGGTATCCTTGGCAAGGCTAAGGAGATGTTGGAGAGTGGCGCGGCCGCTAATATGCTTGGCGACCCCGAGGAACTCAAGCGCAAACTCACTGAGGTGGGTAAGGCCATCACGCCCGACTCTCTTGATGACAAGGTGGAGCAGGTCGTTGGCGCGGCTGTCGACATGATTGCCGGCAAGAAAGACGACTCGAAGCCCGCTGAGTGAGCCGTGAGCGCCATGGCCGCCTTGCGGCGGCAACACCGTGCACGGCCGGGGCGTCGAGCCTCGGCGGTGTGCGTGTGCGCCATTGAGTGCCAGTGAATACACCCGAAAACAATAACAAATTCATAAATCAAAACCATCATTATGGACAAGAAAAAAGCGATCCTGATTATCCTCGACGGATGGGGCATCGGCCACCATGACAACGCCGACGTCATCTACTCCACACCCACACCCTACTGGGACAGCCTGCTCGAGAACTGCCCCAACAGCCAACTCATGGCCTGCGGCGAGGACGTTGGCCTGCCCGCCGGACAGATGGGCAACAGCGAGGTTGGACACCTCAACATCGGCGGCGGACGCATCGTCTATCAAGACCTCGTGAAGATTAACCGCGCCATAGCCGACGGCTCAATCCGCCGCAACAAGGAAATCGTGGGCGCCTACGAGTACGCCCGCGACCACGGCAAGGGCCTCCACATCATGGGCCTCACCAGTGACGGCGGCGTCCACAGTTCGCTCGACCACCTGTTCGCCCTGATGGACATCGCCCACGAGTACGGCCTCGACGACCGCACATTCATCCACTGCTTTATGGACGGCCGCGACACCGACCCGCAGAGCGGCGCCGGCTTTGTCGAGCAGGTCGAGAAGCACGCCGCCTCCAGCGCCGGCGTGGTGGCTACCGTCACCGGCCGATACTATGCTATGGACCGCGACAAACGCTGGGAGCGCATCAAACTCGCCTACGACCAACTCGTTGACGGCCAGGGCACGCAACGTGACGATATGCCCGCCGCTATCCGCGAGAGTTATGAGGCCGGAGTGACCGACGAGTTCATCAAACCCATCGTCAACAGCCGCGTGGACGGACGCATCAAGGAGGGTGACGTGGTCATCTTCTTCAACTACCGCAACGACCGCGCCAAGGAACTCACCGTGGTGCTCACCCAGCAGGATATGCCCGAGCAGGGAATGCACACCGTCGCCGGCCTGCAGTACTACTGCATGACGCCCTACGACGCGTCGTTCACCGGCGTGCACATCATCTTCGACAAGGAGAATGTGGACAACACCCTCGCCGAGTATCTCAGTTCAAAGGGGCTGCGCCAACTGCACATCGCCGAGACCGAGAAGTATGCCCATGTGACGTTCTTCTTCAACGGCGGCCGCGAGGCGCCGTTTGAGGGCGAGGACCGCATCCTCGTGCCGTCGCCCAAGGTGGCCACCTACGACCTCAACCCTGAGATGAGCGCGCCCGAGGTGTGCGTCAAACTCACCGACGCCATCCGCACCGGCCAGTACGACTTTATCGTGGTCAACTACGCCAACGGCGACATGGTGGGTCACACCGGTGTTTACGGCGCCATCGAGAAGGCTGTCATCACCATCGACGTGTGCCTGCGCGTGACCCTCGAGGCCGCCCGCAAGGCCGGATACGAGGCCATCATCATCGCCGACCACGGTAACGCCGACCACGCTATCAATGACGACGGCACCCCCAACACCGCCCACTCGCTCAACCCCGTCCCCTGCATCTACGTCGGTCCGCGTGAGGTGAGCGTTAAGGACGGCCGTCTGGCTGATGTCGCCCCCACCATCCTGCAACTGCTGGGCCTCCCCCAGCCCGAGCAGATGACCGGCACCCCACTCCTCAACGCCTGAGAGGTTTAGAGGTCGAGTGTTGAGGGGTTGAGCCAATCGCTATTGCGATTGGGAAGAAATGTATGGCCTGGCAAAGGCGAGGTAAGCCTCGTCCCTACAGCACGGCCACCTGCGATGACAAAACTATTATCCCCGAGCGCGTCAGCGCGAGGCTCAACCGCTCAACCCTCAACCTCTCAACCCTCAACCTTCGATGATGATTGAGAGCCTGTTCACATCGCTGCCGATGGTGGCCTGCCTGCTGTGCGCCACCCTGATCGGCATCAAGTTGCTGCGCAACAACGGCATCGACGATGCCCCGTCGCGGTGGCTCTTGGTGTGGCTGCTCACCACCACCGCCCTCTACTGGGGGCATTGGATCTTCTTCAACCACGCGATGGACGCCGTGCCGGCCGCCGCCGTCGTCTATAGCGCCGCCAATTTGGCCGTCTATCCGATGTTCCTCCTCTATGTGGTGTCGCTCACCAGCCCCGCCAACCGTGTGGACCGCCGTTGGTGGCTCACGCTGCTGCCCGCCGTGGCGATGTTGGCCGTCATGGGCGGCCTGATGGCGGCAATGGGAGGGGAGCGCGCGGCGGCGTTCGCCGGCTCATACCCCTACGACAACAACCTCGCGGCAACTCACGGCCTCGAACGCGCCGCCGCTATCGCCATCCTCTGCGGCAAGGCCGTCT
>CAMHQD010000071.1 GCA_946187345.1 uncultured Porphyromonadaceae bacterium | reverse complement strand
AGGAAAGGAAACGAAAGTAGGTCAGAAAACTTTCGTTTCCCGACCTACTCGATTGCCATTGAACAATCTGTATCTACAAACTGCCGTGTTGCAGGCAATATGCTTTTTCTTGTAATATATTTGTATGTTTGTTGATTTTTTACTACTTTTGTGGTCAATATGGCGCATTGTGTGCCGGAATTAGTTGTGCCGATGGAACTGTACTGAAAACCATAGTTCCGTCAAGTTGTTAATAATGTGTGTGTTGAGGCCATTTGAGGTGGGGCTATCGGCATCGTGCCGTTATATTATATGCCGCCACACTCATGATAAGGCTCCGCTATCTCTAACGACAAACGCCTAATGTCCGGTCGCCGCGAGCTCGATATTAATAAAAACAACATAGATGATAAGTAAATGGAATTACTTACCTCTAACATCCGAAGAACGACAGATCGCCGATCAACTCGTGACCCGATTCACGCGCTGCCCGGCAATCACTCGCCTGCTCGTGCGGCGCGGGGTGGAGAGCTCGCAAGATGTGCAATCATTCTTCAGTCCTTCGCTCAGCCAGTTGCACGACCCATTCCTCATGCAGGGAATGGACCGGGCGGTAGAGCGACTTAATCGGGCATTAGGGGCAAAAGAAAAAATCATGATTTACGGGGACTACGACGTCGATGGAACGACGGCCGTTGCTCTCGTGTACCGTTATCTGCGCAACTTTTACTCCAACATGGAGTACTATATCCCCACGCGTGACGACGAGGGATATGGCATCTCGCTGCAGAGCATTGACCACGCGGCCGAAATCGGAGTGAAACTGATTATCGTGCTCGACTGCGGTATCAAGGCAATCGATGAGATCGCCTATGCTAAGCAAAAGGGCATCGACTTCATCGTGTGTGACCACCATGTGCCCGATGATGAGTTGCCACCCGCCGCGGCAATCCTCAATCCCAAACTGCCCACCTGTCCGTATCCTTACAAGGGTCTTTCGGGTTGTGGCGTGGGGTTCAAGTTCATGCAGGCTTTTGCCAAGAGCAATAACTTTGGCGCTTACCACCTCGACAACATGCTCGACCTTGTCGCCGTGAGTATCGCCGCTGATCTTGTGCCGCTCACCGGCGAGAACCGTGTGATGGCGCACTATGGCCTGCGACGACTCAACAGCAACCCAAACGTGGGCCTCAAGAGTATCATCCGCTTGTGCGGCCTCAACAAACGAGAACTCACAATCAGTGATATTACCTATAAAATCGGACCGCGCATTAATGCCAGCGGCCGTATGGAGAGCGGTCAGGAAAGCGTGGAGTTACTCGTGACCACCAATCCTATCGAGGCCACCGAGATCGCAAAGCGCATAGACCAGCATAACCAAGACCGCAAGGAACTTGACCGCCAAATTACAGAGGAGGCAAACAAGATTATCGAGGAGCACCGCCACCACCTTGACGGCAAGAAGCCTATCGTCATATATAATCCAAATTGGCACAAAGGCATTATCGGTATCATCGCCAGCCGTCTGGCCGAGCAGAATTTCCGTCCGACGGTTGTCCTCACTCGAAGCAACGGTCTCGCCGCCGGTTCATCGCGCAGCGTGCGCGGCTTTGACATTTACTCCGCCGTGAAGTCGTGCCGCGACCTGCTTGAGACCTTTGGCGGCCACACCAACGCCGTTGGCTTATCCTTGCGCGAGGAAAATATTCCCGAGTTCCGCCGCCGCTTCACCGAGTATGTCGAGCAACATATTGGTGATGACCAGGTTACACCCACCATTGACATTGACTGTGAAATCTCGCTTGGCGAAATAAACACCGACTTCCTGAAGTGTCTCCGACTGTTCAACCCCTTTGGCCCGGACAATCAGACACCGGTGTTTGTTACGCGCGCCGCGCGCGATGCCGGCACAAGCCATCTGGTGGGCCGCAATATGGAGCACATCAAACTCGATCTTGTGGACGACAGTACCCAGCGCCAGTTCAATGCCATCGCTTTTGGTATGGCCGATAAGTTTGAGGCCATTCATGCAGGTCGGCCGTTTGACATCTGTTACACCATTGAGGAGAACAAGCGTCACGGTGGCAAAACCATCCAACTCATGGTGCGCGACATCCACCTCCTCTAAAAAGGGTTAGCGTTTAGATGTTGAGCCATTTGCTGACGCAAATGGGAAGAAATCCATTATCCCCGAGCGCGATAGCGCGAGGCTCAACCTCTCAACCCTCAACCTCTCAACCTGCCGGAACAATGCTTGACACGCTGCGCAAATATTGGGGATACGACTCTTTCCGTCCATTGCAGGCCGACATCATCCGCAGCGTGCTTGACGGCCACGACACGCTTGCCCTCATGCCCACCGGCGGCGGCAAGTCCATCACGTTCCAGGTGCCCGGCATGATGCTCGACGGCCTCACCCTGGTTATCACGCCCATCATCTCGCTGATGAAAGATCAGGTGGACCGCCTGCGCCGGCTCGGCATCAAGGCGCGGTCCCTATACGCCGGCCTTAGACCACATGAGGTGCGCAATACCTATGACTATTGCGCCTACGGCAAGTGCAAGTTTCTTTACGTCTCGCCCGAGCGGTTGATGAACGACCGCTTCCTCGATGAATTGCGCCGTTTCGATGTCAGCCTCATCGTTGTCGACGAGGCGCACTGCATCTCGCAATGGGGATATAACTTCAGGCCGGCCTATCTGCGCATCGCCGAAATACGCCACCGCCTGCCCCAAACGCCCGTCATCGCTCTCACCGCCACCGCCACGCCCATCGTTGTGCGTGACATAATTGAGAAACTTGAGTTCCGCGTCGGCTACAACACTTTTTCGCAAAGTTTCGCCCGCCGGAACCTCTGCTACGTGGTCAGGCACACCACCGACAAACTCTCACAACTCGTCCGCATCCTCTCGCGCGTGCCCGGCTCGGCAATCGTCTATGCCCGCTCCCGCAAGCGCACCAAGCAGGTCAGCGACGAACTTAACCGCCTCGGCATAGCCGCCGATTTCTACCACGCCGGCCTCATCATCGAGGAGAAAGAGCAGCGGCAGAACCGATGGATGGCAGGCGAGTGCCGGGTGATGGTTGCCACCAACGCTTTCGGCATGGGTATCGATAAGCCAGACGTGCGTCTCGTCGTGCACGTTGATGTGCCTGACAGCCTTGAGGAATACTATCAGGAGGCCGGCCGTGCCGGCCGCGATGGCCTTAAGGCGTGGGCCGCTCTGCTTGTCATGCCCACCGACCGCTCACGCCTGCTCAAGCATATCGACGAGGCCTTCCCCGATCGTGACTTCATCCGCAAGACCTACGAGCGCGTCGGCAACTTTCTCGAGGTCGCGGTGGGGGAGGGATACCAACAGACGTATGACTTCAATTTCAACCTCTTCTGTCACACATTCAAACAGCCCGTTATCGCTACACACAACGCGCTGCGCCTACTGACGCAAGCCGGTTACATCGAGTTCATTGAGGAAACAGACTCGTTGTCGCGAGTCATGATAACAGCCAACAAAAATGAACTCTATGACCTCCACACAAACACACCCGGTGCCGACGCCGTTCTCCAATCAATCCTACGCCTATATCCAGGCCTGTTTGCCGACTACGTCTACATAAACGAGGAAGTCATCGCTCGTATGGCCGGCGTGGATCGTGACACCGTTTATCAGTCACTGCTTGAGTATGGTCGCATGCGCATCCTCAACTACGTTCCCCGCAAGCGCACACCGTTTATAGTCTACACGACCTCCCGCGAGGAACCGCGCCACGTGCTCATACCTCGTGATGTGTACGAGGTGCAGCGCGAGCGTCTCGAGACGCGCGTTCGCGCCATGATTGACTACTGCGAGCGGGAGTCCTGCCGCGAGGCTTTTATGTTGGCCTACTTCGGGCAACCCGATGCCGAGCCTTGCGGACGTTGCGACCACTGCGTGGACCGTCGCCGCCGCTCGACTGTCAGTGACGCCGACCTCGCCCAGGCCGTCCTCGATTACCTGAAACAACACCCCGGTTTTAATGTAGGGCCTGGCCTTGGCCCGGCCGCGAGCGTCCCCCTCACCCACCTCGCCTCCGTCCTCCATCAGCCCATCGACCGCGTCGCCGCCGCCGTCGCCCTCCTCACCGACGAAGGCCTCCTGAGCTCCCGATAGGTGGCCTATCGTCTATCAAATCCGCAACCTTGAATATGCTCACGAATATTTCCGAAAATTCACGAAAAATATTTTATCTCGTCTATTTTCGTCTATTTCCGTATATTCATTTATTAATCCGATTAAATAAATTAAGATAGACGTAAATAGACGTAAATAGACGAGAGGATTTTTAATTTTCAGGGGGCGAGCAGTAGGCGGATGCCGCGCCAAACGCTATACGCCGCCAAGGCGAGCATGATGGTGGCCATGACGAGGTTGACGCGATGGAGGGTGCGCAGCGTCATGCGGCGACGCCAGCGGTCGACGACCCATGTCACCATCAGCCACCACAGCATTGCTCCGGCCATCACCGATAACATACATATTATATAATGCCACCAGCGGTAGTATGGTGCCGGCACGCCAAAGTACATGAGCAACGGCATAATCAGGAAGATAATCAGTGGATTGGAGAACGCGAGCACAAACCCCGCTCCAATGCTCCTTCCCGCTGAGCCTCCCCCCACCCCTCCTGAAGGAGGGGGGCTGGCGGTTGCTGCTCCGTCTCCCCCTCCCTTAGGAGGGGAACCGCCGCGATGTAGGGCCTGGCCTTGGCCTGGCCGCCGCCCCATCATGATCGAGAACACCGCCAGCAGGATGCCGCCCACGATGGCGAACGCCGCCGTGTGGCGCTCGATAAAACTGATGATTAGCGTCATGCTCAACGCGGCCACCCAGCAGTAGAACCAGTCGGAGAGAGCCGCGCCAAAACCGGTGAGCAGCCCCGTGCGGCGGCCGTGGTTCAGCGTCTGTTGCACACATAGCATCCCCACCGGCCCCATCGGCGCCGAGAGGATGATACCCACCAGCACACACCCCAAGCAAGAAATCACAAAGTCCATTTTGCCAATTCTAAGACATAAGGACATAAGAAACAGAAGAAACTCCCTCTCGAAAATACACGAAGATACAATTCCGAAATTTTTCTCTTGTTCTCTTAATCACGAAGAGCCCTCCTGTTCTCTTGTCTTCCCTCTCGAAAATTCCCGAAAATTCACGAAAATATTATGTCCTTTTGTCCAAATCTTTATTTTACGTGAGAAATTTATCTGAAAGTGCCTCAAAATTACATCAAAATCCCGAATTCTCATAATATTTCAGGAATTAAATCCCGTCAGACCATGATAATTCTGGATTTGGCGCATTTGTAGAGCCTTGCGCCCTCCTTTAGGAGAGGGTAGGGGAAGGATACAACTCATGCGGCTAAAGCAGGAATTGGTCATAGTTATCCGGGTTGACTACAGCGAAATCTGTACCGGGATAGGCATTGCTGAATGATTGCGGCAAAGATGCCTTGCGACGTGGATTCCATTTGAACTCAAATGCCGACAAGATGCCATCGCTCTCCTCAATGTAGTCTATTTCGGATTGAGATGTTGTGCGCCAGAAGTAACGGTTACATAAACGGTTGCTGCGTTGGCAGTACTTCATTCGCTCAACAATCATATAATTCTCAAATAACTGCCCGGCGTCGCTGCGCATTTCAACGGGAGCGTAGTTGTTAATCAAGGCATTGCGAATGCCTGTGTCGTAGAAGTAAATCTTACGGCTATGGCGCAACTCATTACGCAGATTACGGCTGAACGAGCCGAGCCGGAACACGATGTAGGCTTGTTCAAGAATAGAAATGTATTTTTCTACTGTTTTGGAATCCAACCGGCATAATTGTGCCAATTCAGAGTATACCACCTCATTGCCAATCTGATAGGCAAGAGCCTTGACTAATGTGATTAATTCGTCGTTTTTGCGTAGTTGTCCCAAATCTAACACATCTTTATAAACGTAACTCTCCGCTAGTTGTTCCAGCACTTTCTTTTCGTCGGCCGGACTTGTCACCACTTCGGGATATGAGCCATAAACCAATCGGTGCTCAAGCATCGCCCTTTCACTTAATAAGTTGGAATGGGCTGTGAGTTCAGCGAATGATAACGGAAAAAGAGTGTACTGCCATTTACGTCCGGTCAGCGGCTCGTTGATAACGTTTGCAAGTTCAAAAGACGAACTGCCGGTGGCAAGCACTTTCACAGTAGGAATGTTATCAACAATCAGTTTGATGGTGAGGCCGATGTTTTTTATGCGTTGGGCCTCGTCAATAATAATGACTTTGCGGTTACCGATTAACGCTTTTAGTCTCTCAATGCCGATATCGGACAGTAGGGTTCGGGTCGGGGCATCGTCGCCGGTGAGCCATATCGCGTCACTGTCGCTGATGAGTTGGTGCAATAAAGTCGTTTTACCAACTTGTCTGGCACCCATCACGATGATTGCCTTACGGTCCTCCAACCTTTGCAAAATACTATGTTGGATTGTACGTGTTATATTTGCCATAATTATTGCTGTTTTGCGGCAAAATTACAACAAAATCCTGAATTATCATAATATTTCAGGAATTAAATCCCGTCAGATCATGATAATTCGGGAATATCCGAAAATTTCGCGACAACAGTTTCCCGTATCAATAAAAATCACTATCTTTGCACCGTGACGGCACTGCACGGCATCGCGCACCCGCCGTTACACCTACATACTATTATAAAAAGCGTTTATTGACGCTTTGTTCTTTGGCTCCTGAGAACCTAGGAAATTCTTAAGCCATCCAAGGACAAGGCAACGATGGACGCTCACCGATGTGCATTGCACCAATCCGTGTCTCTGTTTGATACATGGTGGTTATTGCATATCTACGTGAGGGTTCTCGTTGTCCGTACTCGATGGCAACGGTTTTCCTAGGACCTTCAGGAGCGGGACGGGCAACAATATGGGGCTCTCACGCTTTTTTTATATCCATCCCGGTCGACAGTGAGCCGCGACCCCGCAGTATAGTATTGGAATGGCTCAGCTTTTTCCTAATTTCCCGAAAGACGACTTCATGGCGCTTGGTCAAAACGCCAAGGAGATAAAGCGCATACGCGCTTTCTATGACGCGTTGAGCCGTTCCACTGAAGAGTCGGAGGTTGTGATAGCCTATATCCGTTTCTTCAACCTTAAAGTAGACCAAAAGCAGCGCCAAGACTTGTACACGCCCGAGATGCTCTATGAGTTTAAGTGGGATAAAAACTTCAAGTCGCGGCATATTAGGGCCGCAGTGTTAGCGCAGTTGTTATATTATGTGCATGGCATGCGTTTCAACCCGACAGATAAAACAATACCACCATACCTGTGCTTGTCTGACCGCAACGAGATTTTAATTACAGAGACTTCACGATGGCTTCCATACGTTGAACATGAGGATGGGAACTACGACTGGTCCTTTGCGCCGAGTTGTCCCGATAGCAACCTTGTGGCGGATTTGGAGAAAGACGACGAAATCGCCGCAATGCAATATTTCAACCTGTTTGTACCGTCCGAACTTATCAAGGTGATTGAATTGTTCAACACCATTTATACCAAAGAGCCTGCCTTGTCATTTGTCGTCAAAAAGGCTATCACTGAACGAAACTTTGAGGTTGTCTATGACGATTGGTATGAAAAATTTGGCGAGGATGTGCGCAATGGGCGCAAGCCTTCTGAATACTTCCTTTGTGATATCCAGCAAGGACGCTCGATGGTCAATCCAGCAACAATGCGGGTGATGTTTAATATTGCTCCCGATGAGTGGGTCGCCAAGAAACTGAATCAATACCAGTACACTAAGTTCTGGAATATTTTTGAGCGAACGAGCAACGTTGACGTTGTTGCCGGCATCCTGAGCAAGATTGACCGATTGAGTGATGATTTCCAGCGACGGTTTGAGGGTGAGTTTTACACGCCTATCCAATATACAACCACCGCTCATGACTACATTGCGCAAACGTTAGGCGAGAAACAATGGTGGCTCGGTGGCAAATATCGATTGTGGGACATGGCCGCCGGCACCGGCAATTTGGAATACCATCTGCAGGCAGAGGCTTATAAATATATGTACCTCTCCACGCTTCACGAAGGCGATGTGAGGCTGTTGAGGCGGACGTTCAAGGACGCTACTTGCTTCCAATATGATTACTTGAACGACGACATCGATAATCTGTTCAACGGTCTGCAGTTTTATGCCACCAAGATGCCGCGGCAGTTGGTTGAAGATCTTGCAAACCCGGAACTGACGTGGATAATCCTTATTAATCCGCCGTTCGCGACCTCTCAAGACAAGTCCACCGCCACGTCGGGTAAATCGGGCGTGAGCGACACCCGGGTGCGTCGAGTGATGCACAGCAAGCAGTTTAATTTGGGAGAGACATCCCGCGAACTGTTCGCTCAATTCTTATTCCGCATTCATCATGAGTTTAAGAAAAAGAACGCTTATCTCTGCCTCTTTTCAACGTTAAAGTATATAAATGCGAACAACGACCAGAAACTGCGTGACCGCATCTTTAGATATCATTTTGAGCGTGGTTTTATGTTCGACTCGCGTTCCTTTGACGGTGTGAAAGGGAAATTTCCTGTCGGCTGCGTCGTGTGGAACCTGTCCATCGAGGAGGACTTGGCGACTCAAAATATTGTTCTTGATGTGTGGGACCGCTCCGTGCCACCGGCACGTATCGACAGCAAACGCATCCCATCGGTGGCGCGCTCTAATTTTCTCAATAACTGGATTGACAGGCCGGCGGCGTCAATCGTGTTCCCGCCATTCTCGTCGGCTCTCAATGTCAACGGTGACAAGAAGGATGTCCGCGACCGCATCGCTCCCGGGTTTATCTGCTCGATGTGCAGTAAAGGGAATGATGTTCAAAATCTCAACTATGTCGCGTTGTATTCCGGTCCTTACGGCAGCGCGGGCGCGTGGTCTGTGACGGCAGAAAACTTTGAGCGGTCGATGGTGATTTTCGCTGTCAAGAAGACGACAGTGAGTACATGGTATAATGATCGCGACCAATTCATGATTCCCAACGTGGAATTGCCGCAAGAATTCATCAACGATTGCGTGGTTTATGCTCTTTTCCATAGTTCGAACCAAACAGTGTCGTTATCAGGCGTCCAATACAAGGGTAACATTTACAATATCAAGAATGAGTTGTTTCCATTCCTAATTGCCGATGTCAAGCAATGGCAATGCAGCGACCCTGAAATATTGAGCGGCATCACAACCGACAATGATCGCTTTGCCGCGCAATGGCTGGTCAATCGCATGTTGAGCGTTGAGGCTCAGCAAGTGCTTGACGCTGCACGGACTATGTACAAGAAATTCTATGAAGTGTCGGTGAAACTCAACACCAACCGCTACCGTGTCTCATCTTGGGACGCAGGCCTCTATCAAATAGTCGGTTGCTTGGGCGACGATGGTTACAACGTAGGTTGCGACTACTCACCACTTATCAAGGTTTTGAGAGAACAAATGAAATGCCTCTCTACGAAAATTGACAAGCAAAAGTCCGACTACGGTTTTCTATGTTAATTTTCAGAATAAGGTTTTTTACAAATCTCAATAATTCCAAGTAGATTATGAATTTAAGTTTTGCAATTATTGAGATAATTTTTGCAAAAAAATGATTAACTTTGTACGCTAAAAACAACGTAAATATGAAACGGTTTATCTACCTTTGTCTTGTTCTGAAAAAAGTTGACTCATAAAAGAGTTAAAATATGTTAAAAAGTTCTGCCGCTAAAAAAATAACATACCGACTATTGACGGTGTGCTGTTTTTTTTGTATATTTGGCGCCAAAATCGAGAACCTTTTACTAATTCTTAAAGAGCAAATAATTATGTGTAAAGTTCAACAAATTATTCGGCTCGTGTCGCTCTTTGTGGTGTTGGCAATCACAACGCCGGCCGCCTTGCAAGCGCAAGACGTCACATACGTGAACGCCGCCGGCACCGAAGAGACACTTGCCGACGGGAGTTATACCCGTCTGACCAACCAGACGGAGTTGAGCGCCGGTTGGTGGGTGGTTGACGGCGAAGTGACCTACGAGAACCGTATCACAATCAACGGTGCGGTTCATCTGGTGCTGCTCGACGGCGCCATCCTAAATGCCGGCAAAGGCATCTATGTTGAAGCAGACAAGGAGTTGCACATCTACGCTCAAAGCGTCGACAACGCCACCCTCAACGCCACCGCCGCCAACGAAAACGAGGCGGGCATAGGCGGCAACATCCACGGCACGGCCGGCCTGATTGAGGTGAACGGCGGCCACGTGATTGCCAAGGGCGGCAAATATGCCGCCGGCATCGGTGGTGGTGGCAACGGCTACTGGAGCGGTAAATACGGCAACGGCGGCACGTTCATCATCAACGACGGACACGTGGAGGCTACCGGCGGCGACAACGGCGGCGCGGGCATTGGTGGCGGCGGATACTCCTCCGCCAGTTCGATTACGGGCGGCGATGGCGGCATCGTCACCATCAACGGCGGCATTGTTGAGGCACGCGGCGGCAAGGACGGCTACGGCGTAGGCCCTGGCACCTCTGGCTGGAATACCGGCCGCGACGGCAATTCGGCCTCGCTGTCGCTCGGATGGAGCAATCCGTCGTCAGACTACATCTATATGTCGACGGTAAAGGCCAACGTTACATTCACCAACATATTCTTCTTCGAAAACGGGGACCAAGTGACCGCCGAGAGCGACCTTAACGGCAAAACCATCTACCCCTACGACGGCGAAGTGCGCAACGTGGTGTTCATGGTCGATGGCGAGCAGTATGCCAAGCGAACGGTGGCTTACGGCTACACCGTGGCCGAACCCGCTCGCCCGGAGAAAAAGGGAAAAATTTTTGAATACTGGTACGCGAGCGACGCTACGCAAGCCTACGACTTCAGCGCGCCGGTGACTACCGATCTGACGCTGAACGCGCTCTTCCGCGACTTCGCCATCCAAACCGACGAGTCCGGCAACTATCTGATTGGCAGCGAAGCCGACTGGAGCGAAT
>CAMHQD010000070.1 GCA_946187345.1 uncultured Porphyromonadaceae bacterium | reverse complement strand
GTGAGCAACTTCCAGATGTGGCCGGCTCCAATCAGGATGACAAAGTAAGTCGAGAAGCCATAGGCCAAATCCCCCAGCAGGGCATAGTGCCACCGCAGGCGCAGCGAGCGCGCCAGCAGGTAAAAGCCCAACATCAGCAGGAACAGGTAACTCACCGGAGCCGGAAAGCCCAGCGTGAGAGCCGACCCCACCCACGTCAGCCAACTCGACGACTCATAGGTGGGACGTATCTGGAAGGTCGGCATACCGCCAAACAGAGCGTCGGTCCATCGCGGAATCTCGCCCGTGCGCTGCGCGTACAAGATACCCTCCTGACCGTTGGCAATGCCCTGAAGCGTGTCGTGCTGCGCGAGCACGTCACCACGCACGTCGGCCGGATGGAAAAACGCCCACGAGATGACGGCCATCACCGCGATGGCAATGAGCGTGGTCACCACACCACGCACTCCCACGAGACCTAAAATCTTGCGGTCCAATATATTATTGTCCATATCAACAAAAGTGTTGTGTGCATGGCGGGCACTCCGCCACGTCACGATGTTTATCTACAAGTTTGTTTCAAACCGCAAAGTTACGAAAAGTTTTGAAACGAAAGGCGAAAAACGGGAAACGAATTATCGGCGCCACCCCCTCCAGAAGGAGGGGAAGCCCCGTTGAGGCAGAGCAGTAGCCCCGTCAGGGGCGGATGGATCCAGGCAGGGGTGGAGCGCAGCGGAACCCCTGCTCGGGCCCGGCATCAACTAGCCCCGTCAGGGGCGACAGCAACGGAAAGGGATTGAAGCCCCCCCCGACCGAGTCCCCCCCCGCGAGGGTGTGTCATAATGTGGAAATGTGCAACGGAATCATGCCACACCCGCCGCAAATTACGCCCTCCGCGCTGAAATCAGCAACTTGCGAAAGTTAAATTAATTAAAACTAATCTTGTCAAACCGGTTCTCGTGCATTGAAATGTTTTCCAGCAATACATTGTCAACACCTCTTTGTTTTTCAATGGGCCATTCAGTCATGCCGTTTCGTACCATTTGGACCCTCGCCATCTCGTCGTGGGTGAGCACATAGAAATGATTGTGGTGGTCAGGGTCGATGTAAACGATAATCCAGTAGTCGGGATGCGTCTTGTCGCTGTTTTCGAGATAATACTTCTGGAAAAAACCTGTGACGAATTTTTTGTCGCGAGAAGTTTTGACTTCGATTCGCTTGAACGAGCCGGTTTGGTTATCGAGCACGCAGATATCAACCGCCTTGGCATTGCCATAGGTTATTGACGCGTTGAAACCAAATTTACAAAGTTCTGAGGCAACTGCATATTCCCCACACATTGCCAAGAGGTCTTTTTCTTCTTTATTTTTCTTTCCAGCCATTTTACGTTGAATATTGCTTTTATGGGTTGAATAAATATTGAGAATTCACGGATATTATGGCATAATATTGCAATTTCGGGATAAACATCGTTAGAATATCTCGGAAACTTGTTCGATTCTGTGAAAATATGGTCTCTCAGACAAATCGTCAAGGTCAAGGTTCTGGTTGATGGAGTCAAGACATAGGAATTGCCGTTGAATAGAATGGCTGTATTGGTGACGGCTACCTCTATGTTGACAACGGCAACATCAAGGAGTAATAACTGCTTTGTTGCACGGTTGCTGGGTTACTTGCGGCGGCGGAGCATTGACATGACGACGACCAGGAGGACGGCGACGACGGCGAGAGCGACGGCGACGGTGGTGTAGTCGGTGGCGGTGGCGACGGCGCCAACGCCGGGAGCCGGGGTGGGGACGCTGTCGCGCGCCGTGGTGTCGGCCGGCAAGGGCGGCACGGCGACGGGGTGGGCATAGGTGACACGCAGCAGGTTGACGGCGTTGCCGCCGTGGTGGTCGCGCGCCTGACTGGTGACCACGAGCAGCGAACCGTCGCGGCTGATGTCAAGGCCCACGGGGTAACTGTCGATGTTGATGTGGCCGAGCACGGTCATGGAGCGCGTGTCAACGATATAGACGGCGCTGGCGCTGTTGCACGCGGCAAACACATACCGTCCGCCGGGCGACGCCTCGATGGTGCGCGCGCCGCCGCCCACGCGGCACGTGGTGACGCCGCGCAGCGGCATGCTGTGGCCGCCGCGGCTGATGGCGGCAGTGACGCTGTCGAGCGGCACGCGGCACACCAGGCCGGCCGTGTTGCAACTCATGTAGAGGTTGCCGCCGTCGGCAATCAGATGGCGGGCGTTGCTCACGCCCGTCAGACGGCCCAGGTATTTGCGTTGAGGCACGTCAATCACGGCGATGCCGCCGCTGCCGCTCATGCAACTGACGAGCAGGTAGCGGTCGCCGGGCAGCCACAACGTGCCGCGCAGCAGCAGTCCGCTGTTGCTGTCGCGGTTCACCTCGTGGCTGAGCGAGAAGTTGAGTTGCAGTTGACGCTCCACGACGACCGGCGGCAGGTGGTGCCACCTCTTGGGGTCGTCGCCGCTGATGTCCACCAGTCCCACGGTGTTGTCGCCCCAATGGGTGATGGCCATCGTGCGCCCGTCGTTGCTGCAGCGAATCATCTTGGGCAGCGGTCCGGTCTCCATCATGCGCACGATGGTGTCGGCGCGCGTGTCGATGATTGCCACGGCGCTGGGGTCCTGCGCGTTGAGGTCAAACGTGCGGCGGTAGTACGGCACCCACAGGTAACGGCCTCCGTGACTGAAGGCGCTCTCCACCGGCTTGCCCATGAACGGGCGCGAGGCTCCGTCCTTGTAGTGGGTGAAACTGTAGTATCCGCTCGGCGGAGCCCACAGCGGGCCGGTGCCGCTGTTGAACCGGTGATTGATCACACGCAGTTTGGCGGTGGTGCGGGCGTCGTAGACGACTGTCTTGCCGCCCTCTAACGAGTTGACGTAGAAGCGCGTGCCGTCCGGATGGAAGTTGACGCTCTTGGGCGAGAACACGTCCTCGTCGCGGTAGACGGTGTCGCTCCAGTTGAAATTTTGCTTCTTGCCGACACACTTGACAGTGAGTTCACCATCGATGACGATGCTGTCGCCCACACGGTTGTGGACCACGGGCGGCACGGCCCCCGCCCCGAGCGCCCCCACCCCGATACAGAATAGCACAATGCTTTTCATCTGTAAGGATTGTATGATTTTAGGTTCTTTTTGCGGGGGACGCTTATTTCAGGGTGATGGGGGCACTGACGTTGTTGCAGCGGTCGACGGCCTGGACGGCGAAGCGGTGTTGCCGCATATCGGCCGGCACGGCGACGCGGGTCTCGCCGGTGATGAGCCACACGGTGGCGGGTGATTGCTGCGACTTGTCGGCCGTGGGCCACGCGTAGACCACAAATCGGACGGCCTGCTGCATCGGGTCGGACGTGGCGGCGGCTTCCCATGTGAGTTCCTTGCCGCCGTTCTTGGCCGTGGCCAGGCGCAGGTGGCTGACAGGCGACGGGGCCTTGTTGTCGAGCCACGTGTAGGGCGCGGGCAACGCCGGCAGCGACTGCGTGGTGGTTCGCAGCGAGTCCGCGACGCCCTTGTAGTTCTTCGTCACGCTGTAGCCCGGCCACCACACGAGGCCGTGGACGCTGTCGAGGCGGGCCATGATTTCGAGTTTGTGGTAGAGTTGGTTGTTGCGGGTGGTGTCGCCACCGCCGGCCGCGATGTCGCGGTTATCCATCATGTTGTTCACGTCCAGGCCGTAGTACATGTGCCGGCCGTTGGCCTGGGTGTTCCACCACCGCATGAGTTCGAGCGTCGGGGCGCGCTTGTGCTCGAGTTGCCAGTAGAGTTGCGGCACCATGTAGTCGACCCAGCCGCGACGTGTCCACAGCGGGCAGTCGGCGTAGAGGGCGTCGTAGCACTGGAGGCCGTCGGTGTCGCTGCCGCGCGGGTCGTTCTTCTTGTTGCGCCAGATGCCGAACGGGCTGATGCCCAGGCGCACCCACGGCTTGACCTCGGCGATGGTGTTGTGCAACTGCTCGATGAGCAGGTCCACGTTGTGGCGGCGCCAGTCGTCGCGGTTCATGCCGTCGCCGTATTGCTCGTAACTCTTGTCGTCGGGAAACTCCTTGCCGCTGACGGGGTAGGGATAGAAGTAGTCGTCCATGTGGATGGCGTCCAGGTCGTAGCGCGCGAGCAGGTCGCGCACCACCTTGTCGATAAAGTCGCGGCTCTCGGGCAGGCCCGGGTCAAAGTAGATTTTGCCGTCGGCATACCTGATGAACCACTCGGGGTGCTTGTAGTAAACGCTGGAGCGCGCCGGCTTGTCGCTCTTGCTGCTGGTGACGCGATAGGGGTTGATCCACGCGTGCAGTTCCATGCCGCGCTTGTGGGCCTCGGTGATCATGAACTGCAGCGGGTCCCACACCGGCTTGGGCGCGACACCGGCCGTGCCGCTGAGCCAACGGCTCCACGGCTCGAGGCGGCTGGGATAGGCCGCGTCGGCCTGCGGGCGCACCTGGAAGATGACGGCGTTCACGCCGGAGGCTTTCAGGCGGTCAAGTTGCTCGCGCAGGTAGGCCTGGTTCTGGGCCGTGGTGCGCTTGGCGTAGTGCTCCTGGCCGATGATGTGCATCCACGCGCCGCGGAACTCGCGCAGCGGCTCCTGCGCGCCGGCGGTCAGGGCCGCGACGGTCGCCATGACGGCGAATAGTAGTTTGAGACTTTTCATATTCAGTTGATTGGCTATTGCTTGAGGAAAGAGAGATAGGCCGATGCGGTGGCCGGATTAAAGGCCACAAACGTGTTGTTGGCGAAGAGCACGTCGGTGATGCCGTTGTCCGTGACATACTTCTTGACGTTCTTGTTGAAGTAGCGGTAGTCGATGACGTGCACCTGCTCGAACGAGTAGAACAGATTGCTCGGGATGGCGTTGCCGAAACTGTCCTTCATCACCAGCACACGGCGCCCGTTGGCCGTTGAGGTCTCGACCTTGACAATCTTGGCGTCGCTGCCCATAAAGGTACAGTAGGCCGCGCCGCTGCCGTCCTTGAACTTCATGAAGTACTCGCCCTTGAAGGGGTGGCTCTCGCCGGTGATGTTGAGTTGCTTGTCGAGACTGTAGTTGATGTGGCTCGTGGTGTACTCGACCGCGTTGGGGACGTAATAGACAAAGTCCTCGGGCGAATTCTTGACGGCGATGTCGCGCGAGTAGCCGTACATCGTGCCGACAAAGCCGTGGATCACGTGCCGGTCGTAGGCGTCGAGGCCGCGGAAAGGCACGCCGGCGACGGCCGCGAACTTCCTCGCCGCGTAGTACGCCCCGAGCGGAGCCCAGTGGTGGTCGGTGCGCAGGTAAATGTCCTCGCCGGCGTGCTCGCCGAGGATGGTGTACACGTCAACAGCCGTGACGGTCGAGTCCAGGTGGGCGAAGATATTGTTGATTGTGGCGCGCTGGCTGCGGATGCGGCTCTTGGCCTCCTCGGGGCAATAGAACTCGATGGCCGTGGGAATGACCATGCAGTAAACCCTCACCTTGCCGCCCAGTTCGCGGCTGTAGCGGTTCACGGCGTTGGCGAACGGCACGCCGCCGTCGGCCGAGCCGCCATAGGCCATCAGGGCCCGAGCGTGGCCCTCGCCGCCGATAACCAGGATGCCGTTGTGCGCGATCTTGGCCTTCTCGTCGGCCGTCAGACGGTTGGTGTACTCCTTGATGTCACGGTTGGCCTCGGCGAGAACGTCCACGGTGTCCACGGCCTCGGCCGCCACAGGCAGGTCGCCGTCGGCGGCGTGGAAGGTTATGCCGTCATCACCGGCGCTCACCGCGATCCACCGCTTGAAAGCCATGCTCACCGACATCAGCCGGTCACGGTAGGGCTCACTGTCGCTGAACCACGACGACACGGCCGCCGTGAACTCGCCCGAGGCGAGCGAGTCGGCGGTGAACGGCGGGAAGGTGGCCAACTCGCGCTTCTCCAACTCCGAGAACGTGGAGCGAGGGAAGAAGGCGAACACGACCGCTATGGCCGCGAACAACGTGACGATGCCTGTCAAATACAGTTTATTCATTTCGCACTCTCAAGAAGAATGTCATAGCGCTTGGGGATATTGGTCGACACGGCAATCTCAACCACGTTCACCATGAGCACGTCGGTGACGCCGTTCTCGATGGCATAATCGACTACGTTACCGCCAAACCAACGGAAGTCCACCACATCGATTTGCTCAAACGAGGCGAAAAGGAACGGCGGCAGCGCGTTGCCGAAACTGTCCTTGATGATGAGCAGCCGCCGGCCGTTGCCCACGCCGGTGGTCACGCGCGTGGCGTTGTAGTCGCCGCCCATAAACGTGCAGTAGGTCAAGCCGCCCTTGTAGGTGAAAAAGAATTGCGACGGCTCGAAGCCGGCGCGCTCGGTCACCTGCTGGCCCTTGACGGTGTACACATCGCGCAGCACCGTGTAGGACGTGTCGAGCGGTGTGTAATAGACAAAGTCCTCGGGCGAGGCCTTGACAGCCGCGTCCTTGGTGTAACGCGCCATCGAGCCGACATACTCCGGCACGACGCGCGTGGCGTAGTGCGCGTCGTCGAGCGGCAGAAAGGGCACTCCGGCAGTGGCCGCGAACGCCCGCGCCGCGTAGTACGCCCCGAGCGGCTGCCAGTGGTGGTCCGTGCGGGAATACACGGGCTCACACACATGGGCGGCCAGGGCGTCGTAGGCGTTCACGGGAGTGATGCCCTCGTCAAGGCCGGCGAAAATGGCGTTGATGGTCAGGCTCTGCGGCGTGTACCACTCCTCTTGTGCCTCAACCGGCGTGTAGAACTCGCTGGACGACGGCACGGGCATACAGTAGAGGCGCACCGTGGCGGGCAAGGCGCGGCGCAACTTGTTGGCGCTGCCGCTGTAGCGCCCGGCCATGCCGGGATTGCCCTTGTAGGGGCTCACGGCACGGGCCGTGTCGGGACTGCCGATGATGAGGAAGTCGGTGGCCGTGTGGCGCACCGGAGAGGCGGGGTTCACCGTGTTGACATACTCCCCGACGGTCAACGCGGCTGTGGCGGCGGTCACGGCCGCCGCGGCGATGGATATAGTGATGAGAAATCTTTTCATTTCGGTAATTGCGGTTTAGAAACGTGTGTAGATGAAGGCATTGTTGGTGGCGCCCACGAGCAGGGCGACGCTCAGGGCGAGCAGGGCGGCACTGACGGCGAGGCGCAGCGCGGCCACGCCCGCAGCCACGGCGCGGGAACCATCGGCACGCGCGTCGAGCCACGTGGCGACCGCGCGCCGCACCGGCATGCACAGCAGCAGCGCGGCAACCCACAGCCACGCGTAGCCGCGCAGCGCGTTGGACGCGATAAAGTCGGTGGACGGCACGCCCACGCCCGCAAGCGCCTTGTTGAACACCGCGAGGCTGCCCAGGTCCTCAAAGTAGAACAGCGACCAGCCCCACACGATAAGCAGCAGGCTATAGACGTGCAGCAGCACCCGCGGCACCTTGTCGATGACACGCATGAGCGTGTATTTCTCCAACATGACTATCACGCCGTAATAGAGCCCCCAAAG
Source organism: uncultured Porphyromonadaceae bacterium (assembly GCA_946187345.1). Classification (GTDB taxonomy): domain Bacteria; phylum Bacteroidota; class Bacteroidia; order Bacteroidales; family Muribaculaceae; genus Sodaliphilus. Next base: position 3,675 of record CAMHQD010000070.1, on the reverse strand, counting down.
AATGAAGTTCCAACTGGCGCCGTGCCACATTCCCGTGAGGAACCACACCACAAGGATATTCACGGCCTGATGGCGACGGTTGCCGCCAAGCGGAATGTAAACGTAGTCGCGGAAGAAACTGCCCAACGACATGTGCCACCGCCGCCAGAACTCGGTGATGGAACGGCTGCAGTACGGGTGGTCAAAGTTCTCGTTGAAGTGGAAGCCCATGCAGCGGCCCATGCCGATGGCCATGTCACTATAGCCCGAGAAGTCAAAATAGATTTGCAGCGTGAAGGCTATCAGTCCGAGCCACGCCCCGGCCATCGACAACTCGTTGAGTTGCTTGACAAGCAGCAGATCGACAACCTCAGACAACTGGTTGGCGATAATCACCTTCTTGCCCAGACCGATCAGGAAACGATATACGCCGCACGACACGTCATCAAGACTCACATGGCGCTCGCCGATCTCGTGGGCCACAGTGCCGTAGCGCACAATCGGGCCGGCGATGAGTTGCGGGAACATACTGATGTACAGCAGCAGGTCGCCCACGCGGCGCTGGCACGGCGAGGTGCGGCGATACACATCGACAAGATAAGAGATGGACTGGAACGTGTAGAAACTGATGCCGATGGGCAGGGCGATGTCCGGCACGGGAACCGCCAGTCCCAGGTCACACAGCGTGCGCGCGAAAAAGCCCGCGTACTTGAACGTGCCGAGTATCAACAGGTTGCAGACCACACCGGCGGCCAACGCCCAACGACGCGGACGGCCATCGGCGAAATGGTCCACAAGGCGACCGGCGACATAATTCACCAGCACGCTGCCGAGCATCAGGAACACATAGACCGGCTCGCCCCACGCGTAGAAGATGAGCGAGAACGCCACAAGCGCGACATTGCGCCACAACGGCACGCCGCCGCTCACAAAGCGCTTGTCGATCAACGTCCCCACCAAATAGCACAGGGCGAACGCCGGAATGAACACAAACAGAAAAAACAGGTCTGAAAAAACCATATGACATTACCGCCGGCCCGGTTACGCGACCCGGCACTTCCTCTCGAAAATTCTCGAAAATATCTTACTCGTAAATAAATACTTTTATGCCGCGTCGGGTGGGTCTCACGGCGCGCCGGCGGCCTTGGTGACGGTCACCGTTGTCGGGCCCGTGAAGCGGTAGTTGTCGCCCTTGGGCAGCAGGAAGTCGATGCGGCGGCGGGTGCGCGGACCCATCTTGTCCTTGACGACCCACTTGCCGTTGAGTTTCTCCACGCTCCCGCTCTCAACCACAATGGTGTCACCCATGCGGAAACCGCACTGGCGGAACATATCCGGCGAGAGGGCCACCCACCGGATTTCGTAAGCCTTCAGGCGCTTGTTGTCGATGCGCGCGCCACTGGCGGTCACCCACCCCGCGCCACCCATTCCCGGGTGATACTTGGTGGCGCGAAGTTCGTAGGACGCACCGGACACCGCCGCCGCGCTGTCGGCAGGCTCGCCGCTCCACGCGGCAAGCGCGCTCGCGGCGAGTAAAGCGATGAGGGCGGGCAGTCTCATTTCAGACCTTGGTAAGTGCCCTTGATCTTCTTGCACTGGGTGTACAGCGCCGGACAGTTGCTCACCACATAGAAGTCCTCGCCGTCGGGCTTGACGACCTCAATGCCGCGCCAGTTGGTGTCCCAACCCGCGCCGTCAATCTGCAGGTAAATCACCGTGCCGTCGAGCAACTCGCTCTCCTGATACTGCGTGACGGGGTTGACGCGCACCTTCACACGGTAAGGCTCGGCGGGCGAATAGCCGTTCTTGGCGTTGGCGCCGACCAGCAACGCGGCGGGCAGGTAGGGACGAGCGTAACTCTCATCGCTGCCCATCACCTCCTTGAGTTGACGGATTACAGAATTGTAGTTGGTCGAGGTGTTCATCAACTTCAAGGCCTCGATGCCCATCTCCTTGTCGCGGTGGTACATCTCCATGGCCATCACCATGAGCGCGGCGGCGCCCTGAGGCTCGCGGCCGAGGAAATCGCGAGCCTGCCGGAACTCATCCATATCGGCCGGGAAACGGCTGAAGGCCACCGTCGACTTCTGCGACTTGTTCCACTGGTCGTGGTTGATCTTGCCCTCCCACTTGAAGGTGGCACGGTTGATCATGGTCATGCCTTCGGACTTGGCGTCATCGGCAACGGCGGTGAACGCGGGCGCCGCCAGCGTGAGGGCGAGCGTCGCGACCGCCACTTTAATGAATCTTGCTGTCATAACTGTTAAGGGTTTTATGGTTTAATCACATTCTCTTCGATAATAATTTCTTCCCGAGGTTTAACAATATCGACGCCGACGTTTCCCTCGGGCCGGTAGAAGCCCAGGATGCCGAGGTATTGCTTGGGGTCGCTGATGACCTCGAGGGCGCGGTGCACGTCGGGGTTGAGGTGGTTGATCACCACGGTGTAGGCCCCGCGGTCGGTGTACACGTCACGGGCGATGAGCGCCTTGAGCATCGCGCGCAGCATGGGCTCGCTGGTGCGGAACATCCGCTCGTCATATCGCACACTGTCGCGCTCACCCATGGCGATGAACGACTTGATGTCAGCGTCACTGAGCGTGAAGCCGCGGTCAAAGTCGTTGACGGTGGGATAACGCTTCTTGATCTCGACGCGGTGGGCGTCCACATGGCTGACGGCCCACTGGCTGACGATGCCCTTGGCGACGAGGTCACGGTAATAGGTGGTGTAGTGGGTCGTGTCGAGCGGCACAAACACGTCCGGAATGATGCCGCCGCCACCGTAGATGTCGCGCCCGTTGCGCAATGTGGCCACGCGCAGCGAGTCCACGCGCAGGATGCTGTCGGCGTGGAAATACTCGCCGCTCTTCTCGCGGTCGACGATGTCGTGCTCATAACGCTTCTTGTCGCCCGGGGCATACTCCTTCTGGATGCAGCGGCCGCTCGGAGTGTAATACCTGGCCACCGTCAGCCGCATCATCGAGCCGTCCTGGAAACGGAACGGACGCTGCACCAGCCCCTTGCCGAAGGAGCGGCGGCCAACAATCACGGCGCGGTCCCAGTCCTGCATCGCACCGGCGAAAATCTCGGCGGCGCTGGCCGAATACTGGTTGACGATGACAACCAGCGGCAATGTGCGGTAATGGCCACGGCCGGTGGCGCGAGCCTCGTTGCGGGGCTGCGCGCGGCCCTCGGTGTAGACGATGAGGCTGTTCTCGCCCAGGAACTCGTCACACATGTCGATGGCGGCGTTCAGGTAGCCGCCGCCGTTGTTGCTCAAATCGAGCACCAGAGCCTTCATGCCGCGGGCCTTGAGGTAGTCGAGACCCTCGATCATCTCATCGTAGGTCTTGGCCCCGAAGTTGGAGATGCTCATGTAACCCACTTGCTCATCAAGCATATAAACGGCGTCAACGCTATGCAGCGGTATCTTGTCGCGAGTGATGCGGAACGTGATGAGTTCCGGAGTGCCGCGACGCTTCACCTGCACCGTCACCTTAGTGCCCTTCTTGCCGCGCAACCGCTTCATGATGTCGGTGTTGCGCATCTTCTTGCCGGCAATCACCGTGTCGTTGACCGTCACGATGCGGTCGCCGGCACGGATGCCCACCTTCTCGCTCGGGCCGCCGGCGATGGTCTGGATCACATAGAGCGTGTCCTGCTTCATGTTGAACTGGATGCCGATGCCGCTGAACT
>CAMHQD010000069.1 GCA_946187345.1 uncultured Porphyromonadaceae bacterium | reverse complement strand
GTCGGTTGTGGACAAAGCGGCGAGGCCGCTTTGCACTCCACTCTTTTTAATGTTTCTTTTGTAGCCCGGTGGGGAGTCGAACCCCGCCGGGCTGATGGGTCCTCCCCCTTCCCCCTCCTGAAGGAGGGGGCTATGGGTTCGGAAAGTCAATGGTGTCAGGCTCGTTTACGACTTAATCTTGATGACCTTGATAGCATACTTGTTCTGATTGTCGACGTACTTCATGTAGTAGACCTTGCCGGCCTCAAAGGCGGCGGGGGTGCCGGTGCCGTCGGGGTTGAGGACATACTGGCCTTCGGTGCTCCAGTCGGCGGGCTGGCTGTCGAACTTCACGGCCGTGTAGTGGTTAACCGGGGTTCCGGCCTGGACGAGGTAGACGTAGGCATAGATCTTGCCGGCAACCGGGGTGAACTTGGCGGCCGTGCCGCTGGCGATGGTGATGTCGTTGCCATCGGCGCGCGGAATGGTCGTGAAGGCGTTGCTGATGGTGGCGGCGGTGAGCACCAGACCGTTGCGGCCGATGTTCAGAGCGTCGGCAACCTCACCCTCGGTGGCCAGACGGTCGAGCGTGTAGAGTTTGCTGTTGGTGTCGCTCAAGGTGGTGATGAGAGAGCCCTCGTTCATCAGACGGATGTAGATGTCCTGACCGGCGGCATACTCGTCCTGAGCCGCGGGATTGTGACCCTTCTGGTAACTGGTGATCGACGGAGTGGCGACCGTGGTGATGGTAGCCTGAGTGTTGGTCTCGCTGTCGGCGACCACGGCGTCAAAGGTAATGGGGAACAGGCCCTCGGGGTCGTTGGTGTCGTCGAGGCTTGTCCAACCGTTGGTGTTGTCCGAGATCTTGAAGATGTAGGTGTAGGCATAGTTGGGCTGCCACTGGGTGTACTCGGCGGGCACGAAAGCGCGGGCACCGTGGATGGTGATCTTCTCACCGCTGCCGTCGTCGCTGACGAGGTCATAGTCGACGCGCATCTCGAGGGTTGCACCGAGTTCGTTCGGCATCATGATGGTGTAGTCATCGCCGGCATAACTGGCGGTGTTGAGGGTCTTGCCCAGGAAGCCGCCACTGTAGTTGATGGTGCCGAAGTTCTGGGTGTTGCCCTGGGTCTTCTCGGTACCCATGCTGACGTGTGCCAGGTTGGCCACGTCGGTGCCGGCGTTGATGTCGGGGAAGTAGACGGTGTAGTCACCGGCGGTGTAGAACACGTTGTTACCGAAGAGGATTGCGTTGGCCGACGAGGCGCCGGTGGCAATCGAGGTGGTGGCGTCGCTGTAGAATCTCACGTTGTTGACGCTGTAGCCGGGCACGGTCTCATAGAGGGCCATGCGGACCTTGGTGGCCAGCGAGCGGAAGGTGAGTGTCACCACGTTGTTGAAGTTGCTCTTGGGCATGGGAACAACGTCGGTGATGTAGCACTTGGCCAGGTCGGCGGCGGCACCCTGGAGGGTGTAGGCCTTGGTGGCCAGGTTGTCCTTGTTGATGGCGCTACCCAGGATCTGGCCGGCGGTCGGGGTGCCGGTGGTGATCAGGGTGTTGCCCTTACCAACCGAGTAGGCGGCAAACTGATAGAGGGCCTTGCTGTAGTCCCAATACTTGATGGTCTGGTTGCCGGTCAGGCTCGACGGAGCCTGCAGGGCATAGCCGACATACTCCCAGTCGTGGGTGTTGCTGGCGGTGGTGCCGGCGGTGTTCTCGGCCCACTTCACGCGGTAGTTGTCAAACACCAGTTCCATACCGGTGCCGTCGGAGTTGCCCTTGGTGCCGAAGACGACGAACTCCTTGCCGAGGAGGTCGGCGGCGGCGGCGCCTGTGGCGTTGGCACGTGTGATGGCACGGAAGCCACCACCAAACTCGATCGCCTCACCCGCGAGTTTGTTGTCGGGCTCACCGGCGATGCGGTTGTCGTTGTTGCAGGAAGCCAAAGCGAGGCCTGCAAGCACGACGAAAGCGAAACTAAACTTTTTCATCTCTTTCTTGCTATTAAACGATTAATAATTAATAAAATATTGTTCTCTCTTTGTTGGTTTTTCGTTTTTCGATCATTCGAACATTCAAGTGGTCGATTATTCGATTGGTCGATTTTATTTATCTCAACTGCCAGCCCCCCTCCTTTAGGAGGGGCGGGGGGAGGCCGTGGAGTTTAGAAGTCGAACTCCCACGTGCCGCCGTCATCAAAGTCCTTGATGACCGCGTCGAAGCCCGAGCCGCCGCTGCGCGACGGGATGGGCACGGTGTCAACGTCGAGTTCGACGGTGATCACGCCGCCCTTGAAGCGCTTGCGCACCTGGTCGGTGATGTCAAAGACCAGCGTCGAGTCCATGCCGTTGTTGAACTGCATTTTCACGTCCATATAGTGACGGTTCTGCTCCTTGACCTGATTTTGGTGGGTGAGGCGTCCGCAGTTGTTGTCACAGAGGCCGAAGGTCATCAACCTTCCGCCGATGATGTCGACGTTCTCGCCATTCATGTCACAACCGTTCTTGAGGCGGGTGTTGTAGTGGATGGTGATCGCGTCCGGGCCGGCGATGCCGGTATTCACGTTAGTATTGCGGGCCATGCCGCTGAAGTTGCCTTGTCCGTCGATGGCGGCGATGCGGCCGTGGTTGTTATGTAGAATCACCTGCGTGAGGTAGATATAGGTGATGGGATAGAGGGTCATGTGGATCTCCATGTACCACACGCCGCGCTCATCGTCATAGACGAAGTTCTTGAGCGAGGGATCAATCTCGATGGCGCGCTCGTAGGCCGAGTAGAGAGCCTCCGGCTCCCAGAAGGAGCGGACGAAGTTCGGGGCGTTGTACCGAGAGGGGTAGATGGTCTGGTTGGTGGAGGCGGTGACGTAGTCGAGGGTGGTCGTCTCATCGAAGATAAGGCTCTGGACACCGTCGAGGGTGGATATGTCGTTCCACACGAGCAGGTCCCAGAAGCCCCAGGCATACTGCGCGGTGAAGCGTCGTCCCTCCAGATAGTGGGCCAGCACGCTCTCGTGGGCCATATAGGGCTTGTCGCCGGTGTTGTAACGCCGCAGTTGGAACTCGGTGGGGTCAACGTATCCCAGTTCGCCGAAGATGCGCCGGTCCTCGTCGTCCCAGCCGTAGTACCACTCCTTGCGGTAGTCGTAGTTGTCCTCGTAGTTCCACATCACCTCGAGGTCGAGGTCGGTGGTGATGAACTCGAGTTCGAGGTCTTGCATCCAGTAGAGATGAAGTTCCGGCTCGCGAACGCACGCGACGAGCGCCGCCACAATGACAACTGTCATCGCCACGGCAACCGCGCGTGTCGCGCTATAATATTTCTTCATCTCTTTTATCATTTTCTCTTGGCCTCCCCCACCCCCCTCCTGAAGGAGGGGGCTATAGGTTCGGGGTGTTTATTGTTCGTTATTCGTTGTTTCGTTTATTCGTTATTTCGAGCAATCGAGCAGTCGAATGGTCGAGTGGTCGATTTTTTTATTTTTTACTTTTTATCTACAGCCGGCTCCCCTCCTTTAGGAGGGGCGGGGGGAGGCTACTCCCAGCGGCGGAAACTGGCGCCTTTTTTGGCCGTGCGGCGGAAGAGCAGGTCGTAACTGATGGTGATGCCAACGCGCGTGGGTCCGAACCACGTGTTTCGATACTGCCGCTTCTTGAACAGGTCGGGGTGCTGTGTCCACCGGTAATAATAGAGGTGGTCGCGGTAGTTGGGGTTGACCAGGTTCTCAAACTGGTAGGGGTCATACTTGCTCGAGAAGAAGCCCACCTGTGCCGAGAACTCGAGTTTCCAGCGGCTCGTCTTGCCACCGAGGGGCAGCACGTAGCCAATTCCCACGCCGGCGCCGATGCCCTCGCCCACCCAACCGCGGTCGGCGTCGAAGCACAGGCCGTAGAGGGCGAGGTTGGCGTAGCCCTGGACGTAGAGGCCCCGGAAGGCCTGTCCTTGTCCGGGCGGGTTGTATTTGATGTCGCCCGAGCGGAAGTAGTAACGCGCCTCGAGTTGGTAGTTGCGGATCTGGAAGTATTTGTGGCCCCAGTAGTCCTGCCACCACGGGCAGTCAAAGGTGAAAGCGTAAGTGAAATGCCCGTGCCAGGGGTAGTACTCTATGGTGAAGTTGGGGATCGGACACCACTTGTTGTACCCTCCGGGCATATACACACCATAGAGTAACGCGTTGGTTTTCACCGAGAGCAACTCACGGCGGGCGACTTTGTGCCGCGGCAGTTCGAAGCGTAGGGTGTCGAGCCGGAACTCGGCCGTCTGCCCCACTCGCCACGGCCAAAGCGTCGGGTGAAAGTTTTGCTCCGGCTGTTGCGGCTTGCGCTTGCAGAAGATGACGAGTTGGGCGGTGCGCAGGCGCGGGTAGTACTCGCGCAACACACGCTGCCAGAGGGCGCCGCCGTCCATCAGGCGCAGTTCGCGCTTAAGGTTGACGTAGTCGCCGGCGGGCAGGTAGATGTCACAGAGGCGCTTGACGCGCGAGTAGTCGGCATCGCCGGCCTTACGCATAAGCAGGGTGAGGGTCAGGTAGTCCTCGGCCTCGCTGAGCATGCGCATCTTGCTGCTCTCCACGGGCACCTCGAGGCCTCCTTGTATATAATTAAGGAGTGCCTTCATGCGGTTCTCGCCCAGCCAGGCGTTGTGGCGGAGCGTTCCCTCGGGCGAGGCGGCACCTCGCAGGTCGATTTGCAGGGCCTCAATGCTATCGCTGTTGAGCAGCGGCAGCACCTCGTCGCGCAGTTCCACCAGCAGCGGCGCGTCCTTGGGCAGACGCGTCTGGTTGACGGGGAAAATCACCGTGGCAGCGACATTTTGGAACTGCTCGTTGTCGAGGGCGGGGATATAGGCGTTGTCAACGTAGACGATGTAGGGGTATTGCGGATGGGAAGTAACTGTGACTGTGTCGGTTGCGGCAGACATAGACTCAGCGAAAGTGCCGATGCTTAATACCCCGGCACACACAAGAATGACACATCTTACCGATGTGAGTATCTTGCAAAATTCATTATGCTCTTTCACCACATACACAACAGAATACACACACAAATAGTAACAATTTTCTACCTAATCGTGTTTTTTTCCGTTAAAATATTATTTTTTGTAAACCAAATGCAAAAGTACTATTATATTCCGAAATACGCAAATCCGTAGGTATAAAAATTCATTACCCCCCCCCCCGTTTTAACATTTTTTAACTATTCTTACAGAGAGTTAAATAATAAACCACATTATGAACACATAATGCGGTTGAGAGGTTGTTGCGAAGCAGAAGAAAAACGTGCAATTACTATTCGGCGATATGTGTGGCCCGCCACCACTCTGTGGCGTGGAGTGCAGCAAGGGCTGTGGCGTTGGTTGTGGGGTCACTGATGGTGAGTCCGCAAGACGTATTGACAAAGAATGTGCGATCGTATGTGTCAAGATAGACGCTATAGAGCGCGGGCGTGCAGCAGGTCGCCACGACCGCGTCGGCCAGCGCGTCACGAACGGCGGCCACAGCCGCCGCATCGGAGCAGGCGCGGTCAACGTAGTCTGCCATGTCGTAGAAGACGGTGTTCCTAAAACCATCGAGCGCCTGCACTCCCACCGGTGCGGCGCCACCGATTGCGGCGTTAGCGGCACGCATGGTTTTGGCCAGGCGGTCCATCACGGTGCAGTCAATCACCGAGAGCGTGCCATAAGGCATACGGTAGCGGTTGTAGAACTGGAGAAAGAGGTCACACACAGCCTGATAGTCAGGTTTGGCATATAGATGCCGCCAAACATCGGCATACGGCAGCCCGGCGTCCATCACCTCGCTGGTAGAGGCGATGAGACGGTCAGTGACGCCACGCAGGGCGTAAGCCGTCTCGACATTGGCCATATAGCAGTCATCGAAACAGACAAACTGCATATGCCTCAACTTTGAGGCGGCAATTGCGGCGGCAAGCGTGGTAATATCTGCCTGGGTTGAGGCAGAGCGCCCACCAAAGGCTCTCACCTGATGAGGCTTGCTGCCCGGCGGGAGCCACCCTGTGCCGTGAGCGCCGATGATGAGAGCGTAGGTGGATGCCGGGGCCGTCGCGGCGACCTGATTGAATAAAGTGACAAGCCACTCGCCCGAACTGTATTGCGGTGACGTGAACGCATGGAGCGTGTCGCGGCGGCAAGCACCGTTGCCATAGGTCACCTCAATCAGATTTACGCGCTTATACTCGTTGGCGATCGCGACAAGCAGGCGTGTGCCGCCAAGCGTGTCCTCGGCAACGATAGCCCGCTCGATGTCGGCTATGTTGCGCAAGAAGTGCTCATAAAGGCTACCTGCGGTAGAAGTCTCGCCGGCCGACCACGGCATATAGACAAGCACAGTCTTCTCAACGGGCACTACGGGTTCAGGCACCGGCTCATCATGGCCGCAGCCGACGAGGCCTGCCACCACGACTATACCTATTATATAATGTAGTAACTTGGTCATACACTTCTAACTCAAATTGCGAAAGACGAAATGCAAAAGTAGCAGAAAATGTCGGATAAGACAAGTTTTCGCGTCACAAAAGCGTCATAAGTGGCATTTTTCGACACCAGCGCCACAAAAATCATCAATAATTAATGATTGAATAATGTACTTTTTTTGTATCTTTGCACTCACAAAGACAGAAAACGCAATGATAGACCAGGCGACAGTTCAGAAGATACTTGATGCGGCCGACATCGTGGACGTGGTGAGCGACTTTGTGACGCTCAAGCGTCGCGGTGCCAACTTCGTGGGACTATGCCCGTTCCACAACGACCGCAACCCGTCATTCTACGTGTCGCGAGCCAAAGGATACTGCAAGTGTTTCAGTTGCGGCAAGGGCGGCAGCGCCGTGGGCTTCATCATGGAGCACCAGCAGATGACCTACGTGGAGGCCCTGCGCTACCTCGCCGCGAAATACCACATCGAAATCGAGGAGCGCGAGATGACCAGCGAGGAGCGTCAGCGACAGAGTGAACGCGAGGCGATGCTCATGGTCAACGAGTGGGCCTGCGACTACTTTGAGCATCAACTGCACGACACAAGTGCAGGGCAAGACATCGGCATGGCCTACTTCCGCGAACGCGGCTTCGGGGACGCGATTATCAAGCGTTTCCGTTTAGGATACTCAAGCGAGGGACGCAGCGCTCTATATGACGCGGCCGTCAAGGCCGGCTTTAACCGTAAGGTGCTCTTTGACGTGGGATTGTGCATCGACGACGAGCGCGGTGGGGGCTACGACCGCTTCCGCGGCCGCGTGATTTTCCCTATCTTTAACGTCGCCGGCAAGGTGGTGGGCTTTGGCGGACGCACGCTGCGCGGCGACAAGGCGAAATACGTCAACTCGCCCGAGTCGATTGTCTATAACAAGCGCAACGAACTCTACGGCCTCTTCCAGGCCAAGCGCGAGATGACCAAGCAGGGCAAGTGCTTCATCGTTGAAGGCTATGCCGACGTGATCTCAATGCATCAGGCCGGCTTTGAGAACGTCATCGCCTCGTCGGGCACAGCGCTCACCGAGGGCCACATCCACCAGATCCACCGCTTCACAGAGAACATCACGGAACTCTTTGACGGCGACGCGGCCGGAGTGCACGCCGCCATGCGCGGTGTGGATATGCTGCTCGAGCAGGGCATGAACATCAAAATCCTCGTTCTGCCGGACGACGATGACCCGGACAGTTTCTCGCGCAAGCACACAAGCGACGAGGTGCGCCGGTTTATTGATGACCACGAGACCGATTTTATACGCTTCAAGACATCAGTGCTGCTGCAGGGAACCGGCGATGACCCTATCAAACGCACAGAGGCCATCACCGAGGTGGTCAAGAGCATCGCCGTCATTCCGCAGCCCATCAAGCGATCGGTCTACGCCAAGGAGTGCGCATCGATGTTTGATGTGGACGAGCAGATGATTCTGCGCGAAATCCAAAAGTATGTGCTCGCCAAGCGTGATGCCGACTGGAAACGCCGCGAGCGAGAGAAGAACCTGCGCGACCTGCCCTCGACCACTACCCCACCGGCCGAAGATCATGAGGCGAATGATACCGTTACCACTACTATTCCCCCGCCATCCGGCTCCACTGAAATAAAGAAACAATCAACTGCGTTCGAGCGATGCGAACGAGAGGTCATCCGGTTGGTGGCGAAATATGGTATGTGCTTCTATTGCAACACGACCTACGACGACGGCGTGACAAGTCCGACAACCGTCACAGAATTTATCTACAACGAGACGACAGCCGACGGCATCACATTCAGAACACCGCTTTATAACCGCATCTTCGAAATCGCCATCGACCATCTCGACAAATTCTATGAGGATCTTGAGCAACTGACATCGCAACTGAATGACCAAGCGGCAGTTAAGGTGGCGCAGAAACTGGCAGAAATCGACGTAACCGGCCACACAGCCGAGAGTATCGAGAACGAAGAAAAGAAAATCCGCTCGGCCGTGGCAAAGGAAGTGGAAGACAACATTGCCATATTCCGCGCCAATTATCTCGAACGGATATTGTGCTCGGCCGAGAATGATGAAGTGCGCAACGCGGCTTACGACATGGTGACAGAGCGCTATCGACTCAGCAAAATCCATTCTCTATGGGGCAGTGTGGCCAGCGGCGTGGAACGGCTTAAGCCATTGGTGAACTCGGCGCTGAACGTGTGGCGGCTCACCGTTGTCATGCACAAGGCTCAGGAACTTGAACGACGCATCCAATCGACAGACATCGACGAGGGCCTGCGACTGATGGCTGAACTGGACCGCACCAAGCGACTGCTGGCAGACCTCAGCAAGGCCAGCGGCGAGCGCGTCGTGGTGCCGCCGATTAGCACATGACACTAATACGAAAAGCGATTAACAAAACAGAAAACGAGTAACGAAAACAGAAACGAATAACGAAAACAGAAAACGAATAACGAATCACTCCAATGAAAGTGATTAGTATAGATAAAGAAGAAGTAAACAAAATGCCTGTTGTGGCATTTAACAAACCGATTTACGTTATCGACAGCGTGTCGCAGGTGCGCGCGGCTGTCGCAGTGCTTCGACACCATGCCGTAATAGGTTTCGACACCGAGACACGCCCCACTTTTCACCGTGGCGAGCGCCACAAGATGGCATTGATACAACTCTCATCACCCAACGAAGCCTTCCTGTTCCGCACCTGTTTCATCGGGCTGCCGGAGCCGCTGCTGCGACTGCTGCAAAGCAAGCGCGTCAAGAAAGTGGGGCTCTCTGTTCACGACGACATCCACGGCTTGACACGACTCAACGAGGCTTTCCGCCCTGCCGGCTTCGTTGATGTACAAGATATGGTCACACCATTCGGCATCACCGACCTCGGCCTGCAAAAGATTTACGCAATCCTCTTTGGCAAGAAAATCAGCAAGAGCCAGCAACTATCCAACTGGGAAGCGAAAACACTCACCGAGGCACAACAGCGATATGCCGCCCTTGACGCATACTCGTGCCTGCAAATTTACGATTTACTCACCGGCGGTGGCTTCAACGCCGAACTATCCCCTTATCGCCATGACGCAGAACCGCAACCATAAAAAGAATTGGTGGCAACGACGCTCAACAGTCTTCCCGATTCTCTTTCTTATTTATACCGGAGTGATGGCCTGGTTAGGCCGAAGCGAGGCCCACACGTGGCAATACTGGGCAATAATCGCCGGATGTATCGCCGTTAACATCGCGCTGCACTTCGCCCTGCGACGACGTGAGCAACTCTAACCACAAATCTATTGGCCAAGAATTTTGCCTTTTCGGCATCTCATTAAAAAATCACGAATTATTTAGGTTTTTAACTAATAATTTATTACCTTTGCGGCAACTATTGTTTATATTCACCTTAAATTCTTCAAGAGATGAGAATAATTAGAAATCTGATGATTGCCGCCACAATGGCACTGCTGGCGGCCTCATGCTCCAAAGTGGAGGAAAAGATGGAGAGCCAAATTCCCGATGACGCTCTCATGGTGATGAAGGCCGACGTGCCCAAGTTGGTTGGCAATCTCGGCATCACGGTCAAGGACGGCAAGTTGGTGCTGCCACAGCGAGTGGTCGCTCTGATAGAACAGAGCGGCACCAAGATGGACGACATACAGGAGAATTTCTCAAAGTTGGTCAACTCGGGCATCGACCTCGAGCACAGCCTCTATTGTTTTGTTCCCAAGACGTCGGCATCACTGCTCTCCAACCCGCAGGTTGTGTTTATGCTGCCAGTCAAGGACGAAGGCAAACTCCAAAAGATTCTCGCCGACGAGATGAAGATAACGCTCGAGGAAAAAGACGGGCTGTTAATGGCCGATAATAGCGGCATGACTATTGCCATCAACGATGACATCCTCTACATCGTGGGCGGCGCAAAGGATGGCGCCGAGCAAATCAGGTCGTTGGCAAAACTTGAGAAAAACATGAATGACAACGCCGACATCAAGAGCGCGTTGGCTTCGAGCAGCGACTTGAACCTCTACATTGACAGCAAGCAGCAGAAAGATATCGCCAAAAGTATGGCCGTCATGCAGGGCGGACAACAGGCTGTCATGGCCGCGACACTGCTTGACATGTGGGACGTGAGGTCGACCGCATACCATTTGAGCCTCGATGGCGGCGAGTGGAAACTGACCTGCAATAACAATTTCGACAAGAACAGTCAGTTTGTCAATCTGGTCAACAGCATTACCGACAAACCAAGCGCCGACCTGCTGAATATAATGCCTAAAGCCGCAAACTCGGCCGTGCTCAGCATGAGCATTAACGGTGAGGGTATCTACAATCTCGAAATCGTCAAGTCGTTACTTAGCGATGCCCAAAACAACCCGGAGGTGAGCAAACTCGTTGACATCCTCAAATCAATCAAGGGTCCGGTGACGATCGGTATTGCCAGCAACTCGCTTCAACCTAACGATATTTCCATGGCACTCGCCATCAAGTGCGGTAAGGCTAAAGACTTGATGGATATGTATAAGCAGACAATTCCGGCCAGCGCATACAAAATTGAGGGCGACGAAATCGTTCAGCCTAACCTTGTCGGTCCTTTTGAGGGTCGCTTAGGCGTCAAGGGCGATGTGCTCTACATCAAGGCCGGCCCGAACTACGCCGACAATATGGCCGGCGTGTCAGAAGCCAACAACATCATCGGCAAGTCGATGGTGGGCTTATTCGCCTCGATGAACGTTAACAACAAGCAAGTTGAGATCACGCTCGACAATGAAGACCTCTCCGAGAGCAACCTCAAGTTGTGGGTCAAGCAAGACGGCAAGAAGTTAGGCGGTCTGGAAACACTCGCCGCACTGTTTGAGACTTTCCAAAGCCTCAAATAACGGACACGGTTGTCCCAACCAACCCGACAGGGTGAACCGGTAACATGAGTGGGAGTGCGGCTATGCCGCGCTCCCACTCTATTAGTATGACGGGCATGTTGTACATCTGTGGTGAAAGTCCACTCGGGGCGTAGTC
>CAMHQD010000068.1 GCA_946187345.1 uncultured Porphyromonadaceae bacterium | reverse complement strand
GCCGAAGGCCACAGCGTCGTCGAAGACGGCGAACTGAGTCAACCCCACGGCGCACTGGCCGAAGGCCAGGGTGGCGTGGGGCAGCAAAAGAAACTATCAACCTTGGGCGTCGAAGACGGCCAACAAAACCTCAACGACATGAGTGCGGTCAACGCTATTTACCACATCGTCATCAACACCTATCGTCGCGAGATGACCCTACCGCTGTTATCCAGTAAAAACCTTTATAATTACATCGCCGGCGTGATACGCAACAAGAATTGCGTCGTGTATGCAATCAACGGCATCGAGAACCATATCCACATCCTTATCAACCTGCGGCCTGACGTCTGTCTGTCTGACCTCGTGCGTGACATCAAACTCAGTTCGAATCAGTGGATTAAGATACACATGGCATCGTTTCCCGAGTTTCGCGGTTGGGGCAAGGAATATGGAGCGTTCACATATGCTATGGCAAATCTGGAGATTGTGCGCAAATATATCCTCAACCAGCGTGAGCATCACGGCCGTCAGACGTTTGATGACGAATACCGCCATCTGGTGGAGATTGCCGGCGTGGAATGGAACGATAACCGTCTGACGTAGTGTTGGCCGTCTTCGACGCCCATGGGGGAGTGGGGGGGTGTGGGCCCCACGCCACGGTGGCCGACGGCCACCGCGCCGTGGGGTTGGCTCAGTTCGCCGTCTTCGACGACGAGGTGGCCTTCGGCCACCGTGCTCTCCACCTATCCGCCGGCACCACCGACCCTACGCGGCGTGGTGGCCTTCAGCCACTGTGATGCCGTGGGGGGTGGCTTGGTGAATTTAACATTTTTTAAGACGGAAAATGTGAAAATCTTATTGCGGAGTGTGAAAAAATGTTTACCTTTGCGGTTAAATATTCACTCGCAGAAGATGGTTTACGACCTGAATTATAGATAGAATAGCGCTTCACGGCCGCCTCCTCCGTACCGAGGCGCGTCGTCCTACACCCTGTTTTAGACAAGAGAACAAGAGGCTTCTTCGTGAATTGGAGAACAAGAGAAAAGATTTACGGGAGGCTTTTCAGACAGAAGGACAGAAGAAAAAAAGATTCACGGAAATTTACGTGAATTTACGAGAGATAAAACCGCGAATTTAGCGAATTTAACGAATTATTATTCACGGAAATTCACGTGAATTCACTGGAGATACATAGACGATAATAGACGAGAGAGAATTCACGGGAATTCACGGGAGACTAAAGATAGAGAATGTTTTTGGGTTATATGGCACAGACAGTGACGACACAGTGGTCGGAGACCACAGCGCTCTCGGCGAGAGCGACCTGCACGGAACCCCATGCGGCCCGTCCTCGGAGAGGCGGGACACGTGGGGTGGAACGCGTGCGCGTGTCGCGGTCCTCGGCGAGGGCCACCTGCCGGGCGCTGTCGTGGCCCTCTCCGAGGACCGGTGAGGCGGCGGCGGGGCACCCACCCCACGCCGGGCACCTCTCCGAGGATGCCCGCCATGGGGTTCCTTGCAGGTCGTCATCTCCGATGACGTGGTGGTCTCCGACCACCTCCCCCCGCCTCGCCCCGTAGCCTCTCCGGCATCTCTGGAGGTTAAAGACAAGAGAACAAGAGGGTTCTTTGTGGGTAGAGAACAAGAGAGGCTTTTCAGACAGAAGGACAGAAGAACAAAAAAGATTTACGTGAATTTACGTGAATTCACGAGAGAGAGTCAACAAATTTAACAAATTTCACGGGAATTCACGGGAGATATAAAGATAAGAGATGGTTAGCATTTTTGTTATCGATGGTGATTTGCAAGAGTTGATCACTACCGGACAAAATGGCAAATACAGGGCACTGGCCCGCAACAAACGGTTTATGGCCGGCTTGGCGCGGGTTCTTGAGACGATACATAATGCTGAGAGCGTGCGGTCGCTGCCGGCCTATAGTTTTCTGCATTACGAGAAACTGAGGAATACCGCCGAGCCGCTGAGTTCGGTGAGAGTGGTGAACGGGATGCCCGAGCGGCTAATCTTCCGCGAAGCGGAGAATATGATAGAGATAACTATTATTGAGTTGAATACAACGCATTATGGCAACAAGAAGTGAAATACGTTTTCCGATTTTTCGGGCTGTGCACCCCGGTGAGGTGATTGCGGCGGAACTCAAGGAACGGGGTCTTGCTGTAAAGGACTTTGCCGCCACGGTGGGTCAGACGGCGACGTCGCTCACGTCGCTGCTGCGCGGCCACAGTGCGCTCACGGGCGAGTTGGCTGCCGCCATCGCCGGCGCTCTCGGCTTGTCCGCCAACGAGTTGCTGGGGCTCCAGCGCGACTACGATGCCGCCACGCGCGCGCCGTTGTCGCAGCGTCCCCGCCGCTCCGCTCCGACCACCTCCCCCCGCCTCTACCCGTAGCCTCTCCGGCATCTCTGGAGGTTAAAGACAAGAGAACAAGAGGGTTCTTTGTGGGTAGAGAACAAGAGAGGATTTTTAGACAGAAGGACAGAAGAACAAAATAGATTTACGTGAATTTACGAGAATTTACGAGAGAGAAACAACATATTTAACAAATTGAACAAAATAAGATTTACGGGAATTTACGTGAATTTACGAGAGATAAAACCGCGAATTTAGCGAATTTAACGAATTATTATTCACGTTAATTCACGTTAATTCACTGGAGACAAAAATTGATAACAACTTAATTATTAATTTTATAAACATTTATGCTTATGAAAAAATTACTAACATTTCTAACCCTGCTGGTGCTGGCCTACGGCGTCGGCTGGGCAGCGGAGACGGTGTACTATACTCTTACACCAGCAGCCGGTTCCAATAATGCTTATGCTAGCAATTGTGATGTTGCAATTGATGGCATAACTTGGAATGTGACCGGTAATTCCACGACAACTTATTGGCGATTAGGAGGAAAGAGTTTAACTAGCGTTGATCGCGCGGTCTATTCAAAGACTGCGATGGGCAGTGCTATCTCAAAAGTCTCTTTGGAAGTTGGTGCTGCCTCTAGTATTACAGTTAACTCTCTTACATTGCAGGTTTCAAATACTTCGAGTTTTGGAACATCCGACATTGTAGATACAGTAACGGGAACTTTTGCTGCCAATTCTACTATTGATTTTACGCCCACATCCGGGACAGAATGGGCAACAGGAAAATATTATAAGTTCATTTTTAATGTAACGGTAAGTGGCACAAATAATAAGTTTGTTGAGTTCAAGAGTGCTACTTTCTATAAGAACGAGGGTACTACTCCCGACCCGGATCCGACGACTCCGTCGGCGACGGTGGCGTTCAGCCCGGCGGCCGGTGAGGTGACCAGTGGCTCGACCGTGACGCTGAGCCTCAGCGGCACCGCTGATGGTTTTGTGTATACAACAGATGACACCGAACCTTCAGCCTCCAATGGCACAAAGGTAAGCGGAAACAGCACCACGGTCACCGTGGATGCTGACATGACCATCAAGGCTAAGGCATATAACTACAGCAACAGTACGTATGCTCTTGGCACACAAACCTCTGCGTCATATACCGTCGCGGCTCCCACGCCCTCAACCGGCGGCACGATGACGTTTGTGCAGTCGAGCGCTTCGGCGGGTACGCTGACCGGTGCTCCGAGCGGTGTTTCTGCTACTTTCGCTAACACTTATACAGGAAACAAAGAGCAGATAACGAAAAACAATACTATGACGCTGACCATCAGCGGCATGCCTTCGACCTATAAGATTACGGGAGTGACGTTGTATTTGCACAATAATTCGAGTTCAGGTGCAGGTGCCGCCACGATAACAATGAATGGTAATAGCATCGGTTCAATAAGCAGTATCACTGGTTTAGGTAATACAAGTTATGTTGCAACCGATGTAACAAATCTTACTGAAACTGCGTTTAGTGGAAATTTAGTTATCCAACTAACTTGTTCTACGAATTCAGTATTCTGTAATAAGTTTGAAATTGAGTATGAGCAGATTGCTCAGAAGGCTTATGATGTGACGGTGACGCAGGCGACGGGCGGTACGATTACGGCCAGTCCTGTGGGTGAGAAGGTTGTCAACTCGAATGACAAGATTACGGTGACGGCAACTCCCGACACCGGTTACGCGTTCGGCAGTTGGACATTCACCGGCGTGAGCGAGACGGTTCCCGACACCAACAACCAGATCACCGCCACCGGCAACGTGACCATCACGGCGTCGTTCACTCATGTGAAGTATAACATACTGCGGACGATCACGACCAACGGCGAGTCGAGCACTGCCGGCGGTTGGTTGGGCAGTTGGACCGGTTGGGCTGATGAGCCAAACGCCACCGACGCCACCGGCTATACGGTGAACGCCTATTATGGCTCGACGGTGACGTTCAAGGCCGGTACGAACAGCGGCTATCAGGTGGGCACGGTGAGCGCCGTGGATGGCAGCAGCAATGCCGTGGCGCTGACGGTGGTCAGCAGCGACAACACCGGCACGGTGTATTCGTTCACGATGCCGGCGAGCGCGGTGACCATCACGGCGAACTTTGTCACCTATCACCCGACGGTGAAGTTGGGCGGACTGGTGAACGGCAGCACGTGGATTGAGGCTGCCGCCAACGGTGTGGCGTTGACCTACGACAGCACCGCCGACAAGTACACCGGTCGCGTGTTCTTCACGGGTAACCGTGACGAGAGCGGCACGTGTGACTATTTCTTTGTGTTTGAGGACGCGACGGCGAAGTATCCCTCCGCCTCCGGCAACTATTGGATCACCAGTGTTGACGGCGCGGCGATGACGATTTCGCTTACCGGTGGTTCGAGCAACAACTTCCGCATTGAGCCGGGCATCTACGACATCGAGTTGAACGGCGGCCGCACGTCGCTGAAGGTCACTAAGGTGACGCCCACGCTGACGTTCACGCCGGCGAGCGGCGCGAGCGTTGAGACTGGCAGCACGGCCAGCGTGAGCAGCGACCTTCCGTCGCTGATTGCGGCCATCGACGCCAACGCGACGGTGACGGTGGGTGTCGCTGAGGCGGCCGACGCCTCGTCGTGGGCGAGCAGTTACACGTTCGTTGTTGGCGACGTGAGCAGCAAGACGCTCTACGGCAAGGCCTACATCGGCAACATCGTTGTGACCGGCTCGGCGACCTATACCGTGTCTAAGGCCGACAACTCGAACAAGTTCCAGCGCATTACCAGCACAAGCGACCTCGAGGTTGGCAAGAAATACTTGCTCGTTTGCGAGGCCGGCAACTATGCATGGTCGGGAACAGGCGATAGTGGTGAGGCAATAACAATCGCAAGCAACGAGACCACACTTGCCACTGGCCACGGAGTGAACATACTTACTCTCAATGGCAGTGAAGGCGCTTACTATTTCACGTTCCAAAGCGGTGGCAGTACTTATTATCTTGCTTATAGTGGCACCGGTAATAATAGTATTTCTGCAACGACAACCGAAAGTGAAAAGGCAACTTGGGCAATTGATTTCTCTGGAGGCAATGCTTCAATAACGGATGGTAGTTCCAATATCCGTGCCTATTCTTCGTCAACCGACTTCCGCGTTTATACAAGTCAGAGCAATCAGACGGTCCAACTGTATAAGCAGGTGGCCGTCGGTGACTATACGATCACTTATGAGACGGTGACGGGCGGTACGCTGAGCGGCCGCGAAGACGCGAACGAGGGTGACTTGATCACGGTGACGGCTACGGCGGACACGGGCTATGCCTGCACGAGCATCAGCGTGAGCCCGAGCGCGGCGGTGACCGACAACCACGACGGCACCTATACGTTCACGATGCCGGCGGCCAACGTGACGGTGACGCCGACGTGGGCCGAGGCCATCGCGATCTCCTACGTGAACAAGTACCTCGACAACAACGGCGAGAACCCGACCACGGGCGATGCCGGCGGTACGGTTACCGGTCCGTCGAGCGCCGTTGAGGGTGCTCCGGTGAACGTGACTGTGACTCCGGACGCCGCTTATCAGTTGCAGAGCCTGACCTACGCGTGGAACAACGGCAGCGGCAGCGCCGACATCACCGAGGGCAAGACCTTCTTGATGCCGGCTACGCCGACGACGGTGACGGCAGTGTTTGAGAAGAAGCCGTTCAGCCTCACTGTGGTGAGCGCCAACGGTCAGGTGACCGGCGTGCCGGCCACGGCGGTGAGCGGTCAGACGGTGAGTTTCACCATCACTCCGGTTGCCGGTTACACGGTGACTGATGTCACGGTGACATGGGTTGACGGCGAGGATAGCGGCAGCGTTACAGTCAACGAGAGCAGCGGCACCTACTCATTCTCGATGCCCGCCAAGAACGTGACTGTTACCGTTGGCTACTTCGCCGGTGACGAGTATGAGTTGCTGACGGACTTGAGCGATATCCACGAGGGCGAGACTTACCTGCTTGTCGGTGGCGCAGCCAGCGGCACAATTAAAAGTTATGTGATGGGTGTCAGTGGCAGTGGCCAGCGTAATGGCGTTGAACTGACAAGTGCGAATTACAATAGCACCACTGGCATCATCAGTTCGTCATCCGCTATGGCATTGGTGAATTTCGTTGCCGGAACGGGCGAAAATGTCTGGGCCATCCATACCGCGGCCGGATATCTGAACAATACTACTACCAGCAATAGTCTGACGGTTCAGAGCGAACCCGCTTATGCCAGCATTTCGCTTGGCACTGACAGCAAGGCTACTATCCAACTTGTAGACAATGCTTCCAAAGGTTTGCTTTCGTACAATACCTCTGGCAACATGTGGAAGTTCTACGGGGCTTCTCAGGGTGCCAACTACATCTACAAGTTGGCGAACAGCAACAAGGTGAAGAAGCCGACGATCTCGGGTGCAGCCGGTCAGCACATCGGTCTGTACAACTTTATCGGCACCGACCAGGTGACGCTGGCGTGCGCAACCGACGGCTCGAGCATCGAGTATAAGATTGGTTCAGGCGAGTGGACGGCCTACAGCGAGCCGTTCGCCCTGCCGCAGACGGCCCTTGGCGGCACGGTGACCGTGAGCGCACGCGCCACCAAGACCGGTATGGACGCCAGCGACGAGGTGAGCGCGGTGTTCACCTGCGTCAAGCCCGAGTGGCACACCAAGCCTTGTGGCGACAACTGGAATTGCACTGACCAGGAGTATGACAACCCGGTGTTTATCTACCCGATTGCCTCACTTGACGTCCGCAACGCCTACGGCCGCGCCAACACGCGCTTCTTCTACACTCTCGACGGCACGACGCCGACGATGGCGAGCGCTGAGGTGCCCACGCCGAGCAGCGGCGAGAAGTTCCTCTTCCTCGATGAGGATGTGATTTTGTCGATTATCCCGGTGATTAACGACATCGCCGGCGACCCGGTGAGCGGTATCATCACGTTTGTGCCCGCCGCCCCGACGGCCACGCTTGCCGCCGGCTCGTATGACGGCGACCAGCAGACGCGCCTGAGCACAACCACCAAGTCGTCGTTGAACGGCACGTCGTGGACCACCAGAATCTACTACGCTATCGAGTCGGTGTCGCTCGGCACCCCGGCTGCGTTCGCCTTTGACGCGACGACCGGCGATGTGACCAGCACGGGCTGGACGCTGTATGACCCGACCACCGCACCGTATATCGACATCAAGGTGGAGAACGGCGACTTGCAGTACCTGCACGCGGTGACGCTGACCAACTTCTACGGCGGCGAGTTCACCGGCCAGTACAGCGGCGCGAGTGTGAACCTGAACTCGACCGGCACTTGGAAGAAGAGTGCCGAGACGCAGGTGGAGTACCAGTTGACGGCTGCGAACCTCGACGTGGTGTTCTCGCCGGCCGGCGGCACATACCTCTACACCAAGGAGGTGACGCTGACGCCGCAGAACTCGATCGGCGCGGTGACGATGACTTACGACATCACATGGGCCAACCCCGACGCCGAGCACGTGAATGCTACCGGCGTGAGTTACAACGGTGCCATCACGGTTGACCGGGACGCGACCATCACGGTCAATGCCAGCGACAGCCGCGTTGGCGACGGTGGTACCTACACCAAGACGCACGAGTACAAGATCGGCGTCCAGGAGCCGCTGTATTCGCCCTATCCCGGCGACTACGTCAAGAACGGCGTGTATCAGTACGGCGACTACTACGTGCTGCCGAGCAGCGGCACGTCGACGCTCGACGTTGAGATCTTTGATGTGAGCCCCAACGCCCGCATCTACTACACCTACACCAAGACGACGACCGACGACGCGGAATACAACGGCACGAAGCCTTATCCGGAACCCGCGGCCCCGACGCGCGAGACCGGCACGCTCTACAGCGGCCCGATCACCATCGAGCAGGGCTGCACCTACGTGTTCAGCGCCATCGCCTACGTCGGCGACCTGGCCAGCCCGGTTCGCACCCGCGCCTTCACCGTGCGCACCAACACCGACAGCGGCGACTACTGGTATAGCGTCAAGGAGATGAACGAGGACAACTCGGGCGTGACCAAGACGTTTGCCAACCCGGTGCAGGTGATTTGGATGAGTACCCACCGCAACAACGGCACTACGCCGGAGTACTGCTTCATCAGCGACAACAGCGGCTACGGTATGGTGTTCTTCCGCAGCAGCAGCGACGCTCCGGCGGCTTACCAGAGTTATACCAAGTTCAAGCAGGGTGACTGGCTGCCCGGCAAGTCGATTACGGGTACCACAGCCGTGTGGAGCAGCCACTACATCAATGAGTTGGGTGGCGGCAGTGGCACCGGTGCCAACGTGACTGCCTGGCCGAGCGCTGCGATGAACTCGCGTCCCATCACTCCGGAGGCGGCAAGTTGTAAGGCTATCCGCGACGGTTGGACCTATGGTGATGGAACGCCCACCAGTTATAGCGGCAAGGACTACGCGTCGTATGTCGATGAGGAGAAGAACCTGTTCGGCCACTATGTGCACCTGCGCAAAAACACCATCACGCAGGTGACAGGTGACGGTGCCGGCAATGGCAAGCACACCGGTATCATCACCGGCGAGCATGGCACTCCGCTGCAGTACTACGACGGCTTCTACCTCTTCAGCGGTTATAACACCGTTGAGGACTACGACCAGACCTTCTTCAACAGCGTGCAGAACCTGGGTGGTACGTTCGACGTGTATGCCGTGGTGCAGTTCTACGGCACCAACACGACTAACGCGACCTATAGTTACGCGCCGTTTGAGGTGTTCCCGATCGCGTTCGACTGGATCTTCCCGCCGATCTTCCACCTGGAGGGCGACGCCAGCGCGAGCGATATGACCAACGACCACCCGGAGCGCACGATCCACGCGCCGAGCACGGTGACGCTGACTTGCGACACGCGCGGCGCCATCATGTGGTACAAGACGAGCGACATGGAGGACTATGAGGTGTACGAGGGTCAGGAGATTCCTGTGACCAAGTCGATGGAGATCTCGACCTACTCGATCCACTCGACCGAGCACTTCGACCAGTTGGAGAGCAAGGTGCGCACGTTGACGATCAACATGGGCGACATCGAGCAGCCGTTGATCAGCCCGGAGAGCCAGGTGAATCCCGAGGGCTCGGAGGCCATCACGGTGAGCATCACCTGCGCCACCGAGGACGCGACCATTTGGTACACTCTGGACGGCAGCGACCCGGATGACGAGGCCAACGCGGCTCGCCTGGAGTACACGGCTCCGTTTGAGGTGAGCGAGACGACGACGGTGCGCGCCATCGCGTCGGCGATGGACGGCGACGAGGAGTTCTACGGCATGGAGGCCGAGCAGAAGACCTACACGTTCGTCAAGAGCAACGGTATCGTCTATGACCTGGTGACGAGTGCCAGCCAGTTGAAGGAGGGCAGCATCTATGTGATCGTGAGCAAGGCGAACCACATGGCGATGCAGCGCACTCAGAAGGCCGACAACCGCGACGGCGCCGGTGTGGCGTTTGTCGACGAGACGACCAAGACCCAGGTGCTCGGCAACGACGACCTGGCGGTGTTCACCCTGCACCAGTACGGCAGCACGGGCGACTGGATCTTGCACACGGCCAACGGTTCGGACAACGCGTCGATCGGTTACATCTACGGTAACGTGAGCGGCACGACCAACCAGTTGCGCACCCAGTTCAGCAACAGTTCGAACGAGGGCAAGTTCGAGGCCTCGATCGTTATCGGCGGCGCCGACAGCAATGTCGACAAGGCTTACACGGCAACAATCTCGTTCCCGGCCGCGAGCGGCGGCGAGCGTTGGCTGCGCTACAACAAGCAGTATGGCCTGTTCAACACCTATAGCAGCACCACCGGCGAGCCGGTCTTCCTCTACAAGAAAGACGCGTTCCCGCTGGCCAACATCGAGGTGACCGGTAAGTTGAACACCGACTATACGATTGCCGACGAACTCATCGGCGTGCACGCCGTGGGTACCAAGTTGTATGCCAAGGACCAGGGCAACGTGTCGATCATCAAGACG
This sequence comes from uncultured Porphyromonadaceae bacterium, assembly GCA_946187345.1. Classification (GTDB taxonomy): domain Bacteria; phylum Bacteroidota; class Bacteroidia; order Bacteroidales; family Muribaculaceae; genus Sodaliphilus. The sequence continues at coordinate 1,055 of CAMHQD010000068.1, read as the reverse complement.
GAGAACACCCACCCCTGGATCGACTACGTGGCCGAACTGGAGAAACAAAAAGAGAACGGACACGACGGTAATTGGGACCAGAGCAACTGGGTCTGCCTCGACTTCAGCGACTACGGCGAAACTGACGGCGCGACCTACGCCGGCAGTTTCGAGGGTCACCTGATTCCGCCGGCATCGCTCACGGGCACCTTCACCGACGACCTGAACTACACGCTTCTTGTGAAGAACGCTCCGAACATCACTCCGGGTGCCGCCGTGACCTACACTCCGAACGTGCTGACCCCGGCTAACTTCAACACCGCGTACCTGAATCAGGGCGAGAACGGCGTTGAGGGTGCCCACGAACACAAGTTCTGGTTCCTGAACCCGAAGGTGCAGGAGGTTGTCGAGATTAACAACGCTGTGTGGGACGGCGCGAAGTTCGTGGTTCCCGCCAAGCAGGATGCCAACGGCAACACCGGCGAGGGTCTGAACTACAAGTTCAACGGTAACGGCTTCAAGGGCGCCTTCACTGTCAAACTGGACATGAACACCGGTGTGACGAGCACGTCGAACCTGGCTGTTGACTACACCTATAACTTTAGGGCTATTGTGACGCGCAAGGACTGGAATTACGGCCGCGAGCGCGCGGCGGTGAACCAGCCCGCAAGCCCGGCGCCGCGCCGCATCACTCCGGGTGAAGGTACGGCCAGCAGCAGCATCACCGTGATGCCGCTCAACCTGACCGGTGGCACGATTACCGAGGTGAAGGATCTGCCCGACACCGTGAAGGAGGTGAAGGCGGTTCGCTACATCGACGTGATCGGACGCGTGAGCGAGCGGCCGTTTGAGGGCGTGAACATCGTGGTGACGGAGTACACCGACGGCACGATGACGACGCGCAAGGTTCTCAAGTAATCATTAGCATTACCCGATAGAGGCGGGGCGTGCCACAGCGGCGCGCCCCGCCTTTTTTCAGTATGACGGGCATGTTGTACATCTGTGGTGAAAGTCCACTCGTGGCGTAGTCACCGACGAACCCTATAGCGACTCGCAAGTTTCAAGTGGTGACGCTT
>CAMHQD010000067.1 GCA_946187345.1 uncultured Porphyromonadaceae bacterium | reverse complement strand
GATGTTCATGCCCGGCACGCGACCCTGCATCGCCTTGATGGGGTTGTTCTCGTTCTGCTTGGCGAGGTCGCTCACGCTCACCACGCTCACGGCGCCGGTCAGGTCGGCCTTGCGCTGGGTGGTGTAGCCGGTCACGACAACCTCGTTGAGCGACAGCGCGTCCAACTGGAGTTGCACTGTCATGCCGTTGGTGGCGGGAACCTCGACGTTGAGGTAGCCGATGTAGGATATCACCAGCGTGGCGCCCGGGGCGACCTTGAGCGAGAAATTGCCGTCAAAGTCGGTCACGGTGCCGTTAGTGGTACCCTTTTCGACCACCGAGGCGCCGATGACGGTCTCGCCGGTCTCGTCAACAATCGTGCCCGTGATGATGTCCTGGCCGTAAGCGACCACACACCCCATCACAAGCATGATGCTCAGTAAAAGTCTTTTCAGATCTTTCATCGTTTTTAGGTTTTGTTAATAGATTGAATGGTTTGTTCACGTTTAATGCCGCAAAATTAACATCTTCATAAATATGTATGTTTCATTTATGTTTCAATCTATTGTGTTTTTGTTTCAATGCAACAAAATTACAAGCCGGTGAACGATTTTTACCATTCACCGGCTTTGACAAAACGGCGAGGCCGTTTTGCACTCCACTCTTATAATACCACCTGCTACAAACTACATGCTACCTGCTACATGCTACATGCTACTATTGGGCGTCGTGCCGTAGGCGTCTTTATAGCACTTGGAGAAGTAGGATGGCGATGAGAAGCCAACCTCGTATGCCACTTGGGCGATTGTCATGTCGGAGGTGGCGAGAAGTCGGCGGGCGCGCTCGAGTCGGGTGGCGCGCACGAGTTCGTTCATCGTGCTGCCGGTGATGGCTTTCACCTTGCGGTAGAGTTGCACTCGACTCAATCCGACGGTGGCGGCGATGTCCTCAACGCTCAGTTGCGAGTCGCCCAGACGGTCCTCCACAACGGCCATCACGCGGTTGAGGAATTCCTGCTCGCGCGGCGGCAGCGGGGTGGCGAGTTGTCCGATGGCCGACGAGTGGGCGCCGGCATTGTCAACCGCTGACGCCTGACTGCTCACATTGATCTTCGTCTGCCGGCCGTCGTCCTGCTTGAGCAGCAGGCGGTTGCGTAGCAGCGCGGCGACTTGGGCCTGCAGAACGGTGGTGGAGAATGGCTTGGGAATGAACGCGTCGGCGCCGCTGTCCCAACCCTCCACTTGCTGCGACTCGGCGGCGCGAGCCGTAAGCAGCACCACGGGGATGTGGCTGGTGACGATGTCACCCTTGAGTGCGGTACAAAGTTCGTTGCCGTTCATCTTGGGCATCATCACGTCGCTGATGACAATGTCCGGCACCATCTCGCGTGCCATGGCGAGCGCTCGCTCGCCGTCCTCGGCCTCAACGACGTTGTAGGTGGCGGCGAGGAAACGCGCCACATAGGAGCGCACCTCGTCGTTGTCGTCAACCACGAGTGCTACAGGGCGGTCGTCGTCGCTCACCGTCGAGCCGGGGCTCGGCTCCGGGCCTCCCTCGGGCAGCACCGGAGTGGACATCGCGGCGGCGTCGGTGACAGGTGCGGTGGCGTCGGCGCGACAGGGCAATTCAATATCCAGGCGGTAGCCATCGTCGCCCACGGTGTGGCTGATGGCACCGCCATGCAGGCGCACAACCTGGGCAAGCGTGGCTATCTTCACGCCGGTGGCGCCGGTGTACTTGTCGGAGAGGAAGTCGCGCTCAAAGAGGCGTTCCTCATCGGCATAGACCGGTGTGCCGCTCTTGTTGACAAAGTTGATGTGCCACCGGCAGGCATTGTGGCATTGTCCGTTGTCGCTTGCCGTCTTTTTGGAGAGGTGGATTTCAATGACACCGCGCACCCGCGCCTGGATGGCGTTGGCAAAGATGGCGTTGAGCATCACGCCGAGTTTCTCGTAGTCGGCCACGATGTCGCCGCTCCCGGCCTCGTTCACAACAAGGCTGAGGCACAGGCCGTGGTTGTTGCTGCCGGCATTGATGTGATTTACCCAGTGGCGCAGCATCGTCGGCAAGTCAAAGCGCGACAGGTGCAACTCGGCATCGTCTTCTTGAAGGTGGCGCAGGGTGAGGATTTCATCGACGAGTTGCCTGAGCGAGGCGGCGCTGCGAGAGGCCACATCAACAAGTTCGCGTTGATTGTCGTTGAGACCCTCGGTGCCGCTCAGGCGCGCGATGGGGTCAACTATGAGCGAGAGTGGCGTGCGCAGTTCGTGGCTGATGTTTGTATAAAAGTCGAAGTGAGACTTGTGGAGGCGGTCGACCTCAGCCGCAAGTCGCTCACGCTCATCGAGGGCTGCCTGCAGTTGCTTATTATATTTGTGTTTCTGGCGATAGGCGCCAATAGCGAGCGTGGCGACGGCTGCCAGCAGGCCTGCGATAAGCACCATTGCCATCAGCGAGAAGCGCGAGGCGCGCAGGCTCTCGAGCGTCTCGCTCGTTTGGGCCTGCAACCGCTTGAGATAGTTGGCTTGTCGCTGCTGCTCGATGTGCTGCATGGCGAGAGCATCAGCGTTGTCGGTGGTGACCATTGCTGTGGTGAGCAGAGTCTCACGTTTATAGGGTCGCCCTTCAAGGATGGCCAGAGCCAGTTGCAACACCTCGTCGCCGTGGGTGGGGTAGATATAGGACATATCAAGTTCGCCGGCGCGCACGGCCTCTATACCGCCACCTTTGCCGGCCAAGCCGTCCACACCGCAGTAGCGCGTGCGGCCGCTGCCGAGCACGCTGCGTGCGCCCAGGGCCATGCGGTCGTTCTGACCAAACACAAAATCAATTTGGCCCAACGTGTCGCGCGCGGCCGTCACAGCCGTCACAGCGCTCTCGCCGGTCCAGTCGCCCTCGAGCGAAGCGGTGAGAGTGATTCCGGGATAGTCACGCAAGGCCTCCACAAAACCCTCATGGCGCTCAATTGCAGGCGACGAGCCTTTGAGTCCGGTAATTTCCAGCACACGGCCACGGCCTCCGAGGCGTTCGGCGATATAGTGCCCGGCAACGCGGCCGATTTCGCGGTTGTCGGCGCCGATATAAGCGGTGTACTTCTGTGAAGACGTCTTGCGGTCAAACACGATGACCGGTATGCCCTTGTCGTAGGCACGGTCGATGGCCGGAGTGATGGTTGCCAACTGGTTGGGCGAGACGATAATCAGGTCCACGCCACGTTTGACAAACGAATCTATCTGTGCCACTTGGCGCCCGTCATCGTCATTGGCGGTGCTCATCAGTAACTCCACGTTGTTGTGGAAGTAGGCCTCAAGGCGCAGTTCGTTGTTGAGTTTGTCGCGCCAGATGTCCTGGCTGCACTGCGACACGGCGATGACGTAAGGCCGCGTGTCCGGTCGCGAACATGCGGTGACAATGGTCAATGCTATGAGCATCAGTGCGGCGATGCCCGCTATTTGTTTCATCTTTAGGTATTTTGGTTCTCTGTGAATGGGTTATGTTATTTTTCAAAACGGCGAGGCCGTTTTGCACTGCACTCCTTTAATGGAACTGCCTTCCTGTTTTTCTTTTCTGTTTTTCGTTTATGGGATGGCGTAGGCGCCCAGGTCGAGGCCGTCGCCGCGAGCGAGGCGATCGATGCCGAAGCGATCGGTGCGCCCGTCGGTGGGCAAAAGCGAGATGTCGCCACGGCCGCGGGCGTCGCTCTCGTCACCCAGGCGGTAGTCGAAGTTATAGTCCTCACGCACGGCGTTGAACTTGGGGTCGCCTTTCCACACACAGCCGATAAAGTGGCTGTCGTCCTCGCCCTCGGAGCGGAAGAGGCAGTTGCGGATATAGATGTTTGTGTCGTCGAGTTTGGGCATATTCAACTCGGTGCTCATACCGTAGAGGATGCAATTGTCGAGCGACGCGTCGAGCACCGGCACCGCGCCGCTGTCGTCCTGAACGTAGAAACTTACCATTGGCTCGGTGGGCACCGCAAAGAGGTAGTTGTTGGTGAGGGTGCAGTTGCTCAAGCGGATTTTGCCACCGATGAAGTTGACTAACGATGATGCGGCCTCGCTGAACTCTGTGCCGACGGCCTCGACCCACGCTCCGCCCGTCGTCAGCAGGCTCGTGGAACTGTTGTGCAGTACACAGTTGAGCAGATACAATGATCGTATCGAGGGGTTGGCGGTGCTCACGTGAATGCCTATAGTGGAACTGTGCATATCAACATAGCGCATAAAGTGCTGGTTGGACGACGGCGGGAATATCAGGCCTCCCCATTGGCCGCTCATGATGTCGAAGTCGATGTCGCCCACCACGTGGTCCAGGCGGTCGCCCCGCATCACGATAGGCTTCTCGGCTGTGCCCATAGCGCGCAGCGTGCCCGCCACGCGCATGGCTCCCTTATCGTGGAAAAGCAGGCGCACTCCCGGATCGAGGTGCAGCGTCACGCCGGGTGCCACAAACACGGTGTCGTAAATCAGATAAGGCTTGTCGGCCGTGAAGCGCGTGTTCCGCTTTATCGTGTCACCATTCAGGCGCACCACGTCCTGCCCCCATGCCCTGAGGGCAACACTCTGAGTGACACCGTTGGTGGTGAACAGCACACGGTCGTTAATGCGCGCCGGCTCGTTTTGACCGGCCTCGTCGAGGTAGCCCTCCACAAAGACGTAGATGCTGTCGCCGCCACGCACCTCGATGTCGCTGAACGATGTGCCTCGCAGACCGTCAACGTTGATGTTGAAGTGACCACCCTCGGCGATGCCTTCAACGTGGATATCGCTGATGCGCAACTGCTTCTTGCCTCGATTATAGACAACAAACTGGCGTGTGGCGGTCGTTTGGAGCGTTATTACCGTGTCAAAGGCAACAGTGTCGGTCGAGAAAGCGAGCACATCGCCGCTGCCCGTGGCGAAGTCATCGTTGATGCACGCGGCGAGTGCCAGCATCGTCAGCAATGCAGCCGGCGCCAGCCTCATCCACCGTTTATATATGGTGTCTTGTTTCATTATTGCATATATAAATATATTTATTAACGTAGGGCGATGAGTTTTATTATAATATTGGGCTTGCACATTTTTTGAAAACTTGTGATGCTTTTGTTAGGCCATGTCACAAAAAAGCATTATTTTTGTAAGCGAAAAAAAATCTTCTTATGCACATCGCTATCGCAGGCAACATAGGTTCCGGGAAATCGACCCTCACGAGGCTGCTCGCCCGCCACTACGGCTGGACGCCCCGCTATGAGTCGGTCGACAACAACCCGTATCTCGAAGACTACTATAACGACATCCACCGGTGGTCATTCAACCTCGAGGTCTATTTCCTCAAGGAGCGCTTCCGCGACCTGCTGGCCATTGCGCAGTCGCCGGGCACGATTATCCAGGACCGCTCCATCTTTGAGGGCGTGTATGTGTTCATGGCCAATAACAAAGCGATGGGACACCTTTCGGACCGCGACTTCAACACCTATATGGAGTTGTTTGACCAGATGCTGTCCGTTGTCAAGTTGCCCGACCTGATGATTTATCTGCGCGCCTCGGTGGCCCACCTGGTGGCAAACATCCAGAAGCGCGGCCGCGAGTATGAGCAGACGATGCAACTGGCTTACCTCGAGAACCTCAACCGCCGTTACGAGGACTTCATCACCAACCAATATAAAGGTCGCGTGATGATTGTCGAGAAAGACAGACTCGACTTTGAGAACAGCGCCGAGGATTTCAGCCAAATCACACGCCGCATCGACGGCCTGCTCTACGGCCTCTTCCCGCTAACGACTAACGACTAACAACTAAAATCTCACTTCTTTTATGCATATCGCTATCGCAGGAAACATCGGCAGCGGCAAGACGACGCTCACTTGCATGCTCGCCAAGCACTACGGCTGGGAGCCGCGGCTCGAGTCGGTCAGTGACAACCCCTATCTGGAGGACTTCTATGCCGATATGGAACGGTGGGCGTTCAACCTCCAGATTTACTTCCTCAACCGCCGTTTTAAGGACGTGGTGGAGATTTCGCGCACCGACAAGGTGATTGTACAGGACCGCACCATCTTTGAGGACGCACGCATCTTCGCTCCCAACCTCCACGCCCAGGGCAAGATGAGCGACCGCGACTTCGACAACTACTGCGACCTGTTCGACTTGATGATGTCGCTGGTCAAACTGCCCGACCTGATGATTTACATCCGCTCGAGCGTGTCGACCCTCGTCGCGCAAATCCAAAAGCGCGGACGCGAATATGAGCAGTCAATGCGCCTCGACTACCTGCAGGGCCTCGAGCAGCGTTACGAAGAGTGGATTTCCACCTATAAAGGCCAACTGATGATTATCGACGGCGACAACTGCAAGTTCGGCGACAATCCCGAGCACTTCAGTCAAGTCACCAAGCGCATCGACGGCCTGCTCTACGGCCTCTTCCCCATCGTGTGACCCTCAAAAAAGAGGCTTACCTTGATATATAAGTGGGAATTTTAACGAGTAATCTTGAAAAAAGTGAAAAAAATTTTGGTGGTTCGAGAAAATGTTGTACCTTTGCAGTCGCATTTGAGCAATTACCTGATTTTATCGAATGCCTAGGTGGCGGAATTGGTAGACGCGCTAGTTTCAGGTACTAGTGACTTCACGGTCGTGTCGGTTCGAGTCCGGTCCTGGGCACTCAACGCAAGCGGTCAACGATTTAATCGTTGACCGCTTGCTCGTTTGTTCACCCCGCATTAGTACCTTATCGACCCTAACACGGCTTGGCCTTGAGGTTTTACAGCAGGTCCGGGAGGGTGAAGAGGCGGTTGCCGTTGCTGCCCTTGATGAGGATGGTGTAGCCCTTGGGGCGCTCGGCGGCGATGGCGGCCTTGACTTGCTCGACGTCGGCGAAACGCCGAATTCTGAAAGGTTGACCGTTGACCGAGACGGCATCAATGATGCCATCGAACTCGTGGCCGACGAGCCACACGGTGTCGAGACCCATCATGGAGAGGCGCGCCACGAGTCGCTCGTGCTCCTCGCGCGAGACGTCGCCCAGTTCGCGCATTTCACCGATGATGGCCATCTTGCGCTCGGCGGGAATGAGGGCGAAATTGTCGATGGCGGCCGCCATCGACGTGGGGTTGGCGTTGTAAGCGTCCACCACGAGGCGGTTGCGCGCGGTCACGACAAGTTGCGAGCGGTTGTTTGACGGCTCGTAGGCCTCGATGGCGTCCGAAATGCGCTCCGGCTCAACGCCGAAATGCAGGCCAACGGTCACCGCGGCTAACACATTATCAATGTTATAACTGCCAATCAAATGAGTCGTCACCTCACGCCACGCGCCATCGGCGTGACGCCAACGCAGGCGCAGCATGGGGTCACAGGCCACCAGTTCGCCCTCGACGGCGCAGCCGGGGGCGCCATGGGCTGTGTATCGCTCCACGGCTACGCCTTGCGGCAGTATGGAGGCCAGCAGGTCGTTATCGGCGTTCACAAAAATGGTGGAGCCTGGTCGCGAGGCGAGGTTGTCGTAGAGTTCGCCTTTGGTGTGGAGCACGCCCTCGAGAGAGCCGAAGCCCAGCAGGTGGGCCTTGCCCACGTTGGTGATTAGGCCGCAGGTGGGCTCGGCGGTGGCGGCGAGCGTCTTGATGTCGCCCGGGTGGCTGGCGCCCATCTCGACGATGGCAATCTCGTGCTCTGAGCGCAGGCGCAGCAACGTCTTGGGCACGCCCACATCATTATTGAAGTTACCTTCGGTGGCCAGCACGTTAAACTTGGCGGCCAGCACGGCGCGCACGAGTTCTTTGGTGGTCGTCTTGCCGTTGGTGCCGGTGATGCCGATAACGGGGATGTTGAATTGGCGCCGGTGCTCACGCGCGAGGTCTTTGAAGGCCTGGAGGGCATTGTCGACGAGTATCATGCGCGCGGGGTCGCCGCCACCCTCGAGGTAGGTCTCACGCGCGTCCGGATCGTCGACCACAGCGAGGGCGCAGCCCTTGTCGAGAGCGGCGGCGGCAAAGCGGTTACCGTCAAAAGACTCGCCCTTGAGGGCGATAAAGATGCTGCCCGGGGGGCAGTCGCGGCTATCGGTGGTGACACACGGATGCTCGCGGTAGAAATCGTAGAGTTGCATTATTTTTCGTATTTCGTTTTTCGTTTTTCGTTTTTCGTTTTTCATTAAGTGGCGGGGCGGTGCCCGCCACACTTAACGTAAACTCCGCTACGTGCTACATGCTACATGCTACACGCTACAGGCGGCGGTACTGGGTGGGGGTGAGGGAAGTGAGACGTTTGAAGTATTTGATGAAAAACGAGGGGTTGGGGAAGTTGAACTCCTCGGAAATCTGGGCGGCGGTTTTGTCGGTATGGCGCAGCGCGACCTTGATGCGAAGGACGATAGCGCGGTCAATCCACTCCTTGGCTGTGAGGCCGCTGGCCTGCCTGACGACTGTGCCCAAATAGCGCTCGGTGAGGCACAGTTTAGAGGCGTAAAAGCCGATTTGGTGCTGCCGGGCGGCGTGGTTGTTGACCAGATAGAGAAAGCGGTCGAGGACGGTCTGCTCATGGGTGCGGGTGGCACGGAGGCGCTCTGATTGACGGCTATGGAGATCGTCATAGTGGCGCATAAGGGCTGCAACAAGGGCGGCGGCGGTGGCGCGGCTATAGTCCGCTTGATGAACGAGCATCCAGAGCGTATTGACTATGCGGCGCGCGATGTCGAAATCGGCCTGGTCCACGTCCAACCGGAAGTCACGATCTTGCCCGTTGAAGGCGGTGGGCACCTGTCCCTCGGCAAAGGGAAGGACAAACTGCGGGAAAACGGCCAAGACGAGTATTTCAATATCGTCAGTCACTGTGGCCGGATTAATGATTGTGCCCGGGCCGAGAAACACGAGCGACTGCGGCACATACTCGCTACGCTTGAGGTTGATGTCGATAGTGGCCTTGCCACGGAGGACGATGACAAAGCGGCGGTCATCGATGGCGAATGGCGGCTGTTGCTGCATCAGCAAGTTATACAACCGCTTGTTGCCGTGAACGATGGCCAACTCTTGACTGAAGAAGACATGGTCACTCAACTGCTCGAAGGTGGGAGCAAAAGCGTCGCGCATGCGCGAGAAGTTCATCAGTTTCGGCTGGCCATTCATCTTAATAAATTCATAATTCACAATGCATAATGCATAATTGTTGCGCGCATCACTAAAATGAGCAACTAAAAACGAACAATTATGGTACAAAGGTAGTAAAAAAAGGTGAATTATGGTGGTTTTTTAGACAAATCTTACAAAAAGGACATTTTCTCCTTTCTTAAGATAGCAAACGGTTGAGAAAATAACTATACCTTTGCGGCACAAAACACGACTTATTATGAGACACAGTGTATTGAGCATTTTGTTTATGCTGGCGATGGGCTGGGCAACGTGCGGGGCGCAGTCGCTGGAGGAATGCCGCGAGGCGGCGCAGCGCAACTATCCGCTCATCAAGCAATATGGACTGATAGAACAGACGACAGAACTGACGCTGAGCAATATCCACAAGGGCTGGCTGCCGCAGATGACGGCATCGGCCCAGGCGACGCTGCAGAGCGACGTGGTGTCGTGGCCCGAGCAGATGCGGGGAATGTATCAACAACTTGGGCTGGACATGAAGGGACTGAAAAAAGACCAGTACCGCGTTGGACTGGACGTGCAGCAGACTGTGTATGACGGCGGAACAATCAGCAGCCAGAAGGAAGTTACCCGCCGCCAGGCCGACGTGCAGCAAGCGCAAACCGACGTGTCGCTATACCAAATCCGCAGCCGCGTGGATGAGATGTACTTCGGGCTGCTGCTGCTTGACGAGCAGATCGCGCTCAACAGCGACCTGCAAGAACTGCTCGCGGCTAACGAGCGCAAACTGAACTCAATGTTTGAGCACGGGACGGCGGCGCAGAGTGACTACCTGAGCGTGAAAGCCGAGCGGCTGAGCGTGGCGCAGCAGGCGACGAGCCTGCAGGCGCAGCGACGCGCGCTGGCCAGGTTGTTAAGCGCCTTCTGCTCACTGGAAGTGACAAACGTCGTGAAGCCGGCAATGCCCGCCACATCAGAAGTAGGCTCCACTAACCGGCCGGAGTTGCGGGTGATTGACGCGCGGCTGCGGCTGGCCGACGCCCGCGAGCGCGCTCTTGACGCGGCACTGCGGCCGCGGCTGACGGCGTTTGCCCAAGGCTACTACGGCTATCCGGGCTACAACATGTTTGAGGACATGGTGTCGCACCGCTGGTCGTGGAACGCGATGATTGGCGTGAAGTTGTCGTGGAACATCGGCGCGCTCTACACCCGCAAGAACGATAAGGCCGCTCTGCAGTTGCAGCGCAGTATGGCCGAAACCGACCGCGATGTGTTCCTTTTTAACAACAACCTCGAACAGATGCAGCACAGCGACAACATCGCGCGCCATCGCCAACTGATGGCCGACGACGAACAGATCATCGCGCTGCGGTCACAGGTGCGCAAGGCTGCCGAGTCGAAACTCGCCCACGGCATCATCGACGTGAATGACCTGCTGCGCGAAATCAACAGCGAGAACGCCGCCCGCCTGCAACAGTCACTGCACGAGATTGAAATGCTCAAGGAGGCCTACGCATGGCAGGTAGCGTATGGCATGTAGCATGTAGCAGCGTTTAAGCGTGGCGGGCACCGCACCGCCACCCAACTATCGACTAACGACTAACGACTAACGACTATATGAAAAAGTTATTGATTATGGCCGGAGTGGCCGCGGCTATGGCGGCCTGCACCACCGGCGAGAAAGAGTACGACGCCACGGGCACGTTTGAGGCAACAGAGACGACCGTCTCGGCCGAACAAAGCGGCACGCTGCTGACGTTTGACATCGAGGAGGGCGACAGCGTTGTCGCCGGCCGAGAGGTGGGACTGATTGACACCACACAGACGTGGCTGCAAATCCAACAGGCCATCGCCTCCAAAGCCGTCTACCAGAGCCAAAAGCCCGACATGGAGACGCAGATTGCCGCCACGCGACAGCAACTGGCCAAGGCGCGCCGGGAGCAGCAGCGCTATCAAGAGTTGGTGGCCGATGGCGCGGCGCCGAGCAAGATGCTCGACGATGCCGCCAACCAGGTGAAGGTGCTGGAACGGCAACTCGAGGCACAGATTTCTGCGTTGACCACCCAACACACGACGCTCAACAGCCAGAGTTCGGCGGTCGATGTGCAGGTGAGCCAGTTGCGCGACAAGTTGCGCAAATGCCACATCGTCGTGCCGCTCAGTGGCACGGTGCTCGAGAAGTATGTCGAGCAAGACGAGTTTGTGGCCGTTGGCAAGCCACTGTTCAAGTTGGCCGACACGCGGCAGATGTTCTTGCGCGCCTACGTCACGTCTGCCCAACTGCAGCACATCAAGGTGGGGCAGCAGGTGAAGGTGTTTGCCGACTACGGCAACGGGCAGAAGAAGGAGTACGCCGGCACGGTGTCGTGGATCTCGTCACGCTCGGAGTTCACTCCCAAGACCATTCTCACCGATGACGAGCGAGCCGACCTGGTTTACGCCGTGAAGGTCGCCGTCGTCAGCGACGGGTACATCAAAATCGGCATGTACGGCGAACTGAAACTGTGAT
>CAMHQD010000066.1 GCA_946187345.1 uncultured Porphyromonadaceae bacterium | reverse complement strand
GGACGGTTCTTCTGTTTCGGCAGCAAGCCGCGAAACAGAAGAACCGTCCCCACCCGGCACAAAAAGAGCCGCTTGACCCTCCCTGTCAAGCGGCTCTCATGTGATTCCCACAGGATTCAAACCTGTAACCTTCTGATCCGTAGTCAGATGCTCTATTCAATTGAGCTAGGGAACCATTTCCTTCCGAATTGCGACTGCAAAATTACTGCTTTTTCTTGAACTGACCAAATTTTTTTGTAATTTTTTACAAAAAAATATTGCGTTTTTAGTTAACTTATTGACTGCCAATAATTCACATCAACCATGTCACAATAGCCCAAATCGCGAAAATCAGCAAAGCCAACAGTGTGGGCACAGCATGCGTCTTGTAGTTCACTAAATACAACTCGGGTTCTGGCGCCTTTACCGGCTGGGCAGGCCCGTCGGCAAGCGCCTGCTGCTCCACATCAAGAGCCTCGACGGGCTCGGAGACCTCGTTATATAATGCTGCTTTCATCTTTTTTGTCTTTTTATTGTTAAATTCGTGTGCAAAATTATCCATTTTTTCCCACTTGACAAAAAAAATCGCTAATTTTGTATTCCCGATGAACGTTTATCTCTTTAATCCGGACAGCGACCTCGCGCTGGCTCACGAGGCAGAACAACGCCGCAAGGGGCTGCCGCGAGCCGTGTACACCGCCAAGCCGTTCGCGCAACGAATGGCTCGCGCGATGCAGTTGCTACCTTGCTGGATAGCCTCTCCGGGCGACGCCGTGCTTGTCGAAGGCGACGATAGTGAGATCGAAAGGTGGCAACGTTGGGCCGACGAGCACACGCCTCACGTCACCGTCATAACCAGACCGCCATCGGGCCATGACGTGAATTACCGCCCATGGGGGTGGTGCAACAGCATCGCACGGCGACTGATAGCGCGCGGCGCTGCACCAGAGCAACTGCCGCTCGACGGCGATAATCTGCTTGATGCCGACACACTCAACGCGGCTAACCGACTGACGACAGTGAAAATTCACCGGCTCGTCACGGAGCGATTCGGATATGAGTTGTGCCCGCCACCGGCGGTGCTGCGTGACGATGAGCACGGGTTGCGTAGCCTGCGCCTTGCCCTGCAGACAAACGAGGGCTTCTACCTCAAGAGGCTCTATAGCGGCAGCGGCCAAGGGATCTACCGGCAGCCGCCGGGCAACGACAACCTGATGGCGGAGATGTGGAAGTGGCTGAAGGGTGAGTTCAAACGATTGGGAGCAGTCATGATTGAGCCATACTATAACCGCCTGATGGACATGGGTGTGGAATTCGTTTGCGAGCATGACGAACTTAAACTGGACGGCTATTCGTTGTTTACCGTGGACAAGCACAGTCAATGGTGCGGCACGCTTGTCGACAGCCGACAAGCGCTTCACGATAGCATCGCGGCACTATATCCGGACTTTGACAACGTTGTAGAAGCCGTGACGCAGGCGTTGCGGGAAGTCATTCCGGCACGCTATAACGGCCACCTCGGCATTGATATGCTGCTCTACCGCCGCGCGGACGGCGGCGTGGGTATCAACCCCTGTGTGGAACTTAACCTACGGGCGACAATGGGTGTTGTGGCCGCCCATATGGGCGAGCGTCACGGCTTGCGCGGCACACTGCGCATCGCGCCGGACTACGGCCTGCTGCTCGATGACACGACTATCCTCCCCCCTTCCCCATCCAAAAGGAGGGGATAAGAATATCATCAATGTTCCGTGTGCAGCCACATCGATGGCGCCACCAATATAAAGAAACTATGGACGTCGAGAATATAAAACCTTACTCGCCCGCCGGCGAGAGCAAGACAGAGCAGGTGCGTCAGATGTTTGACAACATCGCGCCAGCCTATGACTTCATGAACCGCGCCATGACACTTGGCATCGACCGCTGTTGGCGGCGCGAGGCCGTCAAGGCTGTCGCGACGGCCTCGCCGCGCGCGGTGCTTGACGTTGCCACGGGCACGGGCGACTTCGCTATCCAGATAGCCCGATCCTTGCCGTCGGCCACCGTCAGCGGTATCGACTTGAGCGAGGGTATGCTCGCCGTGGCACGCGATAAGGTCTCGGCTGACGATGACCTGAGCCGGCGCGTCACTTTCGCCTCCGGCGACTGTCTGGCGCTCCCCTACGCCGACGACACATTTGACGCGGTGACGGTGGCTTTCGGGGTGCGCAACTTCGAGAGCCTTGAGCGCGGCTATCAGGAGATGGCGCGCGTGTTGCGTCCCGGCGGCATACTTGCCGTGCTGGAACTGTCCACGCCACGCAACCGGCTGATTCGCTGGTTCTATGACCTGTACACGCTCCACATCATCCCGTGGGCGGGTTCGCTCAAGAGCGGCGACAGTGAGGCTTACCGCTACCTGCCACGCAGCATCGCCGCCGTTCCCCAGGGCGACGATATGCTCGCACTGATGCGCGCCGCCGGCTTCACCGACAGCACGGCACGCCACTTCACCTTCGGCACCTGCACACTCTACAGCGCGACACTGCGACCGGCCACCGATAAATCTGAACACTGATTTGATTAAGTACCCGTCTATGGCTTTAGAGGAGAAGGTCGGCCGTCAGGGGTGAGTGCGCGTCATGCCAAAGCACATCGGGGTAACGTCGCAGCCACGTCAGTTGTTTCTTAGCGTACACGCGTGAGTTCCTCTTAATGCGTTCCACGGCATCAGGCAGCGTCATTGCTCCGTCGAGTACGGCCATTATCTCACGCACGCCCACGGTGTCGAGCGTCGACAACGGGCGCAGCGGCATCAGGCGCCTCACCTCGTCGACCATCCCGGCCTCCACCATCGCGTCCACGCGTCGGTTGATGCGGTCAAAAAGTTCTTGCCGCGGCAATTCGAGCGCAATCTTGGTGATTTCAAACGGCCGTGTGGCAACTCGGCCTGTAAGCAGCGAACTATACGGAGTGCCCGTCTGGCGGCACACCTCAATGGCGTGCAACACGCGCCGCGGGTTGCGACGGTCTACCACGGCATAGTGTTGCGGGTCGAGCCGTTGCAACTCGTCGAGCATCACCTCGAGACCAAACCGCTCATAGTCGTCGAACACCGACTGCCGTACTTCGGGGCGGATATCCGGCAGCACGTCGATGCCACGCGTGACGGCGTCGATATACATCATCGAGCCGCCACACAAGATTGCATGGCCGTGGCCGGCGGCGAACACCCGCGGCAGTATGGCGAGCACTTCATCGGCGTAGGCCGCCGCCGAGCACGGCTCCGTGACGCTGCGGCACGCCACCATGTGATGAGGCACGGCGGCAAGTTCCACGGCCGTCGGCATCGCTGTGGTGACGGGCATCTCGCGGTAGAGTTGACGAGAGTCGGCACCGATAATGTGGCAACCAAGTTGCCGGGCCAGCGCGATGGCCGCCGCCGTCTTGCCCACGCCCGTTGGTCCGGTGATTACAATCAATCGATTCTTCATATTCGTTGCAAAGGTAATTTTTTTTTAGTACTTTTGCAAAGAAAATGACAAACGACAATGGAGAATAACGAAGTGAACAATAGCCTGCCATCGATGCGTGAGTTAGGCATGAGCAACACGCTCGAGCCGCAGCCCGAGCGCAAGTATGACTTCGACCGCGTAGTGCGCATCATCATCACCCTGGTCACCGTGGGCTGCATCCTATATGCCATCGACTACTTGTCACCGGTGCTGTTGCCATTCTTGGTGGGCTGCCTGATGGCTTACGTGCTCAATCCGCTCGTCGACCTCGTGCAACGTTGCCCGCTGACGCGCAACCGCGCGGTGGCCGTGGTCGTGACGCTGCTGCTGGTAATCGCAATTGTGGGCGGCGCGCTGTGGCTGCTCATTCCTTACATCATAGCCGAGTTTGCCGGCATGGGCAAGATGCTGGCGGCATACGCCGAGAGCAATATCCACATGCCGTATATCCCCGACGTGGTCACCGAGTATATCAAAAGCCATATCGACTTGAGCCAGTGGGACACTATGCTCACCAAGGAGCAGTGGTTTGAGGTTGCCAACAACGTTTTCTCGGGCACATGGAGCGTTGTGGGCGGCACGGTGAGCGTGGTGTTGAGCATCGTCAGTTCGCTCATCGTGTTGCTCTATATGTTCTTTGTGCTGCTGGACTTCAACAAAATCTCAAAAGGCTTCAAGGCGATGGTGCCGCGTCGTTACCGCCGCATGACCTTCCGCATCCTGCGCGACGTGCAGGAGACGATGAGCGGCTACTTCCGCGGTCAGGCGTTGGTGTCGCTACTCGTGGGCATCGTGTTTGCCATCGAGTTCTCGATTATCGGTCTGCCGATGGCAATCGTGTTCGGCCTGTTTGTGGGCGTGCTGAACATGGTGCCTTACTTGCAGTTGGTGTCCTTCCCTATCGCGATGTTCCTCGGTCTCGTGGCGAGCGTGGCCACCGGCACGAGTTTCCTGACGTGGTTCCTATGGATTTTTGGAGCCTACTGCCTGTGTCAGGTAATACAAGACTTGGTGTTTATCCCGCTGATTATGAAGGAGCAGATGGGCCTTAACCCGGCCATCATCTTCCTCGCGCTGTCCTTGTGGGCTTACATTCTCGGCTTCATCGGCCTCATTGTCGGTCTGCCGCTGACAACCATCATCATCAGTTACTACAATGAGTACGTGCTCGACCAGCCCAACCCGCTGCATCACCGCAAGCACGCGTCATCGCGCAAGCCGCTGCTCAAAGGGTTTGCCAACTGGGTGCGCCGCAACACGAGCAACACGAGTGTGTAGCAGGTAGCGTGTAGCAGGTAGCGACATTTACGTTTAAGCGTGGCGGGCACCGCCACGCCACTCAATTGTTTTTTCTTGGAATTGTTCAATCTTTTCACAAAGGAGGAACTCGAGGGCATCGAGATGCCGAGGCAGTTCACGTGGCCGTTTTGCTACGAGCCGCACCCGTTGGCGCGGCTTGCCGTGCGCCACACGTTTGATCGTTTAGAGGCACTGCACCGCGAGGTGAGCGAGGCCGCGTGGCTCGCCGAGTTAGACAGCGGCAAGATGCTTGGAGTGCTCGTTGCCGGCGACGCCTCCGGCCGCCTGGGCTGGCTGGCCGCATTCTCGGGCACCGTGGCCGGCAGTTACCACCACCCGGGCTTTGTGCCGCCTGTCGACGACCTGCTCGCTCCCGACCACTTCTACCCGGCCGATATGGCCCGCATCGACAGCCTCACGGCCCACATCAACGCCGCCCACACCGGCGACGAGCGCACCGCCGCGGCACAAGCGATGGAACTGCACAACCTCCGCGCCGAGAGCCTGCTCACCGACTTCAAGCGCATGATTGAGCGCGACCGGACCCACCGCCGCGAAATGCGGCAGAGCGGCCTGCTCGACGACACGGCGATGGAGGCATTGGAGAACGACAGTAAATATCAGCGGGCCGAGTTCAAGCGGCTGCGCCAACGGTTGGAAAGTCAGCGCGAGCACTTCCTGCGCCGCCTGAGCGACATCGACAACGTTACGGCCGAACTACGCCGCCAGCGCGAGCAACTGTCACAACGGTTGCAGTTGCGGCTGTTCGAGAGCATGATGGTAAGCAACGCGCGCGGCGAGCGTCTGTCAGTGCTCGACGCGGTCCATCTTTTCCAACGTGACAACGGTCTGCCGGAGGCATTGCCGCCTGGCGGCACCGGCGAGTGCGCCGCCCCAAAACTGTTGCAATATGCCTTCGCCCACGACCTGCACCCCCTGTGCATGGCCGAGGTGTGGTGGGGCGATAGCGGCACCGGCGAGGTGCACCGCCACGGGCATTACTACCCCTCGTGCAGCAGCAAGTGCAAGCCATTGCTACACTTCATGCTGCAAGGTCTTGACGTTGAGCCCGACCCGCTAAACAAACCGTGCGACGAGCCGCTAACTATCCTCCACGACGACGAGTGGCTGGCGGTAGTGAGCAAGCCGGCGGGAATGCTCTCGCACGAAGGGCACCTTGAGAATGCCGTCACCGTTGAGCAGGCGTTTCTCCACGCTGTGCCGCAGCCCGGCCTCGCGCGCGCTGTCCACCGTTTAGACATGGACACTAGCGGCGTAATGATAATAGCCAAAACTGTGGAGGCCTACACCAAACTGCAACGACTATTCTACAAATACAAGGTTGACAAGCGATATATTGCCGTGCTGGACGGCGATGTGAGTGCCGATAAGGGTACCGTAAGTCTGCCGCTCGCGCCCGACATCAACGACCGTCCGCGCCAAAAAGTAGACCGCGCGTTCGGCAAGGTGTCAATAACAAACTACAAAGTACTGGACCGCTCGGGGGGCCGCACCCGCGTGGAGTTCGCGCCGGTCACCGGCCGTACCCACCAGTTGCGCGTCCACGCCGCGAGCGTCGAGGGCCTCAACACGCCCATCGTCGGCGACCGCCTCTACGGCATCACCGGACCGCGCCTGCTGCTGCACGCCGCCTCCATCTCCTTTACACACCCCTTCACCGGCCGCGACCTCACCGTCACTTCCCCACCCCCATTCTAACGCCCCCTATAAAACCTTATTTCCACAAGACGTTATTATCCAAAATAATTTATTCGCCGGGATTTATCGTCAAACTTAAATATGCGTGGATTTACAGAAATTTACGAGATAAATACTTTTAGTGAATCTTTGAGAGGAAAATATCGAGTTGCGGAATTTAGACAAATCACAGCACGGCGAAGTTGACGGCGACGATGTCGGCGAAGCGCGCGATGATGTTGCCGTTCATCCAGAGGATTGTGGTGGAGATGTCGTTGTCCTCCTCATCGACGCCAAACTCGACCGTGAGGTAGTAGATGTCGTCACCGTAGGCCTCAACCTCTTGCACTATCGAACTGGGGAAGCGCGGGTCGCCACTGACCGGTCGCAGCGGTACCCCGTCACACCACACCGTGGCTACCATTTTCAGGTCTCTGTTGAGTTCATAGCCGCCCACATAGACCTTGCCGCCACAAACGGTTGTGCCGTTGGCTATCGAGCGCCTGATTATATCATCGAACTTGAGATCCGGAGCGAGGGTGAGCGGCAACAGTTGCGGCACCTTGTCGACCCAGACGGTTGCCTGGTAGTCGGCCGAGCCGCAAATCACCGTGCGCGAGCCATCGTAGGCGTGTACGCCCGTACACTCGCCGACGGTGGTCCCTTCGGGCATTGGCAACCTCTCGCCGGTGAAGACTCCCTTGTGCTCGGTGTATAGAACCGGCACATATTGTGAGGTGCCGTCCTCGATGCTACCCTCCAACATTTGCCCCACCACATAGACGTTGCCGATTGACACAGAGATGGCCATGTTGGCCGGAATGAAGTTGTCGCTATCCTCGAGGCGGAAGATGCCGCTGTTTTTCAACACCTTGGGATAGTCAAACAGGTACATGTAACTGTCCCATTTGCCCATGCCGTAGATGGTGTGATCCACGTCATCAAGGTCGTCGACGTGCAGGGTGTTCCACTTGCCGTTTTTCCAATAGCCGATGCGCCCGTTGCTTTCGCTTCCGGAAACAAACCAGTCCTCCCCGTCGGCGATAATTTGCGAGGCGAACTCACAGTTGGGCAGTTTGCTTACCAGTTTGCCCGTCTGGTCATACACGTTGCCGAGCACATCGAGCAGCACCACGCGGCGCTCCTCAACCGGCTTGTTTTGTGGCGCGTCGGTGAGGATACCGTTCTCACACGCCGTCATGGATAGCAACCCAAGCAGGGTTGTCATGAATTTCAAAATCCACCTCATGAATTTGTGAAGTCGCAGTTTATAAATTGCTGCAAATTTATAAAATTCTGTTTTACAAACCAAATTTTTTAATATTACCTAAATTCCGCAACTCGATTTTTCTCTCTCGAAAATTATCGAAAATAATCATATGATATCACGTAAAATCCGTAAAATTTACGGTAAAAATATCGTTAATCCAATCACTTGTTCTCTAAAATGCCTTTGTTCTCTTGTTTAAATAAATATTTTACGGTTTTTACGTAAACAGTTACTGATTATACGTGAGAAATAAATTTCGATAATTTTCCAGAGACGGATTATTAAATGGGGTGCGCCTAAACAATACTCAAACAAGTTAGGCATCGTATCTGGTTTAGTAGATTTTTGAAGAAAGTTCACAACGAGAGTCGGCGCCATAGCGGCGCTGTGCGGTCAGTGAACCTTGCTCAACCAAGTATATAGCGAGCGTTGCTCGCTTGTGTATGGTGTAGAGTGTATTGTGTAGAGAGAAAAATATTGATGTTGTCCATTTTTTTGGCGCATGGTGTTTAGTCTCGCGTTCCCTTTTTTACCCTTTGGGTAAAAAGTTATTCACAAGTGACGTGATGAAGCAGAATTTTGTTTACCTTTGCAGTCCAGTAAAAGCAAAATTCACTATTAAATAACATAACGATATAAAGGTCATATAATATATATGAGGACTGAAGACCAAGTAAGAGATGATGCCAAAATAATTCTCGGATTTGATGATAGTGAAGAGAATGTACAACAAGGTACAGGACAAATTACTACATTTAATCAATTGGGGTTCTCCGGCAATAGCAACAAGCCGGACGGTTGGTATTTGCCTAAGGATAAAGGAGCTGTTGCTATAATTCTTGAAACCAAATCTGAAAAGGAAGAATTATCAAAAGAAAAATGGGTACTTGAATTAAAAAAAAATATTGCGATTGTTCAAAAGAAGTATTCAAAAGTTATCGGAATATTGTATAATGGTATTGACATTCGAGTTTTCAAAAATGACGAAGAAATTACCGGTATTGCTTCTACGCTACAACATAAGCACTACTACAAAAGCCTATTTACGCAACAAAGTATTGACAAGCAAAAAATATATCGCTTAACAAAGCAAATTAACGACACTTTACATACTGAGTTTGGTATTAAAAATCTTTACCACCGAATGATTTTTACAGCGTGTGCTTTGGTTGCTAAACGCTATGGGGCACTTTTAAATATGGGTATGGATTTCCCAACACTTAAATCAAGCATATTAAGTACTCTAAACAAAACTATTGAAGAAGATTTACAGCAAAATCTGAAGTTACAGACACTAACGAGTGTTTATAACTCTATTGAAATGAATAATGATAAAAACCAAGAGGCTATCAATAATTTTATTTCATGGATTGCAGACATTTCTGAATGTGTAAATTCCGACTACTGGAATGGTGAAGATGTAATGGGCATATTCTTTAATGAATTTAACCGTTACAAGAAAAAGTCAGAGTCAGGGCAAGTTTTTACACCAGACCATATAACATCCTTTATGTACAGATTAATTGGCGTCCATAAAGATGATTGTGTGCTTGATGCAGCTTGTGGCTCGGGCGCGTTCCTTGTCAAAGCGATGTGTAACATGATACGCGAAGTTGGGGGCGTTAGCACACAAGAAGCAAGAATTATCAAACGTAATCAACTTTTTGGAATAGAGTTTGATAGGGAGATATTTGCTTTAGCTTGTGCTAATATGCTTATACACAAAGACGGCAAAACAAACCTTGAACAATTAGATTCGAGAACAGAAGAAGCGTGTGTTTGGATAAAGTCTAAAGGAATAACTAAGGTCTTGATGAATCCACCATTTGAGCGGAAATATGGATGCTTGAAAATAGTTATGAATGTTTTAAATTCCGTACCTCAAGGAACAGTATGCGCTTTTATATTGCCCGACAAAAAACTTGAGAAAGATATGACGGACAAAAAGTTTGGAAATAAACTATTAAAGAACCATAGATTGACCATGATTGTCAAGTTGCCTGAGAACTTGTTTTTTGGTCAAGGTATAACTACTTCAGTTTTTGTTTTTACTGCCGGCTTGCCTCAAAACGGTCAAGATATTATAGGTTATTATATTGAAGAAGATGGTCTTGAGACCGTTAAGAATCAGGGTCGTCAAGATATAAAAAATCGTTGGCCTGAAAAAGAAGATTATTGGATTCGAGCAATTCAAAACGGCGATGACTATCTTTACCATACAAGGCAAATTATCCATCCAAATGAACATCTTTCTTATCAAATGCCCGAAAAGCCTTTTGAAATCTTTGAAGAAGATTTTATTAGGTCAATGATGGAATATGAACTTTTTAAGCAGGGTATTGATGCAAAAGAATTTGGCGAGAGGTTACTACAAAAGGTTTTGTATAGTAGCCAAATTACACTATCAAATAACGACACCATCATAACATTAAAAAGCGAAAAATGAAAAAGATAGATACAAAGTTATGGCTGGATTTTAGAGTTGGTGATTTGTTTGAAACCTTAAAAGGCGGCAAACAAGTTCCAACAGGCGCAAGCATTTCTAAAATTGATTTGAAAGAGAATGGCTCGACACCACGTATAACAGTTTCTGGCATAAATAATGGGATTATTGGATATTTTGATTATACTGGTAAACCAACAGAGAATTATAGAGTTTATGACAATTTTATAAGTGTTTCATTTCTTGGTACTGTTTTCTATCATTGTGGAGAAGCAAGTTTAGACATGAAAGTGCATTGTCTAAAACCAATTAATATAACTTTAAATCAATACACAGGCCAATATCTTGTTTCTGCAATAAAATCCTCATTAAGACAAAGTTCATATGCAGACCAAATTTCAAGTACGGTTCTACCCGATTTGACTATTAAACTTCCTGCAACCTCAAATAGACAACCGCATTGGTTGTTTATGGAGGAATATATGAAGCAAATCGAAGAACGAGTAAAACAAGATATTAGCCTAATTATCAAAGTTTTAGGGGGGGGGAGTGAATCGAGAGTAAAAATTGATACAACATCATGGAAACGATTTCATCTTTATGATGACGATTTATTCACAATTGATAGTGGAACGAAATTAGATAAAGTGAAAATGCATTGCAACAATCCGAAAATCAACTTTGTCGGTCGTTCAAATGTGAATAATGGTGTAACAGATTTTATTGACGAAATAGAAGGTATTAAACCTTATAACGCTGGTAATATGACAATCTCGCTTGGCGGTGAATATTTAGGCTCATGTTTTATTCAAGAAAAACCCTTTTACACAAGTCAGAATGTAAATGTGTTAGTACCTAAACATCCAATTTCCGACTATTGTAAGCGTTTTATAGCAACAATGATATTTCGTGAAGGAAGACAACGATATAAGGCATTTATAAACGAACTAAACCGCCATATGAGAACTGATTTTAGCATTCTTTTGCCTGTCACCTCGAGCGGTAGACCAGATTGGAATTATATGGATGAATTCATGAGATTAATTGAGCAAAAAGTCATGATTTCATTTAATAGTCTAAATTTGGTAGCATCATAAATGATATAAAACCACCTCGGATTGGGGCGGTTTTGTCATTTGTTATTTGGTGGGTGTGAGGCACTTTAGCGACAAAGTATTATCGCAAAAGTCGCCCTTGACGGGACTCGCAATTCCGCTGATGGGATGCCGCTCTTGACGGGGCAGACGCCAGATGGTTATCGGAGGATAAAGAAAGGCAATGAAATACAATTAGGAACAATTATTGTTAAGGACAAATGGGTTCCAATAAATTGTTTTTAATTATTACTGTCCGGTAAATTAAATAAACATTCAGATAATCGATTGTATTATAGCAATTTAGGCGCCTTTGTCATTGTCGGGGCTTACTCTATGGCCACGCCAAGGCGAGGCCAAGAGCCCCCGATAGGGGGCGACAGCACATAGGCG
>CAMHQD010000065.1 GCA_946187345.1 uncultured Porphyromonadaceae bacterium | reverse complement strand
AATGTGGCTGCACACCGAACGTTTTTTACTTGCTGTTTTTCTTGTAATATTTGATTAAGCGAGGGATGACCTCCTCGAGGTTGCCGGTAATCACATAGTCGGCAATCGTGTTGATTGGAGCCTCGGGATCATTGTTGATGCTGATGATAATCGAACTCTCGTTCATGCCGGCGATGTGCTGGATTTGGCCGCTGATGCCGCAGGCGATGTAGAGTTTTGGTCGCACGGTCACGCCGGTTTGGCCAATTTGGCGGTCATGCTCCACAAAGCCGGCATCGACTGCCGCGCGTGAGGCGCCAACCTCTCCACCGAGCACGTCGGCGAGTTCAAAGAGCAACTGGAAGTTCTCCTTGCTGCCAACTCCATATCCGCCGGCCACAACGATGGGAGCGCTCTTGATATTGACCTTGCTGGCCTCCACCTCGCGCTCTATAATCTTGACGACGAAACTCTCGGGATCAACGTACTTGGCCGGGTCAAGGTCTATGACGTTTCCCTTGTAGGCCGGGTCGAGCACTTCCTTGCGCATCACACCCTCTCGCACGGTTGCCATCTGTGGACGGTGTTCAGGGTTGACGATGGTGGCGACGATGTTGCCGCCAAAGGCCGGGCGAATCTGATAAAGCAGGTTGTGATATTCGGTTTTGGTCACGGCGTCGATGTGGTCGCCAATCTCAAGGGCCGTGCAGTCGGCCGTCAAGCCGCTATGCAGGCACGACGATACACGAGGACCGAGGTCGCGTCCGATTGTGGTGGCACCCATGAGGCAGATTTCCGGCTCTATCTCGCGGAAGAGGTTGATTACGGCCGACGCGTGGGGGAGCGACGTGTAGGGGAATAGGCGCTCGTCATCAATTTTGTAGACCACGTCAACGCCGTAGGGGAAGAGGTCGTGCTCAACGCCGTCGAGGTGGCTGCCAATCACCAGAGCCTCGAGACGGATGCCGCGCGTGGTGGCAAGTTGGCGGCCCTTGGTGAGCAACTCGAGACTGACGTCGGCCACTCGATTGCCATCCCACTCGCAGTAAACTATGAGGTTATTCTTGTCTTGCATTATTTTCGTTTTTAGTCGTTAGTCATTAGTCGTTAGAAAGCAGCCACGAGGTGGCTGCACACCGAACGTTTTTATCCGATGATGTGGTCGGTGATGAGTTCCTTGACCAAGTCTTCGAGGCCGGCATCGTCGCCGCCGTCGAGGCGCTTACTCTCCTTAGCCTGGAAGACGACGTTCACAACGGTCTTTACCTTGGTTGGCGAGCCCTTGAGACCAATCTGCTCCGGGTCAGCCTCGATGTCGGCTACGCCCCATTGACTGATGAGCAACTCCGGACGAGACTCGACAAGCGCCTTGCGGCGGTCATCAAGGCCCTCAAGTTCGCTCGGTGTGACGGCATATTTGTACTTCTGCACAAGACGGGCGTTGCGAGGGCGGCAAGCGTCGGCACTGCCTGTGACGGTTACTACGAGCGGCAGTGGGCACTCAACGACCTCAAATCCATTCTCGAGGCGACGTTTGATAGTCGCTTTGCCGTCGTTTACAGTGACCTGCTCGGCGTAGGTGACCTGCGGCAGGTTTAACTTTTCGGCAATCTGCGGTCCCACCTGGGCCGTGTCGCCATCGATGGCCTGTCGGCCGCCGATGATGATGTCGTATCCCTGAGGCAGGTGGCGGATTGTCTGGGCAAGAGAGTAACTTGTGGCCAAGGTGTCGGCTCCACCAAGTGGGCGGTCGGTCAGCACCACGCCGTTGTCACCGCCGCGATAGAGAGCCTCGCGCACCATCTCGGCACTGCGCGGCAGGCCCATCGTTACTATCGTGATTGTGGAGCCCGGATGGGCGTCCTTGAGTTGAAGCGCCTGCTCGAGCGCGTTCAGGTCATCGGGGTTGAAGATTGCCGGCAGGGCGGCACGGTTGATAGTGCCGTCGGCCTTCATCGCGTCCTTCCCGACGTTGCGGGTGTCCGGCACTTGCTTGGCCAGAACAACAATTTTAAGACCCATAAAGTTATTAGTTTTTCGTTTTTGTTAGTTCGTTTTGGGGACAAAACGGCATGACCGTTTTGCACTGAACTCTTAATTTGGTGAGTTGAGTAATTAAACCAAAATGCAAAGGTACGAAAAAAGTGTGACGTGAGATGCAGATAAGATAAGTAATCTGGCTATCGCAAGATTTTTTAACAGCCTGGGCCAATATTGGCTAAATGCAAATTATTCTTAATTGTGGGGTATAGCACATATTTTATTTTGTATGTTGGTGGAAAAGGAGTAATTTTGCAGTTTGAAAATCAAGAATTGATAAATATATTGAATATGAGAATAAAACGGATGCTGGTGGCCTCGGTGGTCCTGGCGTCAACGCTGCTGGCGGTAAACGCCCATGACCTGAAGCAAGTAAGTGGCGACAGCCTGCGGTTGTCGCTTGACGAGTGCGTTCGCATCGCCTTAAGCGACAATCCCACTGTCAAAGTGGCCGACATGGAGGTCAAGCGCGTGGACTATAGCCGCAAGGAGGTGCTCGGTCAACTGTTGCCATCGCTCAACTTCACGGGCTCATATACCCGCAACCTCTCGCTCCAAACTATCTATATGGACGCTGGCGGTGGCGAGACCCGTGCTATCAAAATGGGTCGCGACAATCAGTTCAGCACGGGCTTCAACGCGACCATCCCATTGGTGATGCCCACGCTGTGGAAGTCACTCAAAGTGAGCGACGACCAAATCCTCCAGAACCTTGAGGCCGCGCGAGCCAATAAACTCTCGTTGGTTCATCAGGTAAAGAACGCATATTATGCCCAGTTATTAGCCATCGACACGCGCCGTGTGCTCAACGAGAGTTACGCCACCGCCAAATTTGTGGCCGATGTCTTCGCCAAGCAATTCGCCATGGGCGCGGCAAGCGAATATGACGTGCTGCGCGCCAACGTGGCCGTGACCAACCTCGAACCATCACTACTCGAAGTTGACAACTCCATCCGTCAGTTGGGCTTGCAACTGAAGATGCTCATGGGTATGGATGTGCGCACTCCACTCGTGTTGACGCAGTCGCTCGAGGACTTCAAGGTGAGAATGTATGACCGCACTTTGGCCACAGACACCAGCCTGACGCGCAACACATCGCTGCGAACGCTCGAACTGCAAACCGAGTCGCTGCGACACACGCTCGAGATGCGCAAGGCCGCCTGGTGGCCCACGCTGAGCGGCAGCGCGAGCCTGATGTGGAGTTCGATGAGCAATGGCAACCCGTTGCGCAACTTCATGTGGACCAAGTCGAGCAGCGTTGGCTTGACGTTGTCATTGCCCATCTTCCAGGGCGGCCAGCGCTACTATCGCCAGAAGCAGGCCGAAATCTCGCTCAACGAGATGAAGTGGCGACGCGAGAACTTGGAGCGTAGCCTCCAACTGCAAGTGCAATCCCAAATGGATAACATTGTCAAGAGTCTCAAACAGGTGGAGAGCAACGCGGCCGGCGTGCGTCAGGCTGTCAAGGCTAACGAGATCATGCACGAGAGTTTCAAAATCGGTGCGGCGACCTTCATTCAGGTTCTCGACACAGAGAACGCCCTCTTGGATGCCCGCCTCGCCTACTTCCAAACAATCTACAACTATTTGGTGGCTGAGAATGAACTTGAGTACACTCTCGGCAACAGCCACTTTGTCAACGAGTGACCAAATAATAACGAATTAACGAACAACAATATACAATGAAGAAGATAATAGTGATGGCGGCCGCGGCCGCGCTGCTGGCCGGCTGCACAGGCAAGGACGATGCCAAGCAGCAGGTGAGGGAAGAACTGCCACTGGTCACGCTCGCCACTGTGACGCGCGAAGCCGTTGACAACACAACCGAGTATACAGCAACGGTCGAGGCTTTCAAAACAAACAATATCTCGTCGAATAGCGGTAGCCGCATCAAGCGCATCCTTGTTGACGT
Source organism: uncultured Porphyromonadaceae bacterium (assembly GCA_946187345.1). Classification (GTDB taxonomy): domain Bacteria; phylum Bacteroidota; class Bacteroidia; order Bacteroidales; family Muribaculaceae; genus Sodaliphilus. The sequence continues at coordinate 8,233 of CAMHQD010000065.1, read as the reverse complement.
GGGCAGCCACGTGCGCGCCGGCCAGAGTGTTGTTATCCTTGACGACGTGAATATCGCCCAGCAGCAAATCTCGCTGTCCAACATCAAGCGTGACTTGGACCGCGCCAAGCAACTCGTTGCCATCGGTGGCGGCACTCAGCAAGCCGTCGACCAACTGCAGGCGCAGTATGACGCGATGGCGCGCGCCATCCGCACCATGCAGGAAAACACCGTGCTCACGTCGCCCGTGAGCGGCGTGGTGACCGTCAAGAATTATGATGCCGGTGACTTGCCCGGTGCCTTGCCCATTCTCACCATCGAGCAGCAGCAGCCCCTCAAGGTGGTTGTCGCCGTCAACGAGATGGAATATCCGATGATTAAGGTGGGTATGCCGGTCGATGTGCGCCTCGACACCTATGGCGAGGAAGTGTTTGCAGGTAAGGTGAGCATCATTCACCCCAGCGTCGACCCCAGCAGCCGTACTTTCCAAGTGGAGGTTTCAATCGCCAATAGCGGCGAGCGGGTGCGCACGGGTATGTTTGCCCGCGTTACGTTCAACTATGGCTCGCGCGAGAGTACCGTTGTGCCCGACCGCGCCGTTGTCAAGCAAACCGGTAGTGGAGTGCGCTACGTCTTTATCTACAACGCCGAGAACGACAGCACCGGAAAGGTGGAGTGGCGCGAGGTGACCCTCGGCCGCCGCCTCAAGGATCGCTACGAGATTACCGACGGCCTCGAGGAGGGTATGCGCATCGTGCTCACCGGCCAGAGCCGCATCACCGACGGCAGCCGCGCTCAACTCGATAAATAACCTAAAGGTTGAGAGGTTGAGCGTTGAGAAGTTTAGCCATTTGCTGACCCAAATGGGAAGAAATGTATTATTACCGAGCGCGATAGCGCGAGGCTCAACCCCTCAACTCCTCAACCTCTCAACTTCTCAACCCCTCAACGACTGAACAATGAGTCTATATAGCACATCGGTCAAGAGACCGGTATCGACCATCTTGATATTTGTGGCGGTGATTATCATCGGCCTCTTCTCGTTGCAGAAGTTGCCGATTGACCTCTATCCGGACATCGACACCAACACAATCATGGTGATGACCTCCTATGAGGGCGCGAGCGCGCAGGACATCGAGCAAAACGTCACGCGCCCGTTAGAGAACACGCTCAACAGTGTCGAGCACCTCAAGCACATCACCAGCACGAGCCGCGAGAATATAAGCGTTATTACTCTCGAGTTTGAGTACGGCTACGACATCGACGCTCTCACCAACGACGTGCGCGACAAACTTGACATGGTGAGCAGCCGTCTGCCGGACGACAGCAACACGCCCATTATCTTCAAGTTCAGTTCGGACATGATTCCGATTGTGTTGTTGAGCGTGCAGGCCAACGAGAGTACGCCGGGCCTTTACAAGATTCTCGACGAGAACGTGGCCAATCCGTTGGCGCGCGTTGATGGCGTGGGCTCGGTGAGCATCGGCGGCGCTCCCAAGCGCGAGGTGCACATTTATCTTGACCCGGTGCGTATGGAGGCTTACGGCATCAGCGTAGAGTCGATCGCCAGCCTGATTGCCGCCGAGAACCGCAATATCCCCGGCGGTACGTTTGACATCGGTAGCGACACCTACTCGCTGCGCGTCCAGGGTGAGTTTGTCGACCCGCGTGATATGCAGAACCTTGTTGTGGGCACCAGCGATAGCGGGGGAGTGGTTTACTTGCGCGACATCGCCCGCATCGACGACTCGCTTGAAGAGCGTGCCCAGGAGGCCTTCAACAACGGAGTGCGCGGCGCTATGGTGATTGTGCAGAAGCAGAGCGGCGCCAACAGCGTTGAGATCAGCGACAAGATACACAAGATTTTGCCGTCAATCCAAAAGAATCTGCCCAGTGACGTCCATCTGGATTATATCGTCGACACCAGCGACAACATCCGCAATACCATTGCCTCGCTTGTCGAGACGGTGGCCTACGCATTGCTGTTTGTGGTCATTGTGGTGCTCTTCTTCCTGGGACGATGGAGGGCCACAATCATCATCGTGCTCACTATCCCAATCTCGTTGATTGCCTCGTTTATCTACCTCTTTGTCACAGGCAACTCGTTGAACATAGTCTCGCTATCGTCGCTATCGATTTCAATCGGTATGGTGGTGGACGACGCTATCGTGGTACTGGAGAACGTGACGACCCACATTGAGCGCGGTAGCGACCCCAAGCAGGCGGCAGTCCACGGCACCAACGAGGTGGCTATCTCGGTTATCGCATCAACGCTGACGCTTATCGCCGTGTTTTTCCCGCTCACCCTTGTGACGGGTATGACCGGTGTGCTCTTCCGTCAGTTGGGCTGGATGGTGACCATCATGATGATTATCAGCACCACGGCTGCATTGTCGCTCACTCCGATGCTATGCAGCCGTATGTTGCGCCTCAATGTGAACAAGGGTGACATTATGCGCAAGATTTTCGCGCCCATCGAGCGTGTGCTCGATGCCCTTGACAACGGATACGCTCGCCTGCTCGACTTCGTTATCGCTCACCGTTGGAAGACGATTATCGCTGCCATGCTGGTCTTTGTGGGGTCGATGTTCCTTACTCGATTTATCGGTAGCGAGTTCTTCCCCACGAGTGACAATAGCCGCTTGGGTGTGAACCTCGAGTTGCCCATCGGCACGCGAGTGGAGATCGCCAAGGACGTCTGCGCCCGTCTCTACAAGGAGTGGATGGAGAAGTATCCCGAGATCAAGGTGTTTAACTACACCGTGGGTCAGGCCAGCAGCGACAACACCTTTGCCGCCCTGCGCGACAACGGTTCTCACATTATCTCGATGAATATCCGCCTCGTCGACCCTGCCGACCGCAAGCGTGGCATCGTGGAGATTGCCGGCTTGATGCGAGAGGACCTCAAGCACTATCCTGAACTGAAGAAGGCTCTGGTGAACGTGGGCGGTCAGCGCGGCGGCGGCATGAGCGGCCAGAGTGTGATCAACTATGAGATCTACGGCTACGACTTCGCCAAGACCGATAGCGTGGCGCAGGCCGTCAAGCGCATTTTGGGCTCTGTGGAGGGCGCGGCCGACATCAACATCAGCCGCAGCGACTATCAGCCGGAGTATCAGGTGGACTTCGACCGCCAGAAACTCGCCATCTATGGTCTGAACTTGACGCAAGCAGCCACAGCACTGCGTTACCGCATCAACGGCGTCACAGCGAGTTACTTCCGTGAGGACGGCGACGAGTATGACATCAAGGTGATGTATGACCCGGAGCACCGTACGAGCATCGAGGACATCGAGAACATCCTTATTTATAACGCGCGTGGCGAGGGAGTGCGCCTCAAGGAGGTGGGTACCGTGGTGGAACGCTTCAACCCACCAACCATCGAGCGCAAGGACCGCGAGCGCATCATCACCGTGAGCACCGTGGTGCAAGACCGCCCGATGAGCGAGGTGATTGCTGATGCGGCGCCGTTGCTCGACAAGATGGACCGCCCGGCAGGTGTCACAATCGAACTCAGCGGCTCTTACGAGGATCAGCAGGACTCGTTCCGCGACCTCAGCATGTTGGCTGTGCTGATCATCATTCTGGTGTATATCGTGATGGCGTCGCAGTTCGAGTCGTTCACCTATCCCGCCATCATCATGAGTTCAATCATGTTCGCCTTCTCGGGTATAGTGCTGATGTTGTGGATAACGGGCACTAACCTGAACATCATGTCGATGATTGGCGCTATCATGCTTATCGGTATTGTGGTGAAAAACGGTATTGTGCTAATCGACTACATTACGCTTAACCGCGAGCGTGGCATGAGCATCCGCCGCTCGGTGCTCGACGCAGGCCACTCGCGCATGCGCCCGGTGCTCATGACTTCGTTGACCACCATTCTGGGTATGGTGCCTATGGCCATCGGCAGCGGCGAGGGTGCCGAGATGTGGCGACCGATGGGTGTGGCCGTTATTGGCGGCTTGACCTTCTCCACCATCCTGACGCTGCTCTTTGTGCCGGTGATGTACACTCTGTTCGCCTTCTACGGCTTGAACCGCCAGCGCCGCAAGTTCCACGCCGAGTTGGATGCCCGCAAGGCCGCTAACAACCAATAACGAATAACGACTATGAAAGCAATATTTATAGCCTTTGACCAGGCATATTATGAGCAAATCGTCGACACGCTGCCGCGTTTGGGAGCCCGTGGCTTTACCGCTTGGCAAGAAGTGCAGGGCCGTGGCACCGTCACCGGCACACCTCACTACGGCACCCACGCCTGGCCCTCGATGGCCTCGGCCATGATGACCATCGTGCCCGATGATCACGTCGACCGCGTGCTCGACTTCCTCCACAAGTTGGACGTAGATACTCCCAAACTCGGCTTGCGCGCTTTCGTCCTCCCCGTCGAGCGCTCTATTTAGCGTGTAGTTGGCCGTGCCGCGTGTCTCGCGCCGCCCGTTGGCCAAACAATAATGTAGCACGCGGTGTGTGGCAAAGCCGCCACACCGCGTGCTACATATTACGTGCTATATGCTAACCCTGGCGTCAGCCGATCTCGATGACGCGGGCGTCGCGCTTCTGGGCCTCGGGCGTCAACTTGGGCAGGGTGACGTTGAGGATGCCGTCCTTCACGTTGGCCGTAATCTTGTCGCGGTCTACGTCGTCCGGCAGCAGCAGCGTCTGGTGGAAGCGAGTGTAGGTGAACTCGCGGCGCAAGTAGTGGTCGTGGCACTGGCAACTCTTAACGGTGTTGTCGTTCTTGTCGGCCTGCTCTTCGGGCTTCTGCTCGGTGGTTGCCTTCTTCTCGAGGTCAACAACGAGGTTGTCATCGGCGTCAATGGTGACGTGGAAATCCTCGCGGGTCATACCCGGTGCGGCAATCTCGACAGCATACTCATGCTCGCGCTCAATCACGTTGATGGCTGGTGTGGTGGCTGCAACGCGCGGCATCGCAAAGTCGTTGTCAAACAGGGTGTTGAAAACCTCAGGCAGCCAATTTTGATTTCTCGTTGATTTGATTAACATAGTCGTGTCCTCCTATATTTTTAATTGTTAAACATTCATTGTTGTGAACCGCCGACCTTTGCGGTCGCCGTTCGCCTTAATGTTTACACAATTTGTGCCGTTCAGTATTTTGCTGCCAAAATGACACGAAGTGCTGAATTGTTGTGCCAAAATGACGCAAAGGTACTGTCAAAGTGACGTAGTTCAAATTTAAACCTATGAAAAACAATAACCAAAAGCAGTAAAATTAAAAAAAAGTAGTAACTTTGCGTGTCAAAAGTTGACCGTTGACCGTGGCCTCTACTTTTGGTCAACGGTCAACGGTCAACGGTAAACCTTTCATAAATCAAGCAATGAAAAGAACGATTACTTCACTCGGTGCCCTCGTGTTGGCGACCGCCGCCCTCCACGCCGCTCCGGTCACACCGCAGCAAGCCCTATCTATCGCTACCGATGCCCGCCAGGACCTTGGCCTGGCCGCGAGCGCGTCGCATCGTGCGCCGGCCGGCGCCGTCCCCGTGTTGGCCCTCACCGCCGGCAACGACACGGCGGCCGACTACTATGTGTTCAACTATGGCGCGGCAAGCGATGCCGGCTACGTTATCGTCGCCGGCGACGACCGTGCGCCCGCCGTGCTCGCCTATAGCGATACCGGCTCGTTCGACCCCAACAACATCCCCGACGGCATGAGCGTCATGCTCGACGCTTACGCTCAAGAGATGCGCTACCTGCGCGACCACGTTGTAGGGCCTGGCCTTGGCCTGGCCGCCGGCAATGGCCGCGCATGGCGCTCGCCGCGCGACCGCGAGGTCAAACCGCTCATCAAGAGCCTCTGGAACCAAAACAGCCCTTATAACGACCTCTGCCCGACCTACGTCGACGAAGACGGCCAAACCCAGCATAGCGCCACCGGCTGCGTCGCCACCAGCACCTCGCAAATAATGTACTACTATAAGTGGCCGAAGCAAGGCACCGGCTCCTATTCCTTTGAGAGCACCGTCGACGGCGGTGACGATGTCGTCACAATGAGCGCCAACTTTGGCGCCACCACCTACGACTGGGACAACATGGTCGACTATGTGGGCGACGAAGGCTGTACGCCCGTCAAGGGCAACGCCCTGGCAACACTCTGCTACCACGTGGGCGTGGCCGTGCACATGGCCTACGGCAGCACCAGTTCCTCGGTTGACTATGCCGCCATGGAGGCCCTGAAAACCTACTTCGGCTATTCGCCCGACATGCGCTTCCTGCGCCGTGCCGGAATGACCGTAGAGCAGTGGGAACGAACCATCGACAACGAACTCGACAACAAGCGCCCCGTTATCTACGGCGGCTTCACCAAGACCGGCGGTCACTCTTTTATCTGCGACGGATATGACAAGCGCGGTTACTACCACTTCAACTGGGGGTGGGGCGGCAAGAGCAACGGCTACTTCCTCATCTCGGCGCTCGCTCCGCGCTCGCAGGGCATCGGCTCCTATGAGGGTGGCTACAACCTCGGCCAGTCAATCGTTATCGGCATTCGTCCCGACGACGGCACCGCCACCGCGCCCGAGAAGTCAATCGAGGTCTACCTCGAGAGCCTCGGCGCCGCCGCCGAGAAAGTCGACCTCGGTCAGCCCGTGCAGATGCTCGTCCAGCGACTGCTCGTCGCCGGCTACGGCTTCTTCTCGCAGGACGACTACCGGCCCTCGCTCCCCATGGAGTTCTACTTCTGTCTCACCGACGCCGACGGCAATGCCGTCGAGACAGCCTCAGCCGCCAATTCATTCACCAGCAACATGAACATCGGCTGGAGCCGCTCCTTCACCAATCCCGAGCACCCTGTGACCTACACGCCGTCCACATCACTCGCCGATGGCGACTATAAACTGTGGCTCACCTGGGCCTGCACCGAAGCCGGATTTAACACTTACCGGTATTGCCAGTCCTCACCGGGCTACCTCATCGCACAAGTGCAAGATGGTGCGATGTACTTCTCCAGTCCCATCAACAAGCCAAACCTCTCCGTAACAAAGTTTGACTATCCCCAGACCATCGGCACCGATGCCGTTTTCAACATCGAGGCTACCCTCCACAACAACGCCGACACAGAATACTACGACGAGGTCTTCTACGTGACAATTAAGGACGGCGAACCCATGTACTACGACAACGGTCAGCGTATCGGCGTGGCCGCCGGCAAGGACATCATCACTCGCGCGCAGATGACCGCGCCGAGCAATCCCGGTGACTACCAACTTGCCATCGTGGACCGCAATGGTGACTACATCGGCGAGCCCTATCCGTTCACGGTCATCGACGTGTCGGACTTCTACATTGAAATCGTCACGCCCGTAGCCCCCACCAAATACTATATGCCCTCGGGCGACATCACCTTCACCGCCGAAATCAGCAACACCGGCACCACGCCGTTCCTCGGCACCCTGCCCTATATGGTGCTCGGCTCCAACCAGAGCAGCGTGCTCAGCGTCGGCGAGAGCCCCGTGGTCAACATCCCCGTGGGCGGCAAGACGATGGTCGAGTTCGCCAGTTCCTTTGAGGGTATCGAGGGCGTTGTGTACTACCTCTGCCTGCGCAACTTCAGCAATATGTCGAAGTATATCTCTTGGGGTGCCAAAGCGCCGTTTGAGATCAAAAACGACGTGACGGGCATCAGCGACGCACACGTCGGCGGCATCACCATCACAGCCGACGCCGGCAACATCACCGTCACCGGCGCGCGCCGCGTCGCCATCTACGACACCACCGGCCGCCTCGTGGCCACCACCCCCGTCGCCACCCTCCCCTCCGGCCTCTACATCGTCGTGGCCGACAACGTCACCCGCAAGGTCGCCTTGTAATATTCTTATTGTAGGGCCTGGCCTTGGCCTGGCCGCGAGCATCGATGTCGACTGGCCACGCTAACGCGTGGGAAATCTTTCAAAAATCTAAACCATAACTTCCCTGATGTTATGGTTTAATTATTGTTTTTCTGGCGGTTAGTGGGAGGATTGCAGGGTGAAGAGTTGCGTCAGTTCGCGGTTGCTCAGTTGGCCAAGCCAGTTCTCGCCGGTGGCAACGGTCATCTCGGCCAAGGCCTTCTTGGACTGAATCATCGCGTTGATGCGCTCCTCAAAGGTGTCGCGCGTGATAAAACGGTGTACAATCGCGAAACACGGGGACGGTTCTTCTGTTTCGCGGCTTGTCGCCGAAACAGAAGAACCGTCCCCGTGCTACCGTGCTACCGTGCTACCGTGCTACCGTGCTACCGTGCTACCGTGCT
>CAMHQD010000064.1 GCA_946187345.1 uncultured Porphyromonadaceae bacterium | reverse complement strand
CAGGTTCCCCCACAGGTACCCCCACAAGTTCCCCCACAGGTACCCCCACAAGTGAGGTGCCTCAACATTTCAATTCAGTCAATGAGTTGGTCGTTAATTTGATAAAAGTTATTGGAAAAGAAGAACTTTCTATAAAAGAGATACTCGCAAGAGCAAATTTGCGTGATAGAAAGAATTTATTTGATTATCATTTGAAGCCGGCTATTGAAACCGGTTTCGTTAGACTGAAATTTATGGATAAACCAAGCCATCCGAGGCAGAAATATTTGTTGACCGTCAAGGGATTGATGATGTATAATCAACTGACCACCAACATCTAACATCTAATCCTCATTCCCGCTATGAATTTGATTTCTGTGTTGTTGTTGTCGTTGGTGTCGCTGCTGCAGGCCGCCGGCGATGTGCAACTTACCTTTGTGGGTGACGCTATGCAGCATATGCCGCAGATTTCCGCCGCCGCGCAGGCTGACGGCACCTATAACTACGACCGTTGCTTCACCCATCTCTCTGATGACATTGCCGGAGCCGACTTCGCCGTGGCGAACCTCGAGTGCCCATTAGGCGGCGCGCCTTATAGCGGTTACCCCACGTTTAGCGCGCCTGACGAGTATGCCGCGGCGCTCAAGTCGGCCGGCTTTGACCTGCTGCTGACGACCAATAACCACTGCATGGACCGTGGCGCGGCCGGTCTGCGTCGCACCCACGCCACGCTCGACCGCCTCGGCATCCCGCACGTGGGCACCTACGACAACTCGGAGGCGCGCGGCAAGGCGTTGCCGCTCATCAAGACCATTAAGGGAGTGCGTTTCGCCTTTCTGGCCTATACTTACGGCACCAACGGCATTCCTGTGACCGGTGGGGTAGTGGTGGACCACCTTGACCGCACGCTCATTGCCGCCGACTTGCAGGCGGCGCGTCGGGCCGGCGCGCAGGTGCTCTGCGTCTGCCTCCATTGGGGTGAGGAGTACCGCTTGCAGCCCACTCAAGGGCAGCGCGACCTTGCCGACTGGCTTGTCGAGCAGGGCGTGGATCTGATTATCGGCAGCCATCCCCATGTGGTTGAGCCGATGGAGATGCACCACAGTGAAGCCTACGATAAAGACGTGCTACTCGTCTATAGCCTCGGAAATTTTATCAGCAACCAGAAAGACGTTGACTCGCGTGGCGGAGCGATGGTGAAGGTGAACGTGCGCATGCGCGGCGACAAACCGATGGTGCATAACCCACGATATAAACTATTCTTTGTGCAGAAACCCAGTTATCGCGGTGAGAACTATGTGCTCATCCCCGAGGGGCGCGAGGACCTGCTCAGAGCCGACTCGCGCGGGGAGTACACCCGCTTTATGCAGCGCGTCCACGACCTTGTCACCAGCCGCAACGTGAACGTGCCTTGCGAGGACTGACAACCAACGACTATGGCACCGCCACGGCTATATCATCATGAGCCGACATCGTGGTTCGGCTATCTGGTCGGCATCGCCTTTATCCTGGTCGGCGTAGCCATTTTGTCATGGAATGAAAACTATTTCAGAAGGATGGCGGCTTTTGTTGACCGTGCGCGGGTTGTGATGGTCAAGGTCTATGGCCGCGCGGTGCCCGGTGACGATGTCTATGACCCGCTGTACGGCGTGGGCGGACGCTATCTCGCCGTTCATCGCGAAGTGCAGTATTTCCAGTGGGACGAGATCAAAGGCACCGAGACCTATATTGACGACGATGGCGACAAGCAGGAGCGCGTGACTTATTCCTACAGCTGTGACTGGTATTGCTCGCCGATTGACTCACGTAAGTTCCATCGTGAGCATGGCCACACCAATAGCGTGCGGCTCACGTTGCCCGACACTACGTTCTATTCCCGTGGGGCACGCATCAACGACTACCTGTTTCCTCCGGCTTTCATCGACAGCGTGAAGCATCTGCCGCAGGACAGCGTTGTGCTCGACACCGAGAGCGCCACGTTCCGCCGCGGCATAGAGTTGACGACCAAGCGGCACCAAGTCACCCCTCCTTCAGGAGGGGGCGGGGGAGGCCAAGGCGCCCGCATCCCGTGGTGTCGTGACGACAACTGCGTGTACTATGGCGACAACCCGCTCTCGCCCGAGGTGGGCGACGTGCGCGTCGTGTTCCGCCTCAAGCCGTCCACAGTCTTGCACGTGTTCGCGCAGCCCACCGGCGAGCCGATGAATGTGCCGGACAGTGTCTATCCCAAAATCGCGCGCATTCGCGGCGTTGGCACCGTTCCGATGCTCAAGACGCTCAAGCCGTTCACAATGGAGGGCACGTCGCGCGAGATGGTGCGTGTCTCCACCGAGCCCGTTGATGGCGCCAAGGTGCTCTACAACGAGGCGTCGTCCAACAGCAGTATGCGGTGGACGATGCGTATTGTTGGGTGGCTGCTGCTGGTGATCGCTTGCAAGAGTATGCTGGGCACTATCGTGGCGATGGCCGACGGCTTCAGTTTGCTGCGCACTCTTGTTCCCGACTGGCGGCCGCTGCCACTCTGTTTGCTGCTCGGCACCGAACTGGCTCTGATTACTGTCCTCTTCTCCTATTGGTGGTCAATCCTGCCGCTATAACTGTTGTAGGGGTTGGCGGCGATTAGAAAACAATCAAATACAATGAGATGCAACATACCCGTTGGCGAATAAAAAATTTTTATTGCCTTGAAATCTGCCGAATAAGTTTGTATTTATGCCTCTTGGAGGCTAATTTAATTCCGCCAACGGGTTTATATTATTGCTTCTATTGTCGTTTAAGTTGCTGATTTGTCGCCATCAACGAGACTGAAGGTGTGCCATAATGTGGGAATGTGCGGCGGGCTGAAGAGACAGGCTTGCCTCGTCCTTACAGTCTATTGGGTGCAACTAATTGATTGTGAGGCAGACGCGTGAGGGACGGGGCTTGCCTCGTCCCTCACAATTTCATGTGCAACGGAATTATGACATGCCCTCTTGGCCTGTCTGGTGGCGGGACTGTCACTTGACCAGGCGCAGGCCGCAGTCGTCGTAACTTGATGTAGATGGGGCGAACGCGCGCGCCGTCGTGCGGCAGAACGACACGTTGTAGCGCCAACTGCCGCCGCGCTGCACGCGCCGTGTCGCGTCGGTCACCGTGCCCGGACCGGTCGGGTTGGTCACCGCCGTGCCCGGGTAGTCGCCCTTGACGTCGCTCACCCACTCGAACACGTTGCCGCTCATGTCCTTCAAGCCAAGTTCGTTGGCGGCCTTGCCGCCGACCGGGTGCTTCGCGCTGCCGGCATTGTCAGGATACCACGCCACCTCGCCTACGGTGTTGCCGCCGGCATAGGTGTAGCCCTGGCTCCTGTTGCCGCCGCGTGCCGCGAACTCCCACTCGGCCTCGGTGGGCAGACGGAAGGTCTGACCCGTCATCTGGTTCAGTTTGGTGATGAACTGGTTGCACTGCTCCCACGACACGTTCTCCACAGGGTAGTTGTCGCCCTTGACGTTGGCGCTGGGGTTGGAGCCCATCACGGCTTTCCACAGCCCCTCGGTGACCTCCAGTTCGCCGATCCAGTAGTCGCTGAGCGTCACCTGGTGGGCAGGTTTCTCGGCATCGCGTGCTTCGCTGTCGCTGTCGTCGGCTCCCATGGTGAACGTGCCGCCCATGACCCGGACCATCTTGAAGGAGACGCTGCTGCCCGAGGGCGAGAGGATCTCCGCGAGAATGGCGTTCACGTCGCCCACGTCGACGTTGGTGTCGCCGTTGACGTCAAACCGCGAGTCCTTGTTGCCGGCGAGGATGGCCGCGAGCACGGCGTTCACGTCGCCCACGTCGACGTTGTTGTCGCCGTTGACGTCAAACTTGCCGCTGCCGCCGCCCAGGGTGATGGTCTCCACCTCGGGCTCGCCTTTGGTGCTCTCGAACTGCACCGAGCCGTTGTTGCCGTACTGTGTGGCGGTCTCGCTGTAGGTGCAGTTGGTCAGGCGCGTGTCGGTGAGGACCAGTTTCTTGATCTGGGCTATGGCGATGTTGCCCGAGCCGGTGCGCTTGAACTCGCCGCTGCTGTTCACGATGTAGAGTTGCGTCGTGCCCGACTTGCCCAGGAAGGGGTATTGCGCTGCGGCGTTGTAGAACTTCTTCACATTGCTGATCCGGCAGGAGTAGCCATTGTTGACGAAGTAGAAATTGGCCACGCCGGAGTTGGTGCCGGTGGTCGACAGCGTTGCTGTGCCGCCGCCCTCGATGGTGACGTCGCTGTCCTCGGCGCGCAGGAAGACGCTCGCGTTCACCGTGTTGTCGCCCACCAGGACGATGTTCTGGATTTTCAACCCGGTCTTGATGAACGTTGCCGAACTGCTGCTGTAGTTCACGTTGTCGAGCGTCACCGTGCCGTCCACGCCCACGCTCACGCCCTTGACGATGGCGTCCTTGGCGCGGTTCAGGTTCGTCACCTTGGTGCCGGCGATATAGAGGTCGCCGTCGAATTGGGTCTTCAACGTCTCGAACTTCACCACGCCCTCGTCGGCGCCATACTGTGTCGCCGAGGGGCTGTAGGTGCAGTTGGTGAGCGCGGCGTCCACCAGAGCCACCTTCATGCGTCCGAGCACGTCGCCCTTGCGGTCCCTGCGCTCGAACTGTCCCGAACTGTTGTTGATGGTCAGCACGCTGGTGAGCGTGCTGTTGCCGTAGAACGACGCGCAGTTGGCGTTCTGCTCAAACAGGTAGGATACGTCCTTGATGGTGAGGCTTCCGCCCTCGTGGAAGTCAAAGGTGTAGTTATAGGAACTGCCGATGATCGCCTTGCCGTCATCGCTGTCAAGATACTTCCCGCAGATGGTGACATTGCCGTGGGTGGGGTTGCTGCCGCTCTCGGCCTTGATGAAGCCACTGCAGCCCACCACATTAGTGCCCTTGAGCCGGATGGTCAGGTCAGGGCTGTTCGTCTTGATGAGCGGGTTGGAACTTGACGATTTGTCGACATAGGCATCCTCGAGGAGGACAATCATTTTCTCGGGGTCGAAGAAAACGCCATCCAGGCCGGTGTCGAGAAAAGCGTCGGAGTACTTCGGCTGATTGAACAACTTGCCATTGAAGTAAACCATGTCCTGGTCGCCGTAAACGGCGGTGAAATCCTTCCACTGCGCCTTGCCGGAGTAGTCGTTGACAAATGAGGGGGACACGTGTAGGTAACGCTTTGAGGCGATGTTCCTGAACACGTTGCTGCCCAGGCTGACGGGTGAGGAGTGGACAATGACCGTCGAGAGTGACGAGCAGTTGGCGAACGCCATGTCGCCGAGCGATGACGTGTTGCCGTAAAGTTCGACGTAGGTGAGCGCGGCGCAGCCGTAGAATGCCTTATCGTAAATCTTCAGACTGCTGGCGCCGCGTGGCAAGGCGAAGTTGTTGAGCGACACGCACCCGGAGAAGGCCTCGCTGCCGATTGACTCCAGCGGGCCGTAGGCGTCGCCCAGGCTGATTGTCGTGAGCGACGCGCAATCCTTGAACGCCTTTGAGAACAGGAAGCCGAGAGCCGGGAACGAGGCGCTCTCAAGAGAACTGCCCTCGAAGGCCGACTCTGAGATGTTCTCCACATTCTTGCAACCGGAGAGCGTCTTGACGCCACTGTTCACGCTGCCGTTCTTGCTGAAGGCATACTCACCGATATCGCTCACCACATAGTTCTTGCCGTTGAGCGTCACCTTGTCGGCCACCTTGCACGCCGTGCCGCCGCCCACAAGAGTGGCCACACCGCTGTAATCTACGCCATGGAATGACACGCCGGAAAGCCATGAGATCACATAGTAACTCGCCGTTGTCTTGCCCTCGTCGAGCACGACATCGTAGGCGTTGGTCTTGGTGTCAATCTGCGGGAAGGCTTTCCAGCCGGTGGCCGCTTTGTAGGCGTCGGGGATCCCCTTGATGAGATTGTCGCGGCGCACAATCAGGCGCAGCAGTTTGGCGCCGTCGAACGGACCGTCGACACACTCGGGCGGTGTCTCGGCGGTGCAGTAGACATACAGTCCCGCTGTGCAGCCGTTGAAGCAGTCGCTCTGCAGCCGCCGCATCGTGCCGGGCAGTCGCACGGCATCGAGACTGGTGCAGCCGTCAAAGGCATTCTCCTCAATCTCGGTCACACCGAAGGGGATGACTGCCTCCTCGATGTTGGGGTTGTAGGCAAACGCGTAACTGCCCACCGTCTTCACATAGTAGGTCTTGCCTCCGTAGGTCACCATGCCGGGAAAGTCGACGTAGTTCTTGCCGCTCGGCGCGCTGGCGCTGAAGCCGTCCACCGTCACCTCGGTGTCGCTGGTGGTGTAGTATTTGTAGTTGCCCACGCTGAAGGTCAGCGCCCCCGCCGTGAGCATCGCCAGCGTCACAGCCGCCAGCGTCAGAATAGTCCGCTTCATTGTCGTCTTGTTTTGTGGTTATCGGTTAATTGTTCAGCCCATGATGTCACGCGCCGTCGGCTCATTTGCTTGAGGGCGAGAGAATCTCCGCCAGGATGGCGTTCACGTCGCCCACATCGACTTTGCCGTCGCCGTTCACGTCATACTTCGAGTCCTTGCCGCCGGCGAGGATTGCCTCGAGCACAGCGTTCACATCGCCCACATCGACTTTGCCGTCGGCGTTGACGTCATACTTGTTGGCGGCAGCGGCGGTGTTGCGGAATTTCACAGAGCCGTTGTTGCCGTACTGGGTTGCCGTCGAGCTGTAGGTGCAGTTGGTCAGTTCAGTTTCGTAGAGTTCAAGTTTCTTGATGCCCGAAATCACGTTGCTGCTATAGTTGGTGCTCTTGAACTCGCCGGTGGAGGTGTTCAGCGAGAGCGTGGTGTAACCGCTCGTGCCCATGAAGGCGCGCGCCACGCCGTTGCTCGTGATGTTCTTCATGCCGAAAATTAGGCACGTCTGGTCCTGACCATTGGCAATCAGCCTGATGTTGGCATCCACCGTCACATAGTTGCTGGCGGTCGTGGCGAGGGTCGCCTCGTCATTTCCGTTGAGGAACACGTTGCCGCCGGTGGCCTTGAGGAACTGCGCCGCCACAACCTTGTTGGTGCCCGTCAGCAGAATGCCCGTCAGCGGATAGTTGCTCTCGATGAACGTCTTGTAGTTGTCGGTATAGCTCACGTTGTCCATACTGACGGTGACGAATGTGTCATAAAACGACACACTCACGCCCGCGACGATGGCTCCCTTGCCGGCGTTGCTTGAGGTGACCGTCACGCCGGCGATCTTCAGCACATACTCGGGGTCGCTGCCCGGCACCTTGCCGTCCAGGTCGGTGATGTAGAAGTCCTTCCACACGGCGGCGGCCTTGAACTTCTCATACATGTCGGCGCGCACACGCAGGTTGCACTTGCTCTTGTTAAGGCCGCTGTCAAACGTGGTGCTCTTCACCGAGGGCACACTGGTGGTGGGCACGGTGATGGTCGCGATGGACTTGCTGCCCCTGAAGGCGTACTCGCCCAGCGAGCTCAAGTCCTCACCGAAGACGATGGTCTGCAGCTTGGCGGCCTGGTCGAACGCGTAGTTGCCAATCGTCCTGACCGGACCGGTGTAGAGTGTCGTCAACGCGGTGAGGTTCTCACACGAATAGCTGCGCAAGTCAATCAGCTCACAGCCGCGCAAGTCCACCAATGTATATTTGGAGCCATACTGTTTGAGTGCCTGAGGGCGCAGCGAGGTGACGGCGTACTTCAACTCGCCGTATTGCACGAAGTAGCCGTTGGCGCCGTTGAACTCGGTGGTTGAAATTGAGCGCGACCCCACGATGGTGGCCTCAGCCTTTCCGGCGTAAGAGCCGTGATTGCCGGTGTAATTGTATAGCGAGATTAACGAGTAACCCATATTGCCGTGGGTATAGATATCTTCAACCATATCGACCGTGGTGAGGTCGTTGACCAACGTATAGTTGGAACCATACCACCCTTTGTTTACAAAATTATTGCTGACAGCATCGGGAGGAATGCGGTAGGCCGGAGCGGACGATGGGTTGCCGAGCTGAGCCGCGAGCGTCTTGCCGCCGGTGTCAATTGTGGGCGCTATGATGCCGGCAAAGGTGAATGTGGTAAGCTTGTTGCAGCCGTCAAAGGCGTTCATGCCCACCTTCTTGATCTGGCTGCCGAAGTGCACCTCGCGCACGGTGGTGTTCTGGTAGAATGCCTCTGTTTGCACCTCTTGGACATAAACCGGCAACTCAATGACCGTGGCAACGGTGTTTCGGTAGAATGCCCGTTTGCCAATAAAGATTGTGCTCGGCGCGAACCGGTTGCGAGCATACGTGGTGCCGCTGCTGGCCGGCGCGCAAGGCGGGCAGCAGTAGAGCACGGTCAGCCCCTTGTTGTAAAGCATGCCGCCCCACGAGGCGTAATAGTCGTTGTAGCTGTTAACGTTGATGGATTGCAGGTTAGGCATGTCGGCAAACGCGAGCTGGTTGATAGATTTTAGATATGACGGCACATCGAGCTTAGTGGCCGATGCCCGGTAGAACGCGTGGTCATAAACCATTGTGGTGTAGCCCAGGTCAATGTTGCTCAGCGAGGTACAGTTGTAGAAGCCGTAGTCATAAATTGTGGCCGGACCCATGATGCTCACCGTTGTCAAAGCTTGACAGTTGTACACCGCGCGGTTATTGATTGTCTTGGCGCACGTCTTGATGGTCTTCAGTGCCGGACAATCGATAAAGGCTTTCTGGTTTATGATGGTGTTGCAGCTACTATAAGTGTCATCGTAGCTGACCAATTTGGTGTTAGTCGATGTGAAGCACTGGTCGGTAAGCTCTAGCAGCGAATACTTGAGACCGTCGCCGCCGGTAAAGGTGCGGCTGAGCTTGACGTCAGTGACGATCTCGCTGGCACCCATCATCATCACCGTGCCGGTCGAGGTTTCGGTGGCTGCGTCGATGATGGTGTAGGCAATGGATGATATTATGAAGTCGCTGGCGATGTAGGAGCGCGTGATGGATGCGAACTTTGACTTCCACGTCGAGTTGCTCTGGTAAGACTCGACCGCGTCGGAATTGTTGGGAACGTAGAGCTTCACGCTGCTCGGCATGCCGCTGAGCGCGTCGCTCTCGATTGGCGGGAATGTCAGCTTGGCGCTATACACCTCGGCGAGCTTGCTGCACTTGTTGAACACATACGGGTAGAGCCTGGTGATGCTGCTGGGCAACTTCACCCAGCTCAGCGCCGTGCAGCCTTCGAAGGCGTTACTGCCGATGGTGCGCATGTTGTAGCCCATCGTCATCGAACTCATCTTGGTGCAGCCCTTGAAGGCGTTGTCCTCGATGCTGCGCACCGGATACTGCGTGCCGCTATAGGTGATGAACGACGGCGTGGTGGCGGCACTGTTCGCGCTGGCGCTCTTGAACTTTGCCGTGCCGTTGGCCGTCAAGCCGGTGATGGCGGCGTAGGCCACGCCGCTGTTGTCCTTGTTGATGTTGTACACGTAGTCACCGATGGCGATGCCGGTGGCAACGGTCGTCTCGGCTATGGCGGCGAGTGATACGAGCATCACCGCGAGTGTGGCGAATAGCGGTTTAAGGTTGTTCATAGTTGTAATGTCGGGTTGTATTAATAATTACACTGCCTGTATTGATATTGATTTGCAAAGGTAGTAAAAAAAATGAAATATCGCAAAAGAAATCCCGTAATTCTCACTTTTTAGCGGAATTACGGGATTGAGAGCGTCCGGTTACTGCCAGACCGTATATGCTACTTACTCAAAATATATCCGAGCACGGCATTCACGTCGCCCACGTCAACCTTACCGTCGCCGTTGAGGTCAAACTTAGCGTCATTGCTACCGGCGAGAATGGCTTCGAGCACGGCGTTCACGTCACCCACGTCGACCGTGCCGTCAGCGTTGATGTCACCCTTGAGTTGGCTGTACTGCTCGGTGATGTCGTTGACGGTGTATTTGTTGGTGGTGGACGAGATCTCGAAGAACGTGTCGGCGCTCAAGCCCTTGATGTCAACCGTCTGGTGGGCGCCGTCGCCCTGGTTGAAGATGATGTTGAACTTGTAGCCCTCCTTCTTGATGTTGAACTTGTGGACGTAGAACAGGTCGCCCTTGACGGTGGCCGTCTCGCTCACGGCCCGGCCGGGCCAGCCGCCCAGCAACTCACCGTCGTCGTCCCACGCGTAGAAGTAGATCGACCCCCAGTTGTTGGGCGCCGCTTTCGGGTCCTTGAGGTAGATGGTGACGTCGTAAGGCACAAAGCCGTGGAACACATACTTGTGCTCGACCGCGTTGCGCACCTTGCCGTCGACAAGCACACCGGCGCGCAGCGTGGTGTTGTCACTCAGGGTGAGCGTCAGTTTGCCGGTCGCCTGGCGGCTCGTGGCGGTGGGAGCGGTGCCATCTGTGGTATAGACAATCACCGCGTCGCTCTCGCTGGCCGTCACAGTCACCGTCACGCTCGACTGGCCGCTGTAGTCACCGCCGGCCGGCGAGACGCTCAGCGTCGGATAGCCGCCGCTGACGTTGGTCACCTCGTGGTGCCACGTGCCGTCGATGTAGTAGCCGTGGTTCTTGTACTCAAGGTCGGCAGTCTGGTTGCCGTTCACGACAAAGATGATGTTGCTTGGCATCGACGTCTCTGTGCCGTCATACACCCAGCGGAAGATGTTGCGCGAACCGTCTTCGGTGGTTCCCATCAGTTCCATGAACGGCTTCTTGGTCCACTCGCCGCCGGTGAAGTTGGCGCTGCTGTTCCAAATCCAGACCGACACGGCCGCGACCGTGTTGGGTGCCTCATAGAAGACGCTCAACTCGCCGTCCACCACGCTCGGGGTGTAGGGCTCCAGGTCCTCGATGGGCTCGCCGCCGCCACCGCCGGTGATATACTTCGTGTCGGGGTCGCCGTCCTCCTCATGGCCGTCATAGGCCAGTTGGGTGGGCGTCACGGCCGAACTGCCGTATAGGAACGGACCGTCCTCGCCAATCTTGCCCGGGCCGTTGAGCACATACACGCGCATGTTACCCTGGCCCGAGAACGACGGCGTCGTGAGTGTACCGTTGGTGACGTTGATCACGTCGCCGGTGACGCAGTCGCGGTAGGTGCCGTTGAGCACACCGGTGAATGTCGCTCCGCTATTGATGGTCACGAGCACGTAACTGTCGATGCCGCCCTCGGTAAAGCGGCGCTTGAAGGCCCAGCCGTTCGAGGCGCTGCAGCCCTCGCGGCTATACTGGCCACGGCGAAGGGCCGGCACGGCGGCGCGGATTTTGTTGAGGCGCTGCAGGTGGTGGGCCAGCGGGCGGCTCAGCGTGGCCGCGACGTTGCCCGTGGCGCTCTTCACCTCGCCGAAGTCGCCCACACTCACGTTACCCGTCAGGTAGCCGCCATAGTAGGCGCGGCCGCTGTTCTTCAACGCCAAGTTGGTGCCCTCGTCGATGCGCACTCCCTTGCGGAACTCAATCTCGCCGCCCTGGAACAGGCACGGGATGCCGCGCATGGTGAATATCATCGACAGGTTCTCGGCCCACTGGCTCGTGCCGCCGTTGAAGCGGTCAAAACTGTCGGGACCATAGTCGTGGCTCTCGACGTAGACTACGTTGTAGGTAGCGTCGTTATAGAGCGGGTCGCTACCCAGAATGCCCCAGTATCGGCCGGCGTTCTGCAGGTTCCAGTGAGCGGTGAAATCGATTACGCTCATTCCGCTGGACTTGCTGTAGTCGGGTTTGTGGTAAGTGTTGCCTTGCAGCAGCGCGTTGTCGCTGCGCGGCTGCGAACTCTCGCTGCTGTTGGCCGTGTGCTCCTGCAGGCACAGTTTCTGGTTGGCGAGCGAGGCCGGGTCGGTGCTCTCATACACCTCCACGCCCTGCCAGTAGGCCGGGTCGTCGTTCCACTGGTTGAGCAGCGACGCGTCGCTCTGCCACGTGTAGAAGTAGGGCGACAGTGACGGCTGGCCGCGATAGGTGGCTTCGCTGAAGCGCGCGCACACCTCGGCAAACATGAAGAACGGGCAACCGTTCAGTCGCTTGCTCTTGTACTGCTCGCCCAGAGCCTTGAAGGCCGGAATGAACATCTTGTTGAACGTCAGGCGGCTGATGTGGCCGCCGGTGTCGATGCGGAAGCCGTCAACACCCATTTTGATGAACGTGCCGTAGCAGTCAACGAGGTATTTGACCGTCTCGGGGTTCTCGGTGTTGAGGTCCACGCAGTCGCCGGCAATCTGCGCCCACCAGCGGTTGGGCTCGTCCCAGTTGA
>CAMHQD010000063.1 GCA_946187345.1 uncultured Porphyromonadaceae bacterium | reverse complement strand
CAACAGGCGGCGGCGCGGGCGCCAGGGGTAACAATGTTGAGAGATTAGCCCCGTCGGGGGCGGCAAGGCGCCTACCGACGGGGCTAATCTATTGTCAATGAATGTGGCCGGGCCAAGGCCAGGCCCTACAGACACGCGGTGGGGTTACCAGCCGGGGTTCTGAGTGCAGTTCTTGTTGAGGGAGAGTTGGTTGCTCGGCACCGGATAGAAGTAGTACTTCTTGTCGTAGGTGCGGGTAGCGGCGTTGCCGATGGCGTAGCCGTCCTTGAGGTCGACCTCACAGTCGGGCACGGCGCTCATGTTGGCACCCAGGGCGATGTTGGGATACTTGTTGGTGTCAAGTTTGTCGAGTTTGTGCCAGCGGACGAGGTCCCAGTAGCGGTAGCCCTTGTCGGTCATCAACTCGCAGCGGCGAGCGCGGCGGATTTCCCAGAGCAGGCTGCTGATGCCCCAGTCGTTGGCCGGGTCAACGGCGGGCGAGGTGGTGAGGGCGGGCAGGCCGGCGCGTGCCTGGAGCAGGTTGACGCTGCGGTTGAGGTCGGCGTCGGTGCAGGAGCCCAACTCGGCCTTTGCCTCGGCATAGTTCAAGTAGATGACAGCGAGCCAGTAGATCGGGCCGTCGGTGTAGCCGTTGCCGATCTGGTTGCGGTAGTAGTTCTTGGTGTCGATGGTGTTGCCCATCTGGTCGTTGTCATACTTGGCGATGGTGTAGCCCGTGGGCGAGGTCATCTCGGCCAAGGCGGCATCGCGCGCGTATCCGTGGCCCTTGAAGGCGAGCACGTGGTCGATGAGCACGCCGAGGCGCTTGTCGCGCACGGCGAGCGGGGCCTCGATGCTGTAGTGACCGTTGGCGTCGAGGGTCGCCACGTCGCTCTTGTCGAGCGAGGTGGTTGCCAGCGGCTTGCCGTCGGTGAAGAGGAAGGCGTCAAAGGCGTCCTTGCTCAGTCCGCGCTGGGCCGTCGAGCCGGTGGTGTAGTCCACGGTGCTGTGGCCGAGGATGTCCTTCTCGTAGTTGCGCATGAAGATAATCTCGCTGTTGGTCTTGAGGTTGAGCGAGTTGTAGATGTCGCCGTAGTTGGCGCTGAGTGAGTAACCGGCACTCATGAGTTGCTCGCACGCGTTGACGCAAAGGTTGAGGTACTTGTTGGCGCGCGAGGCGTCGGCTGCCTTGCCGTTGTCGGCGGCGGTGCGATACTTGCAATATGTGCCCTCATAGAGGCAGATGTCGCTCTTCATGGCCAGGGCCATATCCTTGCCCCAGACCACCTTGTTGCTGTTGCCGAGGTGGTCGATGGCGAAGTCGATGTCCTCAATCACCTTGTCGATGACCACGTCGCGGTCGGTGCGTGCGCCCTGCACGAGTTCATCGTTGGGGTCCGGGTTGAGGGGCACCTCTTCGAGCCACTGCACGTCGCCGTAGGCACGCACGAGTTTGAAGTACTGGTAGGCGCGGTTCAGGCGTCCGATGGCGGTGTAGTAGTTGCGCTGGTCCTCACTGAGGCTTGATGTGGTCATGCCGCTGATGAGGTAGTTGGCGCGACGGATCTCGGTGAACGGGGTGTTCCAGTCGGTTGACGAGCCAGGGACGGCGGTGTAAGACCAGTTGTCGAAGTTGGGGTTGACCTGGTCATCGCCGAGGCTGAGGAAGTAGAACTCGCCGTAGGTGCCGCTTGTGCCGTAACTCGGGAAGTTGGCGTAGAACGAGTTGCAGTAGTTCTCGACCTGATTCTGGTTGCTCCAGAATGCCGGGTTGTTGATGAACTTGTCACGCGGCTCCTTGTCAAGCAACTTGTTGCAGCCACCCAACACGAGGGCTGTGGCAGCCATCGCTAATATAATTGATTTTTTCATAGTCTTTCTTGTTGTTTAGAGATGTTGTAGAAAAGTTTAACACAGTCTCTTTATCAGAAAGTGACCTGCAGGCCAAACGACCATGTGCGGCTGATGGGGTAGGTACGTCCCCAAGTGCCGTAGCCAAGAGCGCCCTGACCGGCGTTCATCTCTGGGTCGACGGGCACCTTGCCCGGGCCGTTGTGCAGCAGGGCGAGGTTGTTGACGCTGGCGTAGATGCGCAACTTCTGGATGTAGGCCTTCTTGGTGAGGTTCACCGGCAGGGTGTAGCCCAGAGTGATGTTCTTCAGGCGCAGGTAACTCAGGTCAACCAGATACTTGGTCTGCGGATAGTAGTTGTGGCAGCCGCCCTCACCGCTGAGGCCGACCACGTTGCCGGCATACTCGTTGCCCGGGTAGAGGCAGGGGAAGTCGTTGCTCTCGCTGATGTTGACGATGCCGTTCTCCGGCTCATAGATGTTGTAACTGGTCTGGTTGGCGAAGATGGCCAAGTCGGCCTCGCGCATCTCGGGGAAGACGAAGGCACTCTGTGTCCACATCTTACGGCGTCCGACGCCCTGGAAGAAGAGGTCGAGGTCGAAGCCCTTCCAGGTGCCGCCCAGGTGGAAACTGTACTCATAGCGAGGCAGCATGTTGCCGATGACCTTGAGGTCGCCGTGGTTCTCCTCGGTGCCGTCACCGCCGTCGATGACGCCGTCACCGTTGAGGTCCTTGAACTTGATGTCGCCAGGGCCATAGACAAACTGGTTGGTCTGGATGCCAACCTGGCTGGCCACGCCGTCCTTGTAGTTCCACGAGCCGTCGGCGTTCTTGCCGTTGAAGTCGTCCTCGGTGAAGTAGCGGTCGGTCTCAAATCCCCAGATGTCGCCCCAGGTCATGCCGGTGTAGGCGTAGGCCGAACTGCAGGGGTGGCCGATGAGTTTGCTGTCGGTGTCCCACTTGGTGACCTTGACCTTGCTGTCGCCGATCGAGAAGTTGGCGTAGAGGCCGAGGTCCTTGTTGAACTGCTTCTGCCAACTGATGGTGAACTCCCATCCGCGCGAGCGCAGGGTGCCGTTGTTGGTGTACGGCGCGCCGGCGCCGACGCTGGGCGGCAGAGCGGCGCCCGGCGCGAGCATGTCGCGCGTCTCACGCTGGAAGATCTCGCCGCTGAAGGTGATCTGGTCGTTGAGGAAGCCCAGGTCAAGACCGAGGTTCATGGTGCGGATACGCTCCCACGACAGGGTGCTCGACACCCATGCCGGCAGGCCGAAAGCGTTGTACTTGTTGCCGCTGTTGTCGAGGAAGTTGAGGGTGCTCACGCCGATGGTCTGGAGGTACATCGCGTCGCCGACGGCCTCGTTGCCGATCTCGCCGAACGAGAAGCGCAACTTGGCGTTGTCGACCACGTCACGGATGCCGTCCCAGTATTTCTCCTGGCTGAAACGGTAGCCCAGCGAGAACGAGGGGAAGAACGCCCAGCGGTCGCTGCCGGGGAAACTCGACGAGCCGTCGTAGCGGCCGTTCAACTCGAGCAGGTAGATGCCCTTGTAGTCATAGTTGATGCGGGCGAAGTAGCCGGCGGTGGCATAGTCGCCGCGCAGCCACGAGAGTTGCTTGCCGCTGGTGCTGCTGCCGATGGCCCAGTTGGCGCGGTCGCCGTAGGTGAGGGCCAGTTCGGGGAAGTCGGTCGAATAGAGGCCGCTGCGCTGCGCGCCGAAGTAGTCATACTTGCGCTCCTCGCCCATGAGACCGATCATCACCTTGAGGTTGTGGGCGTCCTTGAACGACTTGGCGTACTCGAGGTAGGCCTGCGCGGTCCAGGTGTTGGCCTTCTCGTTGCCACGGTAGGTGGCCGAATTGTTCTGGCTCACGATGTAGCCCGGGGTGGTGCCGCTCCAGTTCATACCGTAGATGGGGAAGTCGCTCCACTTGCGGTTGACGTTGTTGATCTGGTAGGTGAAGTCGGCGTTCAGGGTGAGGTCCTTGGTGATGTGGGCCTTGAGGAAGGCGTTGAGGCGCGTCATGTCGTGGGTGTTGACGCGGCGGTCGGCCTGCTTCTGCATGGCGATGACGCGGAAGTCCTCACCGTTGATGGTGCCGCTGGGGATGAAGAACGAGCCCCATCGCCAGAGGTACTGATACATATTGTTATAAGTCTCGGCGCGGTCGAAGTTGCGGCGCGAGTAGTTGGCGCGCACACCGACGGTGAGCCAGTCGGTGAGGTCGGTGGTGAGGCTCACGGCGGCATTGTAGCGCGTGCGCTTGCCGGGGGCGAACTTCATCAGGTCTTCCTTGCCGCTGTAACCGAACGAGGCATAGTAGGTCGTCTTGGCGCTCGAGCCGCTGATTGACACGTTGTGGCTCTGAGCCGGAGCAGCCTTCTGATACCAGATGTCCTGGATGTCAAAGTCGGCGTAGTAGAACGGCTGGTTGCCCACAAAGCGGTAGTCACCCACGTTGTTGTCGTCGACATAGGGGCGCATCTCGCCGTAGCCGATCTTGCCGCTGTTCTGCTCTTTCCACTTCTGGGCATAGGGCAGCAACTGGTCGAAGTACATACCGAACAACTCCACACTTGCTCCCGGGCTCTGACGGTTCTTGGCGCGGATAGCGGCCTGGAGTTGGGTGGGCACGTCGGGATAGTCGGGCAACTTGGTTGCACGGTCCCACGCGAAGTTGTTGCTGTACTTGACGCTGACGCGCTCGCCCTTGCGGCCCTGCTTGGTGGTGATCAAAATCACGCCGAATGCCGCGCGGGTACCGTAGATAGAGGCCGAGGCGGCGTCCTTGAGGACGCTGATCGAGGCGATGTCATCGCCGTTGACCATCGAGAGGTCCTCGATGGGCACACCGTCCACGATGATGAGCGGCGAACTGGCGGCACCGTTGCTGAGGGTGCCCACGCCACGGATTGTGAGCGAGGGACTGTCGTCGAGGTTACCGCTGCTGTTGACAACACTCAGACCGGGCACAGCGCCCTGGAGAGCCTTGGTGACGTCCTGCTCGGGACGCGAGGTGAGCGTCTTCTCAACGTCGACCGTGGTGACGGCGCCGGTGAGGTTGACGCGCTTCTGGGTACCGTAACCCACGACAACGACCTCGTCAAGCAAAGCGTTGTCGTCGGCAAGACTGATCTTGGCGTCGTTTTGCGCCTTGATTGTCTGGGTCTTGTAGCCGATAAACGAGATCTGGAGTTTTGCTCCCGGGGCCACCTTGAGTGAGTAGCGGCCATCGATGTCGGTGACCGTGCCACGGTTGGTACCAATCTCAGTGACGCTGGCGCCGGTGATGGGTTCTCCCTGCGCATCGGTGACAGTGCCGGTCACGATTGCTGTCGCTTGAGCAACCGCCTGCGGCGCCGGCGCGGCGTTGACAATCGCCGTGGGCGCTCCGCATGCCAGTAATAGTGCTCCTAACAGAGCGAGCTGTTTTTTCATAAGCGAACTGGTTTAATGGTTAGTAATGATTTGTTAATTAGTTGTTGTCTTGCTTGTTATTTCTCATTTCGGCCGGCCGCGACGGCGCGTGGCGGCCGCGCCGGCTCCAAATCACTTGCAAAATTGATAAAAAAATGTCAATAATCCAAAAAAATAATGCAAATTTTCTTCAAAAAATATTTAACGGCTACCGCTTACTGTAATGCCGCTTGCCGGTGGTGCGCAACCGTGATTGTAACATTGTTGTAACATTGATTCAGTGGGCGTTTCCGAGATTTCCATGACAGGGAACTGTTAAATTTTTTCCGCCGAATTAAAAAAAAATAACAAATACTTGTGTGTTTTCAAAAATTAATATAATTTTGCCTGTCCGTATTAAGATGTGGACGGGCCGCGGCGGCACCGGCAGCCGGTAACGCTACCGGAAGTTGTAGCGGTTCCAATGCCTCCACAACAGGCTGTAACAATTTGAAAGAAGAACAACCTTTTAATTATCACTTAATTACTCACAAAAAACTAATGTGCGTATGAAAAAACAATTAGTTTTGTTGGCCTCACTGGCGATAGCCTGTGGCGCCCCCGTTGGAATGACGACCAGTCATTCCAACACGGGCTTCACCGCTGCCGCGCAAGCCAACAGCGACAAGGTGACCGGCGTCGTCAAGGACGCCGACGGTGAACCTCTGATTGGCGTGACAGTTAAGGTCAAGGGTACCAAGCGCGGCACCGTGACCGACCTTAACGGTCGCTACTCAATCAAGGCATCGCCCAGCGATGTGCTTGAGTTCTCGTATGTGGGCTATGACGTGACCACTGTGCAGGCCAACGCGGCGCAGTATGTCACGCTCAAGACCGGCAGCAAGGAGCTGGAGGAGGTGGTCATCACCGCCGAGTTCGGCATGAAGCGTATCGCGCGTTCGGTGGGTTCGAGTGCCCAGAACGTCAAGGCGAGCGACATCACCGAGAGTGGTCGTACCGACTTTATCAGCGCCCTGCAGGGCCGCGTGAGCGGTATGACGGTGACCAACACCAGTGGCGCCCCGGGTGCTTCGACCCAGGTTATCCTGCGTAGCGCGACGTCTCTGTCGGGCAACAACCAGCCGCTGTACATCGTGGACGGTATCCCGATGAACAACTCGTCGTTCAACGCCGCCACCGGCTTTGCCGTCGACGATGACACGTCGGGCAACAACGTGCGTAACGGCGACTTCGCCTCGCGCGGTAACGACTTCAACCCCGACGACATCGAGAGCATGACGGTGCTGAAGGGTGCCGCGGCTGCCGCCCTGTACGGTAGCGACGCGAGCAACGGCGCCATCATCATCACCACCAAGAAAGGTACGCGCGGCTCGGCCAAGGTGACCTACAGCAACCAGTTGTCGTGGTCCAAGGCCTACGGCTGGCCCAAGATCCAGGACACCTACAACAACGGTGCCTATGGAGCGACCAACTACTACTACACCCGCATGTACGGTGGACCGAACGCCCACAACTTTGAGCGCTACGACAACACCAAGGCCATCCTGCAAACCGGTTTCATGCACAAGCACAACGTGAGTGTGTCGGCCGGTAACGACAAGATGAGTATCCGCGGTAGCGCGTCGTTCATCGACCAGGACGGTGTGATCAAGACCACCAACCTCAAGCGTCAGAACCTGTCGCTGGCCGGCCGCGCCGAGTTGAGCAAGTACATCTCGTTTGAGGGCAGCATGCAGTATGTGCACATGAGCAACAACAAGGTGCAGCGTTACACCGCCGGCCCGCTCTATCGCGCCTACCGCTGGCCCGCCGTCGATGACATGAGCAACTACATGGCCGACGACGGCATGCACATGCGCTATCCGGAGTACTACACCGACACCGACCTGCTGAACCCGCTCTTCGCGATGTACAAGAACAAGAACAACGACAAGACCGACCGCTTTATCACGGCCCTGTCGCTGAACATCACGCCGATTGAGCACACCTATATCCGCGGCCAGTTCGGTTGGGACATCAGCACGTCACAGTATGAGTACGCCACCCACCCCTACTACGCCACCAACAACCAGAGCGTGACCAAGGGCGGCACCTACAACCTCGTCAAGTACAACACCAACGACCCGACGATCAACATCCTCGCCGGCTACAACAACGTGTTCTTTGACAACAAGTTCAGTTTCGGCGTGCAGGTGGGTTACCACCAGTATGAGAAGGGTGTGACCAGCCTGGCGAGTTACGGCTCGAACTTCCAGGTGATTGACTTCTACTCGATCAACAACTGCGACCCGTCGACCGTGGTGAGCAAGAAGCGCTCCACCAAGCGCCGCATCCAGGCTATCTCGGGCCAGTTGGAGTTGGGCTACAACAATATGTTGTTCGCCAACTTCCGCTTCCGTAACGACTGGAGTTCGACCCTGCCCAAGGACAACAACCACTACTTCTATCCCGCGGCCGAACTTGCCTTCGTTCCCACCGAGTTGAACGGCATGAAGGACCTGGGTTGGCTCAACTACCTGAAGATCCGCGGCGCTGTGGCGCAGGTCGGTAAGGACGCGAGCCCCAACGCCATCGATCCCGAGTTGGAGCCCACCGAACTCACCGGCGGAGGCTACAAGTACGGTTTCACCGGCCCGAACCGCAACCTCAAGCCGGAGATGAACACCAGTTGGGAGGTCGGTCTCGAGGCCCGCTTGTGGGATAACCGCATCAACACGGACTTCACCTACTTCTGGACCCGTTGCACGGACCAGATTGTCGAGGGCTTCCGCATGAGTTACGCCACCGGTTTCATTCTGAACACCCTCAACGTGGGTACGTTCAAGACCTGGGGCTGGGAGTGGCACATCGACGCCGACGTGGTTAAGACCGAGAACTTCACCTGGAACATCGGCTTCAACGCCAGCCACACCGGCAGCAAGGTCACCGAGTTGCCCGAGAACCTGACGGAGTACTACAACGCCTACACGTGGAACGTGGGTAACATCCGCAACGGCACCAGCGTGGGCAACCCCATCACCGCCATCACCGCGCTGACCTACAAGCGCAACGACAAGGGTGAGATCCTCATCAGCCCGACCACCGGTCTGCCCATCACCGATTCCAAATGGACTGTCGTCGGCGACCGCGAGCCCAAGTTGCGCTTCGGTATCACCACCGCGCTGACCTACCGCGACTTCCGCCTGAGCGCCATGTTCTCGGGACGCGCCAACGCCACCGTGGTCAACGGCACCAAGTACTTCATGACTCAAGACGGTCAGAGCGAGGAGAGCGTCGATATGCGCAACTCGGGCTACTATGTGTTCAACGGCGTGCTGCAGGACGGACACGAGAACCCGCGCTACGACGACAACGGCGTCGAGATCCCCGGCACCTACAACCCGAACTTCTCGACCGTGGCTGTGCACCCCACCTCCAGTGGTTACACCCCGTGGTTCACGAGTTACTATGAGCCGTGGGTTCAGAAGAAGATCCACTACCTGCGCCTGAACGAACTCCGCCTGAACTACAACGTGCCCAAGGCCTTCCTCAAGAAGGTGACCCGCGGCATCATCCAGGCCGCCAACATCTACGTTGCCGGCAATGACCTGTTCACGCTGACCAACTACACCGGCTATGACGTGGTGGGCAACACCATGAGCGCAGCCGCCGGTGGCTCGGGTGGCGAGGGCTTCGACACATGGTCGCTGCCCAACCCGCGCACCTACACCATTGGCCTGAGCGTCACGTTCTGATGATGAGTGATGTGGAAATGTGCAACACATTATATAATAAGGTAAACATTATGAAAAAACATTCTATATTAATGTTGGTCGCGGCCTTGTCGCTCGGCTTTGCCGCGACAAGTTGCAACGACTACCTCGATGTGAACAACAACGTGGACGCTCCCAGTTACGTTGACGGCTACCTCTATCTGGCCGGCATCGAGCAGGGCTACCAGGAGGTCTACTACGACCTGCGTGCCGCCGGACCGCTCACTCAGATGTTCGGCACCACGAGTTACACCAACTTTGCCAACCACTACTACACCGCCAGCAGCGACGCCGCCGGTCAGATTTGGCGCATGGTGTACTGGACCCAGGGCATGAACCTCGAGAACATGATTAACCAGAGTGTCGCCAACGAGGAGTGGACGCTCGCCGGCATCGGCTTGGCCATCAAGGCCTTCGGTTGGGACATGCTCACCAAGTATCACGGCGAGTTGCCGATGAAGCAGGCTTTCCAGACGGCGAACCTCTCGTTTGACTACGACTACCAGGAGGATATCTATCCGCAGGTGCGCGCCTGGGCCGAGCAGGCCATCGAGTACCTCGAGCGCGAGGATACCCACAACTACGGCACCAAGTTGAAGGACAACGACTTCATCTACGGTGGCGACAAGGACAAGTGGCTCAAGTTCGCCCACGCCGTGATTGTGCGCAACCTCGCCTCGCTCACCAACAAGAAGGACTTCCAGGAGAAGTACTACGACGAGTTGGTGAAGCACGCCGAGTTGGCCTTCTCGAGCAACGACGACAACGCCACGGTGACCGTGGCCGGCGGCGGCTCGGACGCCCCGTTTGGCAGTTACAACAACTTCTGGGGCGTGAACCGCGGCAACCTGACCCGCGTGTACTATCCCCACGAGTATGCCGTCGAGATCATGACCGGCCGCGTGCCCAAGTATGACGCCAACGGCGACTGGATCCAGGTCGACAACTACGACCAGGCCAATATGCGCTACGAGTTGGCCGAGAAGCAGATCATCTGCGACACGCTCAACGACGCCGGCCACTTCGACCCGCGCCCGCTGGCCAAACTCTGCACCAAGAGCGGTATGGGCAAGGAGACCGAGACCGACGTGGAGAAGTTGAAGGACTATGTGTTCTTCGGCGGCACGTTCACCGGCACGAGCAGTTCGCTGCTTAACAACAGCATCCTTGATCCGGAAGGCAAGGGCGACGCCAATGTCCCCTCGCTGTTCAACACGCCTTACGCCACCTCGTCCATCACGCTCAACAACGCGGGCGACGGCCGCTGGCTCTATCGCGACAACGCTCCTTACATCCTGACGACTTACGCCGAGATTCTGTTCGACCTGGCCGAGGCCCAGTACCGCTTTGGCGACAAGGGCACGGCGTTCGAGACCTGGAAGAAGGCTGTCGCCGCCGACATGGAGTTCACCGCCAAGTATCTGGTTGCCGGCAAGGTGGAGAACGGCTGGCACATGGGTGACATCGTCGCTGCCGCCGAGTTCAACAAGTTGGCCGCCGAGTATCTGGCCGGTCCGTATGTGGGCGGTCTGCCGATGAGCGACTTCTCGCTGAGCCACATCATGATGCAGAAGTTTGTCGCCCTCTATCCGTGGGGTGCCATGGAGGAGTGGGTCGACCAGCGCAAGTACCAGTACGACATCCAGTACACGGGCGAGTACCCGAGCAACGGCAACGGCTGGGATGCTACGAGCATCACCCAGAAGCGTGACGATGATCCCTCCAAGGTGTTCAAGGGCTTCTATCTGGCTCCGGCACAGGTGCAGGGCCGCAAGGCTGCCTACAACAAGAACAACGAGGGTTCGCCGTGCTACCGCGTGCGTCCGCGCTACAACTCGGAGTACATGTGGAACATGCCGGCTCTCAAGAGCCTGAAGCCCATCGCCGGCGATGCCGACAACTACCACTGCTCGATGCCGTGGTTCGCTTATCCCGGCGACCAACCCAAGTGATTGCAGTCGAGAGAGAGTTAATACTAATTGAACAGTAAATAACTTAAACATCAATTGACAATGAAAATTTTCAAATATATTGCTGCCGCGCTTGCGCTGACCGCCGTCTTCACTTCCTGCAAGGACAGGGAGGTGGAGTTCCCGATGGACAAGGTAGAAGGCAACAAGGCGATGGTGCAGGTGATGTACATGGAGCCGGTTGGAACAACCGCCGCCGAGAAGATCTACCGCATCGAACTCAACGGCAAGCGCTATGAGAACAACAACGCCGAGATTCTCGCCCGCTACAACGGCTTCCCCGGCGGCGGAGTGAGCATCTACCAGACGGTTGACGCCGGCACGGTGAATATCAAACTTTACCGCGCTGTGCTCAACGAGAAGGGCAACACTCAGATTGACGAGACGACCAATGAGATGATCGTGCAACTCTACTACGACAAGAACTTCAAGATCGAAGCGGGCAAGCGCGCCGCCGTGGTCATCTATGACAAGGACAGCGACCCCGCGGTGGTGAGCGAGGACTATGACATCCCCACCACCACGGGCGTTGACGGCCAAGCCGACTGGGCCGCCGTGCGCTTCTACAACTTCATGTTTGACGAGAAGGGCCAGCCCATGAAGGGCAAACTGCAGGTGCGCATGCAGGACGACGCCAGCAAGGAGTATGTGCCCGTTGCCGAGCCCGTCGCCTTTGGCGAGGCCACCAGTTGGTTCCTCACGCCGGTGCACAAGACCGTCTACAACAGTGGCGGCTCGCAGCGCCGTGACCTCGACGTGATCTACTTCGACGAGGACGGCAACGAGCAGGGCGTGCTCACGTTCACCAACAGCAGCGGCGCCGTGCGCAACTTCACCGACTACTGGACGCTGTACATCGGCCGCGGCTACTCGTGGTACATCCGCGGCACGCGCAACGACAAGACCTACCCGGTGGCCATCACCCAGTGGGCCCGTCGTTGATGACGTAGCGTATAGCATTTGACGCGGGGGCGAGGCTCGGTAACGAGTGTCGCCCCCGCTTGTTTCCCCGCTTGTTTGAAAAAAGGTGGCGGGAAATTTCGTGGTTTCACGATTTTTCAGTAACTTTGCAGCCCCAAACGTGTGTGGGCGCGGCACTGCGCGCCCGACTGCGATGCCGGTCCTATAGCTCAGTCGGTTAGAGCACCTGACTCATAATCAGGGAGTCCTTGGTTCAAGCCCAAGTGGGACCACGGGTTAAGTACGGAGTACGAAGTGCGAAGTGCTTCAAGGAAATGTCAGGTCAAGTGTCACTTACTTCTATCGTTGTTTTTGGTACAATATTTAGTGACGCGATTACCTGACTTTTTTGTGTCCACAGACGAATAACCGGAACACACAGATAGCCAGGCAGTTACTATTGTTTTCGCACCAAATTGAGGTTTTAGAATTGGCGTTTTCGCACCAAATTGAGGTTTTAGAATTGGCGTTTTCGCACCAAATTGAGGTTTACGGGCGATGCAAAGGTAGCAATTTTTTTTGAATTGCAGCAAATATGTCGCGGATTTTCGGCTACGCGCGGACTTATCCATAACTTCCCTGAAGTCACGTAATATCAACCCCAAGGGCGGCGATAGCG
>CAMHQD010000062.1 GCA_946187345.1 uncultured Porphyromonadaceae bacterium | reverse complement strand
TACGCAAAGCGTACAACGGTTTTCGAGACCGCCCCGATCGACCACTCCGGCATCTTTCCAATAGTCACGCAAAATGGTTTGACCCCATTTCACGCTGCAAAATTACAAACTATTTTTCATTCCCACAAATTTATCGCACCCATTTTTGCAATTAGAACTATTTTTACACCCATCAGAATTAAAACAGCCTCGCAAAAGCGATTACCCCGAAAAGGTAAAATTTCAATACCCCCACGTGAGTTCCATGAAATATGTTTTCTCCTATACTCCCCTCTTTAGGAGAGGGGCCGAGAATTCGGGATTTGCCTGGGGGCATTGATATTAGGCAATTTTTGGGCTAATGGATTACTATCAAATTGTTCCGCATTATTACCCGGTAATAATTGATACCGCCAACGGTTAATTATTGATAATAATAGACGACAACTCCCTTACCCATCACAAAACAAAATAATGGTCACTACATCCATAATATTTAACAATTATTAACCACAAAACAGGTAATTCACCGATTTCTAAACGCACAAAAGACGCGATAGGATGCATCGCGTCTTTCATGAAAAACTGACTCAAGTCATGCGAGCCAATTAAAGATTTGACATTTTTTTATTTCGCAACAATCGCCGCAATACGCTATACATCAACAAATTACCAGTATCGTAATTGCCAAATCTCATGCAAAGATACAAATTTGAAAGCAATTCACAACATAATGGTCAAAGCGTTATGAGGGACAAAGAATTGCCAAATCTCATGCAAAGATACAAATTTGAAAGCAATTCACAACTGCGCAGGAATTTGTCCCACACGGGGCTTGAATTGCCAAATCTCATGCAAAGATACAAATTTGAAAGCAATTCACAACATTAAACCACGGTTAACCGCTTTAATCAAAAATTGCCAAATCTCATGCAAAGATACAAATTTGAAAGCAATTCACAACATGGTGAGCGGTGAGATGGCCGACCTGCGCAATTGCCAAATCTCATGCAAAGATACAAATTTGAAAGCAATTCACAACTTGTTTTTAAGTATATAATACTAACTTTTAAATTGCCAAATCTCATGCAAAGATACAAATTTGAAAGCAATTCACAACATGGCAACCATGCATTTGACAATTGCACATAATTGCCAAATCTCATGCAAAGATACAAATTTGAAAGCAATTCACAACCACTTCCTTTGTCGGCTTCAGTATGTTTACAATTGCCAAATCTCATGCAAAGATACAAATTTGAAAGCAATTCACAACACTCGCCCTAATGCCCCTGGAGCGTGCAGGAATTGCCAAATCTCATGCAAAGATACAAATTTGAAAGCAATTCACAACAGCCTACCTATATACTGCGATTGTTGGAGGGTGCGGAATATTTCGCACTGTTCGCCGCCTGCTTTGCCTTGCCTGCGCAACGCGCCCACCTGCCCCTCGAGGGCCTTGCCCATCATTTGGGCGACCTGCTCGGTGGTGGCGCTTGTTACATTCAACCCCGCTTGCTTCACCGCCAAGTCATTCATCACGGGGATTAACGCCTCCAACGCGGCCTTGCTCTTGACGTGCACGGCAAGTTCTTTCGCCCCTGCCAACTGCTCCTCGTCACCCACAACGCCCAACGCCTGCTGCGCCGAGGCCAAGTCTTTGATGCTCTGAACCTCCGCCTCGCTCGCGCCCATCGTGTTCTGCATCGTTGACGCCAACAGTTGCTCGGCCTGGATCTGCTTGCTGTAGGCCTCGGTATAGACACGCAGCGCCCCCGTCAGCGACTGGATGCCCGCCAACAGCCCGTTGAACACCATCCCCACCTGAGTGAATTTCATCATCGCCTCGCCAAAATCCTTCGCCCTGTTCTGGCCACGCTTGAACTCCTCACCCAATCGTTGGACATCCGTTTCAGCCTGCACTATATGCTGCTTCCCGTCCACATTCAGCGATATGTTGAAACGTATCGTGTTTGGCATAATTTTTCTCCTTTTGTCCCGTTAATTAAATATAAAAACCAAATGACATGGAACGTTTTAAGTTATTCATGCGACAACTTAGAAAAATTATCTCCTTTTTCGCCGCAATCGCCGCAATCGCTTCAGCCGCCTATTGTTTATACGCCTTCTGCAACCGGCTGCCAACACTAATATGGTCAGCCATCGCCCTCGGAGCGTCCATCGCGTTGTGCCTTGTTGGAGTCGATGACATAAACGACTTCCCCGACGACTAACCGCCAAGCAACCCACGTGCGCGCTCCATGCGGCGGTGACGTTCCTCCGGCGACAACTTCACCGCCTGCGTCTCACGGTGCCCGTCCCATGGCAGCGGCAACAACTTCCGTGCCGTCAACTTGCTCTTGCAATGAGGGTTACCAAATCTCCTGCAAAGATACAAATTTGAAAGCAATTCACAACGATAGTTGAGTTGTAAGTCCGCGAGACGTTGTTGCCAAATCTCCTGCTAAGATACAAATTTGAAAGCAATTCACAACACCTCAGGCAAACGCAATAACAGTTGTCCGTTACGTAAACTCAAATACGCCGGATTACTGAAGTATAACGTTCGCTTCACCATGGCTCAATACTCTCCCACGTGAACAATCCTACCAAGATGATCCACTCGCACCTTCACTATACCACGCAGGTTATCTATTTTTGTAATTCTAACAAACGTTACTCCATGAAGCATCTTCTCATCAACCAATAATGTCTCATATTGATGTCTGAAGGTATAGTCATGGTTTGTGAGTTTTTGCACTCTAAACAAATGAGCACTCACCACATCACTGTTCACCGGATTGAGCAAGTCCACCTCGCCGGGCACAAAGCCTCCCTCGCCGCGACCTTTGGCCGCATCATTAAGCAAGTTGTCAGGCAAAACAAAATACTCATTACGCTTTATCGTGAAGAGGAACTTCCAGCCAATATGCGCATTGTAATCATAGTCAATCACCGACTCGCCTTGGCGCAGCCGGGCCATCGCCTCATAGTAAGAGACGACATGTTCCTGCCAATTGCCATCCGCGTCCTCAAATATGGCAATATGGTGATTATTACTCGTACTCACATAGTCCGTAGGAACTTCATTGTTATCTGCATCGACTATAATATCACCATTCTTATCATGCTTGACGCGCAATGGCTCGGCAACCTGAACACCGGTAATCGTCACGCGCTTGATGACGATTCCGGCCTCACGATTCAGATAAATTGGGTCTTCCTCTAAGTTGGAGAACGCGTCCTTGCCTCGCGCTTCGTAGCGCTCAAGCAATAACCGTCTCACACGCGCGTCTACAACTTTCGCGATTTTCTTGGCGTCGGCGAAGTCCGGCCCAAGCGGTTTACGAATCGTGTAATACGTCTCGAGCACCACAACCTTCACTCGCGGCGGTACAGCGTGACGGTGCTCTGCATCGACAAATAACGGCTTCTTGTCCAATGCATTCTTTCCGGTGAACGCCTTCGATGGGTCACCGCCAAACTCCGATAGACGCCGCATCAACGCCTCGCGATAATCCCTACGGGCCACAGTGGCGATACGGCTCGCGTCAAACGTTTTGTCCACTTTCACCTCACGCGATGAATAGCGTTGGCGGCGGCCGTAGATGGTTTCATTGTGAAGTTGAGTGCGGGGCGTCAACGTGTGCTGGACCACAGCAGAGCCTCGGGGCTTATTGAGGGCACGGGTCGCAACCTTATTCTTCGCTTTAACCGACACAATGACATGTGACAAATGCCGCAATGCTTCGGCACGAAGTTCATCAACCGGCATCGGCGCGATATAACGCGGATTTTCACCCTGGCTGATAAGTTTCTTACGCAAGGCTCTCACTATAGCCTGCTCATGCTCATCGCTCTCGTGAGAATGTACGGTGTTGATATACTGCACATGTGACCGGGTTGTGAATGCGACTGTCAACGCGTCCATCGCATGATGACGATGATCGTTCCGCTTAGTC
Source organism: uncultured Porphyromonadaceae bacterium (assembly GCA_946187345.1). GTDB lineage: Bacteria > Bacteroidota > Bacteroidia > Bacteroidales > Muribaculaceae > Sodaliphilus. Next base: position 10,660 of record CAMHQD010000062.1, on the reverse strand, counting down.
CAATTCTTAATGCGACGCACGCGATGGCCACTCGAGTTCGCGAATTCCTCCACCATGCCCAACCGTTGATATTTGGGCAGGTTCAACTCCTTCATCACATCCACCAGTTGCCAATCCTCACGCAACACAGCGGTGATTGAACCTGTCACGGCGAGCACCTCGCGAGTCACTTGACCAAGGATCTCCATAGCCTTGCGGCTGATGTATTGTGTCGTGGTCAGGTCGCGGTTAGAAAACGTCTGGGCGACTTTACGCTCAGTCATCATCAAGTTCTTGAACTTGCGCTGTGTGCCTCGAGTGTCAAGAAATTTAATGCGTTCCTCATATTCACGCAAGGTATCCTCGCCGAGCGAGGCCACATAGTCATAGGCTGTCAACCGCCCCTTGGCTTGATTGACAGAGCGATACTCGAGCGTCTTGTTGGCCTCAGAATCGTCATAATATAGGGCCTGCGGAATGATATGCTCAATGTCAATCTCGGGCGAAAAAAGTTTCTCACGCGGAATATAGCGATTAGAATATAACGTGTGATAGCCGATAGGACTCAGTTGCTCGTAAAGCCGGTATCGCAACACGTCACCGCGCGAAGGGTGAGCGATGTGGAACTCCTTGACAAGGACTTCCATGATAGCCTCCGTCTCGCGGGTGCGGTCTGCCAAAGCCTTAGTGGCACGCTCGCGCTGCTCTTGGGTTTGCCTCAATTCGCGTCCAATCTCAACATGGATTTCGTCGAAACGTCGCACTCCACTCTCGTCGTCGACGCCATACTCCCGCATGGCCGCATTGACAACATGAATCATCTGGTTGATGATTTTCTCAACGACCGGGTTGCGTAGACTATTCTTGGGCAAAACGTCAAGCGAGGCGAGCAACTGGCGCGACTCATTCTCCTCGGCAGTGAGCGAACGCTTTGAATGACGATAGCCGGCTGCCTCGCACGCATCGCTATACTGCAACCCTTGTGTCAAATGAGGCAGGATGCGAGCCATCGCCTTGGTGCTCAGCGAGCCGTAGTCATCATCAAATGTTATTGCCGCTATCGCGGCGGCATAGTCCTTGTCCAATCCGGTGAGACGGCTAACGTGCTCCACCAACTTGGCATTGCCGCTATCTGAATTATCGCCCTCATAACTATACAGCAGATGCCATAGTTTATATAATGGCTGACGCATCAAACTATCGCCATCCAAGTTGCTATTGTCAAGCGAAAGATAATCACTCTTGCCACCAATAGTCTCGAGAACTTTTCGGGTCATGTCAACTTTTCCCGCCGCGTCCATCGAGTCAAACTTCTCTACGTCATGACCGCTCCACTCAATCACTTTCTTGAGCGCGGCAAACAGTGCCGCCACAGTATTGTTGCCATGCAGTTTGGTGAAATTGAGGCTATATTGCTTGTTGTCAAGCCCCAATAATTTAAGAGCCGCGTCAGCCTTCATCTCGCCGCAAACGGATAGTTCGCGATGCAATGTTTCCATCTGCTCCACAGTGAGGCGGCTCTCGCGAGGCTCGTCTTCATAGTCGGTCCCGAAGTCAAACGATGCAACGTTACTGCTTTTCTTTCGCACACGTGAGCGGCTAACGCTGCGATTGGTCACAACAACATCATTAAGTTGCTGCCAGATCTTGAAATCCTGAAATAACGGCGAACTCTTGGGCGATACACGCGGACCGGAAATCACAGTCTTGCCATCAGGCGTTGTAACCTCTTTACTCTCAAGTTCACAATGCGAAATGAGGAATTTCTTCGACTTCAGCGGTCGCTGGTGGAAAATGACGACATCCCGGATTAACTTTTTCAGTTCTGACGTCAACTCACGATGAAACCGCGCCTGCGCTTCCCAAATGACATCAAACTCACGCATATAGTCGGCGCGGTAGAAAACCTTTCCTTTAATGCGGTAGTGCGGATCAGCATCTATACACTCCATCAGATACTGACCGACAGTCTGATTGCGGAAAATCAACTCCTTGCTATGATCACTGATGGCCCCTAAATAGCCACTGGACGCCGCAATCTGGCCGTTGAGAGAGGCCAACACATAGGCCACTATGCGGATATCCTGTTTCGACTCCAACACCTCGGCACGCCATCGAAACTCTCGCATATTCTTCTCAATTGCCTTCCCTTTATTATCGGCGGCATAGACGCCAAACTTGGCGACAAACATTTTGCTGGTGTCACGGGAACCGCGACCTTGCAACTGGTCGTGAAGTTCAGCGGTTAGAATATCACTATGGAATTGAGACTGGAAAGCCCAAACGCGCTCAAACTCGTCTTTGAGGTCGCTGCGATAAAATGAGGGCACATATCGATGTGAGGCACTATATGTTTGATTTAGATACTGCCCCGGGGTGATATCATCGTCATATAACTTGCGGGCGATATCCATACTATCAACTATCTGGCCATCTTCGCTCGGGTCGGCCTTTGTCTTGCGGTTACTCTTATAGCCACGCTTCTTATTAATCATTAATAGCACGCGCGCGAATTGCTCAAGCGAAATCTCCTCCGATGCCGCCTTGGCACGCAATCTATAAGTGGCAAACGTAGACGATGGACCATCTTCACTAAAAGTTTGAGACTGATTGATAATTCCATATTGGCGCAGCACCGATAGCAGAAATGAACGTCGCTGCTGATAGCGCTTCAAATTGCGACGCATACCGCGCATTTGAGTACGCTTGGCCGTTGTCTCAATTGCTTTGCCTTTCTCAAAGGCACCCTTCTCATCCACAGTCAAAGGGTTGACGCGCACGCCAAGTTTAATGATTGATGTTTGTTCCTCCGGCTTCGTGGCAAGGTCAACAACAGCCCAACCAATACTCGTCGTCCCAAGGTCTAATCCTAAGATTCGTTTCATACCTTAAATCTTGAATTGTTTTAATAATTTATGTTTAGGCCACAAAATTAACAAAAAATCACACAAGAACGAAATTTTTCAGATTTTTTTTGGTAATTCAGAAAATTTAGTGTACTTTTGCGCTACAAATTTGAAGCAATTCACAATAAGGATGACCCCAATATGGGTGATTCCGTTGTGAGAACATTAAAAGCGGGGGTGCTCATGCAGCGCTCTCGTTTTTTACTTATAACTAACGCTAATTATTCTTGAAACAACCGGGCATAGGCGGCGGCTTTCTTCTCGAGGGCGAGTGGATAGGCGCGGCTGGTGGAGGGCATCCGCCAGAAGCGGAGCATGCGGCCGGCGGCGCGACATGTCACCGCAGTGCCTACCGGCGGCACGGCGGTGCCCACAATCGAGGCCACTACGCTACTCGCTTTCTCTCCTGTTGTCACCACTGTAGTGATTGTTGGATGGGCTCGCAGCAAGGCTTCCAGGTCAATCGGTTCCACTATCTCCAGAAATTTATCGCTGGCGTTGTCACGCAGGCGGCGCACCGCCATGCCGGTGTCCCACAACGCTATGCCCTGACGGTCAAGCAGCCGCTTGATGCTATCCAAGCGGAAGCGGCGCGCCTCGGCGTCCCATAGCGCGTCACGGTCACCGAAAAAGATGAGCCCCATCACGCGCCACATGTCATTCGACGGGTTTGGGTAATAGAATTCCATACTCCATCGCTTGGGTTGCGGCGGAAAGGTGCCCAACATCAGTAGCCGTGGCACGGGGGGAATATATGGCGGCCAGGGATGCCGCTCAAAATCATTGGTCATTAGTCGTTAATCGTTAGGGTTCAAAATTGAAAATAAAACGGCCCGCTATAGAAGCAGGCCGCATTACGTTGTTTTGGTTTTGACGGCAGTACCGTTGCGGCCAGTCGACGTGGTCAGTTTGCCATGAATGCGCCCAAGCCAATGGGCATCATTGTAGTGTAAGTGTAGATGCGGGCAAACTTTTTCAAGAACTCCACCGTGTCGCGCTTGGGCGACATCGTCTGTCGGCTGTCGCTGACGGCCTTGCCCTTGATAGTGGTAGAGCTATTTGGCATAGGCAATCAGGATTATGAATTAAACAAATACAACAATATAACGCAATAACTTGCATAATATTATTATCATCTGACAAAAAATTGTTTATCTTGTCTATTTCCGTCCATTAACCAGTCCTGAGAGTGTTATTTGTATATCTCCGCAACGCCTGATGTGGGGGGCAGGGCGCCACATATTTCAAAACTCAAGGCGGAAGCCATCGCGCTTGAACTCATTGTAACGTTGCGCGTCAAAACGATATACCGCGGCCGGGCGACCGCCATTGCCGTGCGCCATCTGCCCATCAACCCGTATGACAAGTCCTGACTTGAGTATCTTGCGGTCAAAGTTGCGCCGGTCGAAACTCACACCGAGCACGGCTTCATAGAGACGTTGCAGGTCGGTTAGTGTAAATATCTCCGGTAGAAGTTCGAAGCCTATAGGGTGAAAATGAATGTCCTCGCGCAGGCAAGTTAACGCCGCGTCGACAATCTCGCGATGGTCAAATGCCAATGACGGCAACTCATCGAGGGCGAACCATGCGGCAGCCGCGGCATCATCGCCGCCACTCACACGCTCCGGCTTGACCAAAGCGAAATAGGCCACAGTTATCACGCGCTCGCGTGGGTCGCGCCCCACCGCGCCAAACGTGTGGAACTGCTCCAGCCGCTCCACCAATAGTCCTGTCTCCTCGCGCAACTCGCGCACTGCGCACTCGTCCACACTCTCGTTGAGACGGACAAAGCCACCCGGCAACGCGTGCTTGCCCTTGAACGGTTGGATGCCACGCTCAATGAGCAATACTTTCAGCCGCCGTCCGTCAAAGGCGAACACCACACAGTCGGTTGTCACCGCAGGATGCGGGTACTGATAACTATACATGATTAAGTGTTAGATATTTGACGTTGATGAACGACCAATGTCGCTCTCTACTCATTGTTGTTCAACACCTCGATAAAGTCCATCGGCAACGCGACGTTGGTCATACCCAATGCGGCGGAGAACAGCGGCGCGATCTCGCGTGGCGTGAAACCGGCAATACCGCAGCCAATGCGTGTCACATAGAACGTCAACTCCGGATGCAAACGCGCGAACTCTATGAACTGGTCCACATATGGACGGATCGTCTCCACACCACCCTGCATCGTTGGAATGGCGTAACTCTGCCCCTGCATACCGACCCCGACACCCCACTTGGCTCCAAACTTGCTCATCGCCACGGCCGCCGCTCCGCCGCCGTGCGCGCCGGCGAGGTTGCTGCCAAACACAAATATCTCGCCCGGATGGAGTGTGCTGATTGTATGCGGCGTGATGAGTTGACGGTAACCCTTTGCCGCATGGTTAAGCGTGAGCCGGAGATTGTCAAAAGTGATGACATTGTTGGCAATCCATTGGTCAGCATGCTCTCCGTTACGCTTGAAGCATTGCAGCGTGAACTCTTTGACGATGTCACGCATGCGGTCGTCAAGGAGGCCAAACACCTTGCATGCCAGCTCATTCGGCACCGGATAGACAGCCGCGGCGATTGAGCAGGCCATACACGCCACTGTGTCGGTATCGCCACCCAGCCAAACGGCCAAGCGCAACACTTCCTCAAACGTGTTGCCCTCCAAGAAACAGATGATTGCCTCGGGCACACTGCCCGGGCAGGTCTCGTCAAAGTGATAGGTCTGACGCACATCGGCGATACGACGATCCAAATCGTATCCGAAGCGTGCCTTGACAAAGGCACGAATATCACTCTTGTCATAGCCGGCACGCGCCATGAAGATACAGGCGGCTATAGCCTGAGCGCCCTTCACGCCCTCAGGATGATTGTGCGTCACCTCGGCACTGACCCGTGCCAACTCAAGTGCCTGCTCCAATGTCTTGGCGTAGTAACCCACCGGGCTCACGCGCATACCCGAGCCGTTTCCCAGGCTGTTGTACGGCTCGGTCTTGCGGTAATGTAGCCACTGCGCGAAGCGGCCACCATAGCCGCGGCCGGGATAGTCGTGGCCAAATCGCTGCATGAGGTCGACCAGTGTTCTGTGATGATGACCGGGATCGTCCATCAGCCATTGAGCCACGGCCATGGTCATCACTGTGTCATCGGTGAATGCGCTACGCGGTGTGAGTAACTCAAAGTTGTAATTTTTTGTATTGTTGAACTCATAGGTCGAGCCAACCACATCTCCAATAATTGCACCAATCATAGTCTTTATTTTTGTTGTTTGTGTAATTTTGACGCAAAGTTACATCTTTTTCCCGAAACAGCCAAATATTTTTGTGTAAAAATGACACAAACTACCAAATCCCGTAGGCGAATTAACCACTTTTAGGGACTACCGGCTACCGCAATCCCCTTTATAGGGGATATGGCGTATAACCGGAATCGGTTAATTTTGCAGGGCAAAATTATTTGGAAATGAAATTATCGGAATTGAAAACGGGTGAAAGCGGCGTGATTGTGAAAGTGCTCGGTCACGGCAGTTTCCGCAAACGCATCATCGAAATGGGATTCATTCGCGGCAAGCGTGTTGACGTACTGCTCAACGCGCCGTTACAAGACCCTGTGAAATACCGCGTGATGGGCTATGAGGTGAGCCTGCGTCACGATGAGGCTGAACGCGTTGAAGTGTTGCCATCCCCCACCGCAACCCCTCAAAATGGTGAAAAGGGCGAAATATTGTCTCCCATTCTTCAAGAAGAGGAAGTGAGGGAAGAATTCCGCCGCAGTCGCCGCACCATCAACGTGGCAATCGTCGGCAACCCCAACTGCGGCAAGACCTCGCTGTTCAACTGGGCCAGCGGAGCTCACGCTCGCGTGGGGAATTATAGCGGTGTCACTGTGGACGCAACGGTCGCAAAGGCTCACTTTGAGGGATATGAGTTCAACCTCATTGACTTGCCGGGCACCTACTCGCTCACGGCCTACAGTCCCGAGGAGATGTACGTTCGCCGCCACATTATCGACAACACGCCCGATGTCATCATCAACGTAATCGATGCCGCAAATCTGGAGCGCAACCTCTACCTCACCACGCAACTCATCGACATCAACCAGCGCATGGTGTGCGCTCTGAATATGTTTGACGAGTTTGAGGCCCGCGGCGACAAACTCGACATTGACACGTTGAGCACACTGTTCGGTGTGCCAATGATACCGACCTCGTTCAAGACAGGGCGCGGCGTGGAACTGTTGTTCCATGTGATAATCAACATGTATGAGGGTGCCGACTATATCGGCGCCGACGGCCGCATCAACCCGGAGGTGGCACGCGACATCAAGCAGTGGCACGATGACCACGAGGCCGGCGTGCCTCATGTGCATCCAGAGGATTTTGCCACCGGCGACAAACCGGAGCACAACTTCTACCGTCACATCCATGTGAACCACGGCGTTCACATCGAGCGCGGCATCGACTTGGTGAAAAACGCCATTCAGTCCGGTGATAGAGAGGTGCGCAGCCGCTACAGCACGCGTTACCTTGCCATCAAGTTGCTGGAGAATGATCCGGAAGCAGCCAAGATTGCCGCCTCGTTGAATAACGCTTCAACGGTGGCAGACTGCATCAAAGAAGCTCGCGCAGGCATTGAGGAAGACACTGAGCAGGACTGCGAAACGGCAATCATGGACGCCAAGTATGGTTTCATACGCGGCGCGCTTGAGGAGGCCGGCTACGCGATGGGCAACGCGCGCGACAATTACCGCACAAGCCACGCGATCGACTACGCTCTCTCGAACCGTTACATCGGTTTCCCACTATTCTTCCTCGTGATGTATGTGATGTTCTATGTCACATTCACCGTGGGCGAGGTGCCCATGGGATGGATAGAGGATGGTGTGGCCTGGCTCGGCGGCTGGGTGGGAGACAGCATGAGCGAGGGCCCACTCAGGGCACTGTTGACCGACGGCGTGATAGGTGGCGTAGGCTCAGTGATTGTGTTTCTGCCTCAGATACTCATCCTATACGCGTTCATCTCGTTCATGGAAGATAGCGGCTATATGGCGCGCGCGGCTTTCATTATGGATAAGGTGATGCACCGCATCGGCCTGCACGGCAAATCATTCATTCCATTGGTGATGGGCTTCGGCTGCAATGTGCCGGCAGTGATGGCCACACGCACCATCGAGAGCCGCCGCAGTCGCTTAATCACGATGATGATATTACCCTTCATGAGTTGCAGCGCGCGCCTGCCCATCTACCTGATGCTCACCGGCGTGTTCTTCCCTCCTGAGCATCGCGCGACGGTGATGATCTCGCTATACATTGTTGGCATTATTACCGCCGGAATTGTAAGCAAGGTCTACAGCACATTCATTGCCAAGGGAGAGGACACGCCATTTGTGATGGAGTTGCCTCCATACAGGTTGCCGACGTTGAAAGCGACACTGCGCCACACGTGGGAGAAAGGCAAAGAGTATCTGAAGAAGATGGGCGGCATAATTCTGGTGGCAAGCATCATCGTGTGGGCACTCACCTACTTCCCCCACACCCCCTCGCTCGACAAACGAGAGCAGGTTGAGCAGAGTTACATGGGCATGATGGGCAAAACAATCGAACCCATCTTTGAACCGCAAGGCTTCAACTGGAAACTTGACGTCAGCCTTATTGCCGGCACGGGAGCGAAAGAGATTGTAGCCTCCACGTTAGGCGTAATCTATGCCGACGATGACTCGTTTGAGGACGAAGGCATCTACGGCGAAGAAACCGTCATCGAGCAGAAGTACACCTCACTGCGCGCAGCCATGAGCGCCGATGGCATCACACCAGTCACCGCATACGCCTACCTGCTGTTCGTGCTGCTATACTTCCCTTGCATAGCGACTATTGTAGCCATAAAAAATGAATTGAACTCATGGCGTTGGGCCATCGGCGTTGCCGCATACACTACAGCGTTGGCCTGGGTAGCGAGCGCCGTATTTCACCAAATCGCGACAATGATTATCAGTTAACCATTTTTATGACAGGAAATGTATATTATGTCGGTAATAATTTGTAACTTTGCAAGTTGAAAGAGAAACATCTCTTTAATATGACAAATCTACAAACAACAAGTTCAAAAATATCAATTCGTTAAACAATTATGACAGAAGAACGACAGAGATTGTTCGACATGTTCCCGCCCGTCTCGCCCGAGGAGTGGCGCGCCAAAGCCGAGGTTGACCTGAAAGGAGCCGACTTCGACAAGAAGATGGTGTGGCGGACTAATGAGGGCTTCAACGTCCAACCGTTGTATCGCCGTGTCGACATTCAGGACATGCCGGCCACCGGTTCGCTGCCCGGTCAATTCCCATTCCTGCGCGGCACCAACGCCACCGCTAACGATTGGCGTGTGCGGCAAGACATCAAGGTTGATGACGAGGCAACAGCCAACGCCAAAGCAATTGAAGTGCTTGGCAAGGGAGTGAACTCGCTCGGCTTTAAACTCAAGCACGGCCAGAGCGCCGACCTCGCCAAACTGCTGCAGGGCATCGACCTGAACAAGGTGGAGGTCAACATCGCCTGCTGCCCCAAGGTGGCCGTTGAGACCGCCAAGGCTCTCGTGGAACTCGTGGTGAAGGCCGGTGCGGCTGACTCGTTCAAGGGCTCGATTGCTTTTGACCCCTTCCGCCGCTACTTCAAGCACGGCGAGCCGTTCCCCGGTGACATTGTCGCAATAGGCGCCGAATTGCTGCGCGCAGCCGAGCCTGTCAAGGGACTCAAGGTGCTCAGCGTGGATAGCGTCATGCTCGCCAACGCCGGAGCATACATCTACCAGGAGTTGGGCTACGCATTGGCTTGGGGCAACGAGTGGATGGCCAAACTCACCGATGCCGGTTTCAGTGCCGACGAGGTCGCTCACCGCATCAAGTTCAATATGGGAATCAGCACCATCTATTTCATGGAGTTGGCCAAGTTCCGCGCCGCACGCTACATTTGGGCGACCATCGTCAAGCAGTACAAGCCGGAGTGTGATTGCGCGTGCAAGATGACCGTCAACGCCGAGACGACCCGTTTCAACATGACCGTCTATGACAGTTATGTGAACCTGCTGCGCACCCAGACCGAGGCCATGAGCGCCGCTCTGGCAGGTGTCGACTCAATCGTTGTCACGCCGTTTGACGCTCCTTACAAGGAGAGCGACGACTTCAGCGAGCGCATCGCGCGCAACCAGCAAATTCTCCTCAAGGAAGAGAGTCACCTCGACAAGGTCGTTGACCCCGCCGGCGGCTCATACTATGTGGAGACCCTCACCGCCTCGCTCGCCGAGCAGGCATGGAAACTCTTCCTCGACATCGAGGGCAAAGGAGGCTGGGAAGCCGAACTCAATGCCGGCAACATCACAGCCGCCGTCAACGCCACCGCCGAGGCACGCATGAAGAAAGTGGCCCAACGCCGCGAGCAATTACTCGGCACCAACCAGTTCCCCAACTTTACCGAACTCGCCGCCGACAAGGCCGACGCCGCCCCCAAGTGCTGTTGCTGCTGCCATGAGGCAGCCGAGGGTGCCGCCCCCGCGTTGAACAGCAAGCGCCTGGCAAGCCAGTTTGAGGACATCCGCCTGGCCACCGAGCACGCCGCCAACACTCCCGTTGTGTTTATGCTCACCATCGGCAACCTCGCCATGCGTTTGGCACGCGCCCAGTTTGCCGACAACTTCTTTGCCTGCGCCGGCTACAAACTCATCGACAACAACGGTTTCAAGACCGTTGCCGAGGGTGTTGAGGCCGCTATGGAGGCCAAGGCCGACATCGTGGTGCTC
>CAMHQD010000061.1 GCA_946187345.1 uncultured Porphyromonadaceae bacterium | reverse complement strand
CCCGCCTATGGACTGTCACCCGCTCCGCGGGTTTGGCGACGCCGCCCCTTGCGACCTCTTATTGGCCGCGCTTCCGCGCGGGAAATCCTTCAAAATCTTTTTAATTTGTTGACTATAATTGTCGGTGGCCCCGCCAACCTGTATGGGCAGAATTTATTCTGCCCGCGCCGCGCGTGGAGGGCGAAGCGTGAGCCCCGTTAGGGGCGGCAGCCCGTAGGCGGGGGCGTTAGCCCCCGTAACCATCGCGCGCGCCCCACACAAATACAGCCCCGTAGGGGCGACAGACCGTCGTCGGTATTTCTGTCGCCCCTACGGGGCTTAGATTGAGGGAAAAATCATGTCGTTGACACGGGGGCTTACGCCCCCGCCTATGGACTGTCGCCCCTGACGGGGCTGCGTTGCCTCGGGGCTGTCGCCCCTGACGGGGCTGCGTTGCCTCGGGGCTGTCGCCCCTGACGGGGCTGCGTTGCCTCGGGGCTGTCGCCCCTGTCGGGGCTTGCGTTAAATTAACGAGTGCCGAAAGTCCACACGGACTTCCGGCACTCGATGCTACGTGCTACATGCTACGTGCTACATGCTACGTGCTACGTGCTAAATCAGAGTTGGGGACCGGCGGCCACGAGAGCCTTGCCGGCGGCGTTGTCCTCGTACTTGTGGAAGTTCTTGATGAAGCGTGAGGCGAGGTCCTTGGCCTTCTCCTCCCAGGTCTTCGGGTCGGCGTAGGTGTCGCGCGGGTCAAGGATGCCGGTGTCGACGCCCTTCAACTGGGTGGGCACGGTGAAGTTGAAGTAGGGGATGACCTTGGTGGGCGCCTGGTCGATGCTGTGGTCGAGGATGGCGTCGATGATGCCACGGGTGTCGCGGATGGAGATGCGCTTGCCGGTGCCGTTCCAGCCGGTGTTGACCAGATAGGCCTTTGCGCCGCTCTGCTCCATGCGCTTGACGAGTTCCTCGGCGTACTTGGTGGGGTGCAACTCGAGGAAGGCCTGGCCGAAGCACGCGCTGAAGGTGGGCGTGGGCTCGGTGATGCCGCGCTCGGTGCCGGCGAGTTTGGCGGTGAAGCCGCTCAGGAAGTAGTACTTTGTCTGCTCCTTGTCAAGGATTGACACGGGGGGCAGCACGCCGAAGGCGTCGGCGCTGAGGAAGATGACCTGCTTGGCGGCGGGGCCGTGGCTGATGGGCCGCACGATCTTCTTGATGTGGTAGATCGGGTAACTGACGCGGGTGTTCTCGGTGACGGACTTGTCGGCGAAGTCGATCTTGCCGGTGGCCTCGTCGACGGTGACGTTCTCGAGCAGGGCGTCGCGGTGGATGGCGCCGTAGATGTCGGGCTCGGCCTCGGCGTCAAGGTTGATGACCTTGGCGTAGCAGCCGCCCTCGAAGTTGAACACGCCGTTGTCGTCCCATCCGTGCTCGTCGTCGCCGATGAGCAGGCGCTTGGGGTCGGTGGAGAGGGTGGTCTTGCCGGTGCCGCTCAGTCCGAAGAAGATGGCGGTGTTCTCGCCGTTGAGGTCGGTGTTGGCGCTGCAGTGCATCGCGGCGATGCCCTTGAGGGGGAGGTAGTAGTTCATCATGGAGAACATACCCTTCTTCATCTCGCCGCCGTACCATGTGTTGAGGATGACCTGCTCGCGGCTGGTGACGTTGAACACGACGGCGGTCTCGCTGTGGAGGCCGAGTTCCTTGTAGTTCTCGACCTTGGCCTTGCTGGCGTTGTAGACGATGAAGTCGGGCTCCTGGTCAAACTCCTCCTCGTTCTGGGGGCGGATGAACATGTTGGTGACGAAGTGGGCTTGCCATGCGACTTCCATGATGAAGCGGACCTTCATGCGGGTGTCCTTGTTGGCGCCGCAGAAGCCGTCGACCACGTAGAGTTTCTTGCCGCAGAGTTCCTTCTTGGCAAGGTCGAGCACGGCGTTCCAGGTCTCCTGGCTGGCGCGCTTGTTGTCGTTGGGATAGTTCTCGCTGGTCCACCACACGGTGTCGTGGCTGGTGGCGTCGTCGACGATGAACTTGTCCTTGGGTGAGCGTCCGGTGTACTCGCCGGTCATGACGTTGATTGCGCCGAGTTCAGTCTCCACGCCGCGGTCAAAGCCGGTGAGGCCTTCCTTCATTTCCTCGTTGAACAGCACCTCGTAGGTGGGGTTGTAAAGCACCTCGGTCACGCCGGTGATGCCGTACTTCTCTAAGACTTTCTTATCGAATCTTGCCATTGTTTAGTTATTGATATTTAATTGTTTAACGTTGTTTTTGTGTATATTGGCGCGGGCGGCAACGGTGGTCGCCTTGTTATCCGTTGCAAAGGTAGTGATTATTTCCCGATAACGCAATAGCCGATTAAAGATTTTTTTCTTTAATAATAATTAATCGGGTTTTCCGCCCGGCGCGAAAAAAAGTCCGGCGCCGTGCCCATGACGGGCGGCGCCGGACTGATATTTGATTGTGCCTGTTGTTACTTCTCGACAGCGGCCTGCTTCTTGGCCTGGCGGCGGCTCACGGCGTAAGCCACGGGCGAGGCGACGAAGAGTGAGGCGAAGGTGCCGATAATCACACCGAGGATCATCGCGAAGATGAAACTGCGGATGCTCTCACCGCCGAGGAAGAAGATGACGAGCAACACGAGCAGCGTGGTGACCGACGTCATCACGGTACGGCTCAGCGTGGAGCACAACGCGTTGTTGAACGTCAGGTTCAGGTCTTGCTTGGGGAAGAGTCCGCGGAACTCACGCACGCGGTCGAAGACGACCACGGTGTCGTTCACCTGGTAACCGATAACGGTCAGGATAGCGGCGATGAATGTCTGGTCGATCTCCATCGAGAACGGCAGCATGCCGTGCAGGGTGTAGAAGCCGATGACGGTGAACGCCGTGAAGGACACCGCGGCGAGAGCGCCGAGTGAGAAGGCGATGTTGCGGAAACGCAGCAGGATGTAGAGGGCCATGGCGATGAGCGAGAAGAGGACTGCCCACGCGGCCTCGCGGGCCATGTCGCTTGCGATGCTCGGGCCGACGACCTCGCTGCTGACCACGCCGATGCTCTCGTTGCTGACGCTGAAGTCGGTGGCCGACATGCCGCCGAGTTCGCTCTGGAGGCCCTTGTAGAGTTTCTCCATGATTTCCTCGTCGATGCCCTCGGTGTCGCTGTCGATCTTGTAGTTGGTCGAGATGCGCACCTTCTGGTCGTTGTCGATTGAGATGACGCTCACGTTGGCGCCGTCAAAGAGCGGCTGCAGTTGGCTCTCGAGCGTCTCGGGCACGACATCGTGGTCAAACTGGACGACATAGTTGCGGCCGCCGGAGAAGTCGATGCCCTTGTTGATGCCGCGCCACGCGAACAGACCGGCCACGACGAGCACGATGCAGGCGATGACGGTCCATGTGGTCTTGGCCTTGCCCATGAAGTCGAACTTGACGTTCTGCATCAGGTTGCGGGTCATGGGGGTGGTGAGGGTCATGTGCTTGAAGGTGCCCTTTCTGACGAAGAACTCCATCACCAAGCGGGTGGCGAACACGGCGGTGAAGAACGAGCAGCAGATACCCACCACCAGAGTGACGGCGAAGCCGCGGATCGGGCCGGAGCCGAGGATGATGAGGATGATGCCGGTGATAATCGACGTCAGGTTGGAGTCGAAGATTGCCGAGAAGGCGTTGGAGTAACCATCGGCCACGGCGTTCTTCAGGGTCTTGCCGTTGCGCAACTCCTCCTTGATGCGCTCAAAGATAAGCACGTTGGCGTCCACGGCCATACCCAGGGCGAGCACGATACCGGCGATGCCCGGCAGGGTGAGCACGGTCTGGAACGAGGCGAGGATACCCATGGTGAAGAACAGGTTGAGGATTAGGCCGAGGTTGGCGATGACGCCGCCCTGCCATCCGTAGGCGCAGAACATGAAGAGCATCAACAGCACCAGAGCCACGATGAACGAGGTGACACCCTTGTTGATGGACTCCTGTCCGAGGCTCGGGCCGATGACGCTCTCGCTGGCGACGGCCACGCGGGCGACCATCTTGCCGCTCTGGAGCACGTTGGCGAGGTCGTTGGCCTCCTCGACGGTGAAGTTGCCGCTGATTTGCGAGCGTCCGCCGTCAATCTGCTGGTTGACGCGCGGGAAGGAGTAGACCTGGTTGTCGAGCACGATGGCCACGGCGCGTCCGCGCTCTTGTCCGGTGAGGATTGACCACTGGCGGGCTCCCTCATCGTTCATGCGCATGGAGACGACCTGTCCCTGCATGTTGTCGAACTCGCTGCTTGCCTCGACGACGACGTCACCGTTGAGGGCGGGCTTGCCGTCGACGGTCTTGAGGGCGACGAGGTAGAAGTTCTGTCCGCGCTCGTCCATGGCCTTGACTTCCCAAGCGAGTTTGAGGTCGTTGGGCAGAATGGTCTTGGCCAGCGGGCTGTTGACGATGGCGTTGACGCGGGCGGTGTCGGCCACGTTGACGATTCCGGCCACTGCCATAGCCTCGTTGATGGCGCCGAGGTTGAGCATCTGGGCGAGATTGACCTGCTGCGCGGCGGGCTTTGCCACGGCTGCGCTGTCGGCGGCGGCAACGGCGGCGCTGTCGCTGGGCGACGGTGCGCTCTCCGCTTTGACGGTGGCGCTGTCGCTGGGCGCCGCGGCCTTGGGAGCCTCGAGGCTGCCGTCGGCGGCACGCTGGCTCAAGGTGAGCAGCGCGGTGCGGATCTCGCCAAAGTTATAGGTTTTATAGAACTCAAGGTTGGCGGCACCCTGGAGCAGTTTGCGCACGCGCTCCGGCTCCTTGATGCCCGGCAACTCGAGCAGGATGCGGCCTGTGCTCTGGAGTTTCTGGATATTGGGGGCGACAACGCCGAAGCGGTCGATACGGTTGCGCAACACCTTATAGGAATTGTCAACCATCGACTCTACCTCATCCTTGAGGATTTGCTCCACCTGCGAGGCGGTGGCGTCGGGCTTCTCGCGCACCTTCTCGACCTTGCGGAAGATCTGGGCGAGGTTGCCCTCGGGGGCCAGACGCTTGTACTCGGCGCAGAACGAGGCCACATAGTCATCCTGGGCGGTGCGGTTCTTCTGCACGTTGTCGATTGCCTCGTTGAACTTGGGGTCGGGGTTGTTGTCGGCCAGGGCGCGCAGGATGTCGGGGACCGAGATTTGCAGCGTCACGTTCATACCTCCCTTGAGGTCAAGGCCGAGGCCCAATTCCTTCTCTCGCACCTGCTGGAAAGTGTAGTAACCAAGATACACCTTCTCGTTGGCGAGTGAGTCCAGATAACTGTTGAGGGCGTTGCGGTAGGTCTCGTTCGCCGTGTCGGGGGCGGTGAGGCCGGCCTTCTTGAGAGCGGCGCGCTCGGCGTCGTTCTGATACTTGTTGCTCACGAAAGTGAACGACAGGTAGAAGGCGCAAATCAACACCAACAAGCAGGTTATCACTCTAATAAAACCTTTTGTTTGCATTTGTTGTTGATAGAGTTATTTGATTGTTTTTTGTTTTGTTATCGTTACTGCATAATTTTCAGCCTGCAAAGGTACAATAAATTATTCAAGTGGGAAAATTTTTTTTCATTCGCGGTCGTTTTTTTATCATAGGTTGACTGTTTTTGGCGGCGAAAGTTGTCGGGTTTGGAGTGTTTAGGTGTGTGAAATATGGTTAAAATATGTTACTTTTTGCGTTTTTTGAAATGTGACGATTTTGTGACAGTTTGTCGCCGCAGACTGCCGCAGGGTGGCGGATAGTGGCGAGCGGGCGGCCGCCGAGTTTACAATCGTAAATGTTTATAAGTGTTTAGCGTGTTTGCCCACAATTTTATAAAATAGTAATTTTGTGCCGCAATTCAACCGGTGGCTTATTATTGCCACATAGATACTCATATAATAAATAAGTAATGACAATCAGCAAATCCAATATTTTCCTTACAGTGATTGTGGCCATCGTGATGATGGTCGCCGGTATTAACATCGAGGCTAACGCCCAGGACCTGCCGCGTCGCGGCACCATCGCCGAGCAGATTGAGGCCAGCAAGACCAAGAAGCGCACCGTTGTCGACGAGTTGCTGGACTACGCGTTCACATTCCGCGGCGTGCCTTACCGTTACGGGCAGATGTCGCCCCGCGGCTTTGACTGCTCGGGCTTCACGAGTTACGTGTTCAAGCGCTTCGGCTACGACTTGACGCGCACCAGCCGCGGCCAGATTCACGACGGCGAGCGCGTGGACCGCAAGGACCTCAAGCCGGGTGACCTCGTGTTCTTCACCGGCCGCGCCATCGGCCCCGGCATCGGCCATGTGGGCATCGTCACGCGCGTCAACGACGACAGCACGTTCCACTTCATCCACGCCTCGTGCAGCCGCGGCATCACCGAGAGCCGCAGCGACGAGAGTTACTACGTGAGGCGTTACCGCGGCGCGTGCCGCGTGATTGACGCCCAGGAGAGGAAAGATTGAGGCCTTCCTGAGGAAGGTGGAGAAGCATCTAAAAGATAATCACCGCTTGAGGCGGTGATTATCTTTTTTTTCGGTCCGGCGCGTGGGTATGGCCGGTCGCCTTCAGGAGGGGGACGGGCAGAGGAGGCGCAGGGCCTCGGCCTCGACGTACATCGAGCCGCCGGCGTAGATGATGCCGGCGGGGCAGCGTCGGCGCGCGTCGGCGAGGGCGTCGGCCACCGTGGGGACGGCGAGGCCGTCGATGCCCAGTGCGGCGGCGTGTCGCCGCAGTTCAACGGCTGGCATGGCGCGCGGCGTGTCGGCGTTGGTGAAGATAAAGGTGGTGTCGGGCCGCGAGGCCGGCAGCAGGCGCAGCATGGTGTCGACATCCTTGTCGGCCATCATGCCCAACACGAGGCACAGCGGGCGGCCGGCGGCCTCGTCCAGCAGTTGGCGCATGGCGATGGTGAAGGCGGCGGGGTTGTGGGCGGCGTCGAGCACGAGCGTCAGCGACGGCGACAGGGCGATGTGCTGCCAGCGGCCGCGCAGGCCCGTCAGCGCGGCGACGTGGCTCAAGCCGTATAAAAGTTGACCGTTGACCGTTAACCGTTGAAAGGCGCGGCATGTAGGGGCAGAATTTATTCTGCCCATTCGCGTGAGGACGTTGAGCGCGGCGAGCGCCGTGGCGAGGTTGAGCCGCTGGTAGTCGCCGGGCAGGTCGCAGACAAAGCGGCTTGGCCGCTTTGCACACCACTCATTTAATAGAGACGCGTCCGCGACGGTGAGCGGGGCGTGGCGCTCGGCGGCGATGCGCTCGAGCACGGCGAGGGCCGCCGGCGGCACGCCGGGGCCGACCACCACGGGCACGCCGGGTTTGATGATGCCGCCCTTCTCGGTGGCGATCTGCTCGATGGTGTCGCCCAGCAGCGAGGTGTGGTCGAGGGCGATGCTCGTGATGACGCTCACCGCGGGTGTGATGATGTTGGTGCTGTCGAGGCGTCCGCCCAGTCCCACCTCAATGACGGCCACGTCGACCTGCCGGCGGGCGAACCAGTCGAAGGCCATCGCCGTGGTGAGTTCAAAGAACGACGGCTCGGCCGGCAGCCGCATGCGGCCCGCGCGCTCGACGAAGGCCGACACGCCTCGCCGCGTGATCATCTCGCCGTCGACGCGGATGCGTTCGCGGAAGTCGATGTAGTGTGGCGAGGTGTAGAGGCCGGTGCGCAGTCCGGCGGCGGTGAGTGCGGCGGCGATCATGCTGGCGGTGCTGCCCTTGCCGTTGGTGCCGGCGATGTGGATGGTGGGGTAGCGGCGAGAGGGGTTGCCGCAGGCCTCGTCCAGGGCCAGGCTGGTCTGCAGGCCGGGCTTGTAGCCGCTGTCGCCTTGCCGCTCGTAGGCCGGCCGCTGCCCATAAAGAAACTCAATCGCTTGTCCGTAAGTCATATACACGAGTTGTTAGAAGAGGAGGAGGCCGGCGGCGCCGGCGAGGATGATGACGAGGATGGGGTGCCACTTGGCGAAGTGGACGAGGCAGAAGGCCGCGACACATATGGCGATGGTGAGGCATCGCTCGGAGGCCTCGGTGCCGAAGTTCTCGCTGTTCATCAGCAGCAGGGCGGCGCTGGCGATGAGGCCCACCACGACGGGTCGCAGGCCGTGCAGGGCGCCCTGGATGGCGGCGCTGTCGCTGTGGCGAGTGATGTAGTGGCTGGCCAGCAGCACGAGCACAAACGGCGGCAGCACCACGGCGAGCGTGGCGGCGATGGAGCCCCACACGCTGCCGGTGACCACATAGCCGATGTAGGTGGCGCTGTTGATGCCGATGGGGCCGGGTGTCATCTGCGAGATGGCGACGATGTCGGTGAACATCTGTGAGGTAATCCAGCCGGTGGAGACCACTTCGCTCTGGATGAGCGACAGCATGGCGTAGCCGCCGCCAAAGCCGAAAAGGCCGATTTTCAGATATGCCCAAATGAGACGGAGATACATTGTCGTTGAGGGGTTGAGGGGTTGAGGGTTGAGGGGTTGAGCCTCGCGCTGACGCGCTCGGGGAGATTACTTATTAGAGTTCTAAGAGTTCTAAGAATTCTAAGAATTCTAAGATTTATTAAGGGTCTTGGAATTTATATGCCAGCCGAAGAGGGCGCCGAGCACGATGTAGATGATGGGGTTGCTCACCACGGGCCAGCCGCTGTAGATGAGCAGTGCGACGGCGGCGGGGATGCACACGGTGCGCCATGTGATGCCGGCTGTGCGGGCGGTGGAGATGACGGGCGCGATAATCAAGGCGACCACGGCGGGCCGTATGCCGCGGAAGATGCTCACCACCGTGGGATTGCTCTTGAAGACGTCCGGCGTGAGGAAGATGGCGATGGCCAGGATGATGAGGAATGATGGCAGGATGGTGCCCAGGGCGGCGACGATGCTGCCCGGCAGGCCCCTGAGGCGGTCGCCGATAACGGTGCTGATGTTCACGGCGAGGATGCCCGGCATGGACTGCGCCACGGCGAGCAGGTCGAGAAACTGCTCGCGGTCGAGCCAGCCGTGGCGGTCGACGACTTCGCGCTCAATGAGCGAGAGCATCGCCCAGCCGCCGCCAAAGGTGAAGGCGCCGATTTTGGCGAACGTGAGAAAGAGGTTGAGATATGGCGTCCTCCCCCCCGCCCCTCCTGAAGGAGGGGGGCTTGCGGTTGTTCCGGGAGTGGAATTCTGTTTCATAGGAGAAATGGGAGTTATGGGAGAGATAGTGGCGGTGCGGCCACGGTGTGGCCGCTCACCGGACGGGAGGTGCCGCTATTGCGGCTCCCCCTCCTTCAGGAGGGGGTGGGGGGAGGCCAGGTTGTAGTAGAGGCCGCGGCGTGCGAGCAGTTCGGTGTGGGTGCCCTGCTCGGCGATGCGGCCGTGGTCGAGCACGATGATGCAGTCGGCGCCGCGCACTGTGCTCAGGCGGTGGGCGATGACAAAGGTGGTGCGTCCCTTCATCAGGGTGTCCATGCCACGCTGGACGAAGCGCTCGGTGCGGGTGTCGATGCTGCTTGTGGCCTCGTCGAGGATGAGCACGGGCGGGTCGGCGACGGCGGCGCGCGCGATGGCCAGCAGTTGCCGCTCGCCGTGGCTGAGGTTGCCGCCGTCGTCGGTGAGCACGGTGTGGTAGCCGTCGCTCAGTCGTCGGATAAAGCCGTCGGCGCCCACGAGTTTGGCGGCCTCGATGCAGTCCTGGTCGGTGGCGTCGAGGCGTCCGTAGCGGATGTTGTCGAGCACCGAGCCGGTGAACAGGTGGGTCTGTTGCAGCACCATGCCCAGGGCGCGGCGCAGCGAGTGTTTCCGGATGCGGCTGACGGGTATGCCGTCGATGGTGATGGAGCCGTGCTGGATTTCGTAGAAGCGGTTGATCAGGTTGGTGACCGTCGTCTTGCCGGCGCCTGTGCCTCCCACAAAGGCGATTTTCCAGTCGGGCATGGCGTTGATGTCGATGTCGTGTAGCACGGTCTTGCCGGGCACGTAGCCGAAGTCGACGTCGCGCAGTTCCACGCCGCCGTCCACCTTGACAAAGCGTGGCTTGCCGTCCTTGCCCTCGGCGGGCACCTGCCACGCCCAGAGGCCGGTGGGCAGGGGCGTGGGCATGAGGAAGCCGTCGGCGGTCTCGACGGCGTTCACCAGGGTGACGTCGCCGTCGTCCACCTCGGCCGGCTCGTCCATCAGGCTGAAGACGCGCTCGGCGCCCACGCTGGCGTTGAGCACGCTGTTGATTTGCTGGCTGACGTTGGCGATGGGCCGCGCGAAACTCTTGTTGAGGGTGAGGAAGGCCACGAGGGTGCCCAGCGAGAGGTCGATGTGGCCGTCGAGGATGAGCCATGCGCCCATGACGGCGATGAGCACGTAGGTGAGGTGGCCCAGGTTGCCGTTGACGGGCATGACGATGTTGGCGATGCGGTTGGCGTCGTAGGTGCTGGCGCGCAGTTGCTCGTTGAGGCGCTCAAACTGCTCGGCGGCCTGCCGCTCGTGGTTGAAGACTTTGACCACACGCTGTCCGCCGATGATTTCCTCGATAAAGCCGTTCACCTCGGCCAGTTTCTCCTGTTGAGTCTTGAAGTGGGCGCGGCTGCGCTTGCCCAGGGTCGTTGTGGTCCACGCCATGACCAGAGCCATGACCACCGAGACGACCGTCAGCGGCAGGCTCAGGGCGAGCATGCTGACGAGGGTGGCGGTGATGGTGATGAGCGAGTTGAGGGTTTGCGGCAGGCTCGAGCCGATCATCTGGCGCAGGGAGTCGATGTCGTTGGTGTAGGTGGACATGACCTTGCCGTGGGCGTTGCTGTCGAAGTAACTCACCGGCAGTTGTTGCATATGGTCAAACAGTGAGGTGCGCAGCCTGAGCATCGTGCCCTGCGAGACGTTGATCATCAGCCGACTGTGGGCGTATGAGCAGACGACGCCTATCAGCAGCACGGCTGCCAGCAGGCCGAGCGTGTGGGCCAGCGGCGAGTAGTCGGGGGTGGTGGCGGCGGTGAGCGGCGCGATATAGTCGTCGATGAGCGAGCGCGTGAACAGTGTCGAGGCCAGCGTGGTGAGGCTGGTGACGACGATGCAGGCGGCCACGGTCATCAGCGAGAAGCGGTAGTTGCTCCAGATGACGCGCAACAGGCGCCACAGGGGCGCGCGGCTTTGGCTTCCCCCCGCCCCTTCTGAAAGAGGAGGGCTTGCGGTTGTCTTTGGAGCGAAAATCGGTTTCATAAGAGAGATGGGAGTTATATGAGAAATGGGAGAGATGGGAGTGCTTTTGGAAGCGGCCACGAGGTGGCCGCACACCGGACGGGAGGTGCCGCTACCGCGGCACCCTCTCCTTCAGGAGGGGGTGGGGGGAGCACCCGCGGGGTTGCCCTGGAGGTCGTTGATGTCGCGGTAGACGTCGCAGGTGTCCAGCAGGCTCTCGTGTGTGCCGAAGCCCGCGAGGCGTCCGTTGTCGAGCACGATGATGCTGTCGCAGTCGCGCAGGGAGGAGACGCGCTGCGAGATGATGACTTTTGTCACGCCGGGCATGGCGGTGGCCAGGTTGCGCCGCACCCGCGCGTCGGTGTCGTTGTCGAGGGCGCTGGTGCTGTCGTCGAGGATGAGCACGCGGGGCTTCTTGAGCAGGGCGCGGGCGATGCACAGGCGCTGCCGCTGTCCGCCGCTCAGGTTGGCGCCGCCCTGCTCGAGCGGGCTGTCGTAGCCGTCGGGCATCTGCTTGATGAACTCATCGGCGCACGCCAGGCGGCAGGCCTCGCGGCATTGGTCGAGTGTGGCGTGCTCGTCGCCCCAGCGCAGGTTGTCGAGCACGGTGCCGGTGAAGAGCGTGTTTTGCTGCAGCACGACGGCCACGGCGTCGCGCAGGGCCGTCAGGTCGAGGGTGCGCACGTCCTTGCCGCCCACCCTGACGGCACCGCGCGTGACGTCGTACAGGCGGCTGATGAGGTTGATGAGCGAACTCTTGCCGCTGCCGGTGCCGCCGATGAGGCCGACGGTCTGGCCGGCGGCGATGTGCAGGTCGATGTCGTGGAGGGCATACTCGCCGCTGCCGCCCTTGTAGGCGAAACTGACGCGGTCAAAGTCGATGCTGCCGTCGGGGATGACGGCGTCGGCACGGGTGGGGTTGAGAATGTCCGGCACCTCGTTGATGACCTGCGCGACGCGCTCGGCGCTGGCGGCGCTCTGGGTGAGTTGCACAAAGACCATGCTCACCATCATCAGCGACATGAGGATGCTCATGACGTAAGTGAACAGCGAGGTGAGTTGGCCGGTGGTGAGCGTGCCGGCGACCACAAAGTGCGCTCCCCACCACGAGATGGCGATGATGCAGCCGTACACGACCATGTTCATCACGGGGTGGGTGCCGGCCATGAGCGCCTCGGCCTTGACGTAGAGGTCGTGGAGGCCGCCGGCGGCGTCGTTGAACTTGTCGCGCTCGTGGTCCTCGCGCGTGAAGGCTTTGACCTCCCTCACTCCCGTGACGTTCTCCTTCACGACGGTGTTCACGCGGTCATACTGCTTGAACACTCCGGTGAACAACCGGCCCACGCGGGTGATGATAAAATAGAGAAAGACGGCGAGGATGACCGTGGCGGTGACGAAAACGAGGCTCAAATCCGGGCTGATGACGAAGCACATCACGATGCTCGACAGCAGAGTGAACGGAGCGCGCACGGTGCCTCGCAACAGCATCTGGAAGGCGTTCTGGAGGTTAGTCACGTCGGTGGTCATGCGTGTGACCAGTCCGGCGGTGGAGTACTTGTCGATGTCGCCGAAGGCGAAGCGCTGCACGTTGGCGAACATGGCGCTGCGCAGGTTGGCGGCGAAGCCTGTTCCGGCGTATGCCGAGAGGCGTCCGGCGATGATGCCCAGCGTGAGGCTCACCACGGCCATACAGAGCATGACGGCGCCATAGCGGTAGGCGGCGGGCATGTCGCCGGCGTTGATGCCCTTGTCGATGAGCGAGGCGGTGACGTAGGGGATGAGCACGTCGATGACGGCCTCGAGCATCACCATCAGCGGGCAGATCAGTGTCGCGCGCCAGTATTGCCCGATTTGCCGGGCGATAGTCTTGAACATATTCGGTTTTTGGTTAATTGTCAGTTTTTGGTTCTATTCGATAATTTCCCAATGCCCCCCCTTGTCAGGTCCTATGCGTCGAATGAGCCCTTGATTCCTGAGTTTGCGGATGTTATACTTGACTCCATCTGGTGTGATTTCGCATTTTTCTGCAAGTTCCTCTCGTGAGATATATGGGTTTATTCTAATCAGATTAAGTATTTTCTGGGTAGTTTTCTGGGTAGTTTTCTGGGTAGTTTTCTGTGAACTTTTCTGTGAACTTTTCTGCCCGTTTTCGGTTTCAGAGGGCTGTATAGTCGGTGTATAAGGTATTTCGATGCGGTAGATGTCCTGTTCATCGATGACAGGGCTTTTACCGTTGGCATAGAGGGGAGTATATTTGAAAATTTTTCTCAATCCGCTGCCAAGTTCTTCAACGATACCAATCTGTGAGAATACCTTGGCTAACTTTGGATTCTTGCGATGCGGGCGCATAGTTTGGAGGTTGATATGGCCATACACGTAAGGTAGATTCCAATTTTCGGATACGATACTGTCACGATAAATAGTGAGAGTTGTGGGATAAGCGCTGCTATATTCCCGATGAATAATCATATTGAGCACCACTTCGCGCAAAATGGTGTCGCGAAGGCTGAAGCGTTGTATGCCCTCAATGTATGGCTGTTCCGGCAGATGTTTTTTAATGAAAGCCATCATGATTGGATATGCTTTCAGCAAGTTGCAACTCAACAACTCTCTGTCATCATATAGTTCAATATTATTAACGCGGCAAAGCAGATCGATTCTGTAGGCCGGCAAAGCAATGTTGATTGCGTGGTCACTGCCAAATAAGAGTATTGACGCTATTGAGAGTCCTTCTTTGCCGGTCTCAGGGTCAACGACTATAAGTTCGGCTGAATGAAGAATTTCTTCATTTGACTGCGCTAGCCACGGGTGCTGCGGGTTCTCAATGCGCAAGCCGCGTCTCAACTGGTTGAATGTGTCTTGATCAAGGTCTTTCAAACCAAGTCCCGGTATGACTTTGTCTTCTGTTTTTATCCTGCTCTTGCGGATGAATAAATTCGCGATTTGTTCCGTGCTGCGAAGTTCAAAGTCTCCATCTTGATTGCGGTCATAGAATGTTCCTTTATAACTGTGTGCTTGATTGCTCTCCGGCACATAGAAATAGATGACTTTTTTACCGTCAATGTCTATGGTCTCATAATCCAGGTAATAAGTGGGCTTGAACAGTTGAGGATTGTTCATATCCTTTGCCAACTGGTCAAGTTGTTTCTGAATCACAGCCGGATTGACGCCGACAATCTTCCCGTTATTGTCAACGCCCAACACGACGTGGCCTCCCCTACGATTAAGGAAGGCGCAGATAGATTCATAGACGGAGCGGGCTAACTCGTTTTGTGACTTTTTGAACTCCACTTGAGTCCCTTCCCGCTTTTCTATAATCGATTTTAATGCTTCTACAGTCATCTCAACTTTTTTATTCGGCAAAATTACACAATTTTGTCGAAATAGTTTAATTCTTTGACTATTTCTTAGATGCTAAAAACCCGTTGCCCCCGCCGGGCGCGGCGGGGGCAACGGGGACCGGCGCGAGGATGCGCCGCATGGTCAACGGTCAACGGTCAACGGTCAACGGTCAACGGTCAACGGTCAACGGTCAA
>CAMHQD010000060.1 GCA_946187345.1 uncultured Porphyromonadaceae bacterium | reverse complement strand
CGCCGGCAAAGCCGTCGTGGCCGTACACCATCTGGCCGTTGATCACGATGCCGCTGCCCACTCCGGTGCCAAGCGTAATCATGATAAAGTCCTTCATGCCGCGCGCCACGCCGTAGGTCATCTCGCCGATGGCCGCGGCGTTGGCGTCGTTGGTGATCACACACGGGATGCCAAACTTCTCGCTGATCAGGTCGGCCAGGGGTATCGGGGTGGGCCACGGCAGGTTCACGCCGTCCTCAATCGTGCCGGTGTAGTAGTTGGCATTCGGGGCGCCGATGCCGATGCCGTTAATCTTGTCCTCGGCGTCGTTGGCCACCACGATGCGCATAATCTCGGTATGCAACTCGTCGATGTAGTCGGTGATGTTGTTGTGCTTAGCGGTCTTGATTGAGTCACTCGCAATCACGTTGCCACGAGCGTCCACGATACCAAAGGCGGTATTCGTGCCGCCCATGTCGATACCAATCACATAAGGTTTTGCCATAGTCTTCTTGTAGTTTTTAAGTTTATATTGTTGTTAGTTTTTGACACACAAAGGTTCAACCCACAAAATTACAATTTTTCCCGTTACTGACCAAAAATTATCGCGTCTATTTTCGTCAATAACAACGTCTATTCCCGTCAAGATAAAAAATAGACGAAAATAGACGTTGTTATTGACGAAAATAGACGCGAGCCCCTGCCTTACACCGGGATCTTGTCCACGCGCTTCTGGTGGCGGCCGCCTTCAAAGTCGGTGTTCAGGAACACCTCCACCATCCGCAGCGCCTCGTCGTCACTCACAAACCGGCCCGGCATGGCCAGCACGTTGGCGTCGTTGTGCTGGCGCGCCAACTTGGCCACCTCGGGTATCCAGCACAGCGCCGAGCGGATGCCCTGATGCTTGTTCAGCGTGATGTTGATGCCCTCGCCGCTACCGCAAATCGCGATGCCCGGATAGCACTCGCCGCTCTCCACGGCAAGCGCGCACGGGTGGGCAAAGTCGGGATAGTCGCAACTCTCCTCGCTGTAAGTTCCAAAGTCCTTATAGGCGATGCCGTGCTCGTCGAGCCAACGCTTCACCGCCTGCTTGGTAGCGAAACCCGCGTGGTCGCTACACAGTGCCACTGGCACATTCTCTTTCAATATCATAAGTTCAACTAAATTAAAACAACTTTATCTAAGATTCTCACGCATCAAGAAATCTTTTATTCTCTCCTTGCTTGGCAGTTGTAACTCATATCGCGCTACAAATATCTGTGGATCCACAAATGGTGCGAGATATTCAACCATCTCACTGCCGTATTCAGTGCAAAGCAGAAGTCCAACCGGTGGATTATCATCCGGCTGCATTACATGCTTGCGATAATACTCAATGTACATGTTGAGTTGAGCCACATCGGCATAGTCTAATCGTTTGGCCTTAAGTTCAACAATGCAATGGCATTTCAATATGCGATGATAAAACACCAAATCAACTTTATAATACCGATCGTCAATCAATAGGCGCTTTTGCTCTTCTTCTAAACAAAAACCCATTCCCAACTCCAAAATAAAGTTTCTGAGATGCGAAACTATTGCCGCTTCCAGATCCTTCTCTTCAATCACATCTCGAGATGACAATCCAAGAAATTCAAAATAATACGGAGACTTAAGATCACACTCAAATAGTGCTTTATCCGCATCTCTATTGACTTTCATCGCAAGAGCCTCTTTGTTCCGGCTCCATCCACTGCGAATATAATAGTTTGTATCTATTTGGCGCTGCAATTCTCTGACACTCCATGTGCCACGCATCGCTTCTATCGCATAGAATGCACGTTGATCCTCATCTTCAACATGAAGTAATTGAACAATATGTGTAAACGATAAATAGTCAAAGAATTTTTGGGGAATAGGCTCAACATTGCCTTTTGGCAACAACATTGCAAAGCCATCGGACGAACACATTATTTTGTCCTTAGGCTCCGCGCTCAAAGGCGATTCAGCAGTCACCGACTGCTGAATTTGTTGTCTCTCCATCAATTCAGCAGTCACCGACTGCTGAATTGATGGAGGCAACAACAACCGCAAGTCTTCTTGATGAGTACTTTGGAAACGGCTGAGGATATATGATGTCACTATAGGCTGCAGCTCGGGGTAATAAGTATAGAAAAGGCGGTAACTACGCAAATTGGTAACACTATAACTTTTACCTCCCAAACGCTCTGACAAATCATGCAACAGACGAGTTCCATATTTCGCCCTATCTGCCCCACATTGCTCATACTCAACAATATAATAACCGGTCAGCCACGCTCTTGCTGTAACATTGCGATTGATAACCACACGAGCGTCTCGCCGCAATGCGTTCCCAACTCCTTTTATCACTCTCACAAGAGTGTCCAAATCGTTGGCCTGAAACTCTGATTTATATTCAGTTGGTTCCATTTTCGGCAAACTGAGCGTTGAGAGTAATACAACCTATTGCAATAGGCACTAGCCTTTCAATGCGGCGATTGCCTGCTCTAATGTCGCGATTTTGCTCAGGGCGTCGGCCTGCTTCTTGCGCTCCATCGCCACCACGGCCTCGGGGGCGTTGGCCACAAAACGCTCGTTGCCGAGTTTCTTCTCCACCGTGGCAAGGAATCCGCGGGCATATTGCAGGTCGGCCTCGAGTTTCTTCAACTCTGCCTCCACATCGATGCTGTCGCCCAGCGGCACCGCCAGTTCCAGCGTGCCCACCATGAACGACGCGCTCGCGCCGGCCTTCTCCGTCACCTCCTCGATAGCCTCCAATCCGGCCATCTTCACAATCACCGGCTTCATCGCCCCCTCCTTCAGGAGGGGGTTGGGGGAGGCCACCACCTGCAGCGTCAATGCCTGGCGAGGCGGCAGGTTCTTGGTCTTACGCACGTTGCGCACTCCGGCAACAATCTCCTTGGCCTGAGCCATCGCCGCCAGCAGCGCCTCGTCGGCCGCGCCGGCCGCGGGGATGCGAGCCGTCATGATGCTCTCGCCATCGGCACGCTCGCCGATGTGCTGCCACAACTCCTCGGTGATAAACGGCATGAACGGATGAAGCAACCGCAGCAACGTGTCGAAGAAACCGATGGTCGCGTCGAGCGTCGCACGGTCGATGGGCTGCTGGTAAGCCGGCTTCACCAACTCGAGATACCACGCCGAGAAGTCCTCCCAGAAGAGGCGGTAGATGGTCATCAGCGCGTCGTTCAGGCGGAACTTCGAGAACAAATCCTTCACCTCGGCGAGCGCCTTGTCGAGAGCCGCCTGGAACCACTTCACCGCCAGGCCGCAATGCACGGGCTGCTCGAGCGCGTCGTCAACAGCCCAGCCCTTGACAAGGCGGAACGAGTTCCAAATCTTGTTGTTGAAGTTGCGGCCCTGCTCACACAGCGCGTCATCATACAGAATGTCATTTCCGGCCGGCGCGGCAAGCATCAACCCCATACGCACTCCGTCGGCGCCATAGTGGTCGATAAGTTCCAGCGGGTCGGGCGAGTTGCCGAGTTGCTTGCTCATCTTGCGGCCCAGTTTGTCACGCACGATACCGGTGAAGTACACGTTGCGGAACGGCGGACGGCCCACAAACTCATAACCGGCGATAATCATCCTCGCCACCCAGAAGAAGATGATGTCCGGACCGGTCACCAGGTCACTCGTCGGATAATAATACTTCATCTGGTCGTTGTCGGGGTTGAGAATGCCGTCAAAGAGCGAGATGGGCCACAGCCAACTCGAGAACCAAGTGTCGAGCGCGTCGTCGTCCTGCCGCAGGTCATCGGCCGTCAACGCGGCGTTGCCGCTCACGCGGCGCGCCTGCTCCAACGCCTGCTCGGCTGTCTCGGCCACAACCACCGTGCCGTCGGCAAGATACCATGCAGGGATGCGGTGGCCCCACCACAACTGGCGCGAGATGCACCAGTCCTTGGTGTCGGTCATCCAGTGGCGGTAAGTGTTCACAAACTTGGCCGGATGGAACACAATCTCCCCATCCTCAACAGCCTTCAACGCCGGCTTCACCAGTTCGCTCATCTTCAAGAACCACTGCGTGCTCAACTTCGGCTCGATAGGCACCTTGGTGCGCTCGCTCAGACCCACCTTGTTGGTATACGGCTCCACCTTCTCCATCAGTCCGGCCTCCGTCAGGTCTTTCTCAATCTGCTCGCGCACGGCCATGCGGTCCATGCCCACATACAGGCCGGCCGCCTCGCTCAGCGTGCCATCATCGTTGAAGATGTTTATTGCGGGCAAGTTGTGCTTCTGCCCGAGCATATAGTCATTCACATCGTGACACGGCGTCACCTTCAGGCAACCGGTGCCGAACTCGATGTCGACGTACTCGTCCTCTATCACGGGAATCTCGCGACCCACCAGGGGCACAATCACCCGCTTGCCGCGCAAGTGCTGATTCTTCGGGTCGTTGGGGTTGATACACATCGCCGTGTCGCCCATGATTGTCTCGGGACGCGTGGTCGCCACCACGGCATAACCCTCCTCGCCCACAATCTTGTAGCGCAGGTAGTACAACTTGCCGTGCTGCTCCTGATAGACCACCTCCTCGTCGCTCAACGCCGTGCGGGCCGCCGGGTCCCAGTTCACCATGCGCACCCCGCGGTAAATCAGTCCCTTGTTATACAGGTCCACAAACACGCGCATCACGCTGCGTGAACGCGTCTCGTCCATCGTGAATGCGGTGCGGCTCCAGTCACACGACGCGCCAACCTTGCGCAACTGCTTCAAGATGATGCCGCCATACTCGTGCGTCCAGTCCCACGCGTGCTTCAAAAACTCGTCACGCGTCAGGTCACTCTTCTTGATGCCCTGCTCCTGCAGGCGCTTCACCACCTTTGCTTCAGTGGCGATGCTCGCGTGGTCAGTGCCGGGCACCCACAGCGCGTTCTTGCCCTCCATGCGCGCACGTCGCACAAGGATGTCCTGGATTGTCTCGTTCAGCATGTGACCCATGTGCAGCACACCCGTCACATTGGGCGGCGGAATCACCACCGTGTAGGGCTCGCGCCCATCCGGCTCACTATGGAACAGGCCATGCTCTTCCCAATATTGATACCACTTGTCTTCGACCGACTTAGGGTCGTAAACGCTCGCTAATTCTTTCATATCTTTTGTCGTTGATTGTCATTGTTCAATTCCAAACTGCAAAGGTACGAAAAAAGTGTGAACCACAAGCCACCAACCAAAAACAATTTTACCGGTTGCCCATGGCGCGCCCCCGGCGCCGCCCCCTCGCGGCCAAGAAAATCACGGGAGATTGAAATTCATGGATAATTAATGGTAATTCATGTTAAAAATTTGACTAATTTTGCATCCTCAATTCCGTTTCAATAGTGACTTTTTATGCCTAACAATAGCAGAGAGAAGAAATTGCAGGCCTTCGGCCGCCTGCTCGACGTGCTCGACACGCTGCGGGCAAAATGCCCTTGGGATAGCGTGCAGACCAACGAAAGCCTGCGCGAGAACACCATCGAGGAAGTCATGGAACTCGCCGAGGCTATCATCGACAAGAATGACGACGCCATGCGCAAGGAACTCGGCGACGTGCTCCTGCACGTCATCTTCTACGCCAAAATCGGCGACGAGCGTGGATTGTGGGACATCGCCGACGTGTGTGACGCGCTGTGTGAGAAACTCATCTTCCGCCATCCCCACATCTACGGCAACGACCATGCCGACACCAAAGAGGAAGTGCTCAATCACTGGGAGTTAATCAAGATGCGTGAGAAGGGTGGCAACCGCACCGTCCTCGCCGGCGTGCCGCGCACCCTGCCCTCGCTCATCAAGGCCGAGCGTGTCCAGGAAAAAGCCGCAAACGTCGGCTTTGACTGGCAGAACCGCGACGAGGTCTGGGAAAAGGTCAAGGAGGAAGCCGCCGAGGTCGAAGCCGAGGCGCGAGCCGGCAACGCCGACGGCCTCGAGGCGGAGTTCGGCGACCTGCTCTTCTCCATCGTCAACGCCGCGCGCCTCTACGGCGTACGCGCCGACAACGCCCTCGAGCGCACCAATCTCAAGTTCATCAGCCGCTTCAACTACATCGAGGCCCGAGCACGCGAGCAAGGCCGCAACATCAACGATCTCACCCTCGCCGAGATGGACGCCCTTTGGAACGAATACAAGCACCTCAACAACTGACATTCATTGTAAAACCTCTTTGGTGAAGGAAGAAGGCTTATGATACTCTGCGTTACCGAGAAACCGAGCGTTGCTCGAGACATAGCGAAAATCCTCGGCGCGACAATTCAGCGCGACGGATACATTGAGGGCAACGGATACTGCGTCTCATGGACCTTCGGCCACCTGTGCTGCCTCAAGGAGCCGGACGACTACACCCCGCTGTGGCGACGGTGGACTCTTGGTCAACTACCCATGATTCCGCAGCCCTTCGGCATCAAACTCATCGACAACGACAGTTACAAGCGGCAGTTCGCCGTCATCGAGCGCCTTATCAGTCAAGCCGACGAGGTCATCAACTGCGGTGATGCCGGGCAAGAGGGCGAACTCATCCAACGATGGGTCTACCACAAGGCCGGTTGCGACAAGCCCGTCAAGCGGTTGTGGATCTCGTCGCTCACCGACGACAGCATCCGCGACGGTTTCACACACCTGCAGCCGCAGAGCGACTTCGACCGCCTCTACCACGCCGGACTCTCGCGGGCCATCGGCGACTGGCTGCTGGGCATGAACGCAACCCGCGCCTACACACTGCGCTACAGCCGGCCGGGCAACGTGCTCAGCATCGGACGTGTGCAGACGCCTACGCTCGCCATGATTGTCACGCGGCACCGCGAAATCCAAAACTTCGTCCCCGAGGACTTCTTCGAACTGAAAACGCTCTACCGCGGCGTCACATTCAACAGTACCCACGGACGCTACAAGACCCAAGCCGAGGCCGACGACGTGGCCCGCGCCATAGCCGACGCGCCGCTCACCGTCACCAACATCGAGACCAAGCCCGGTCACGACATGCCACCGCGGCTCTTTGACCTCACCAGCCTTCAGGTGGAGTGCAACCGCAAGCACGGCTTCACAGCCGACGAGACCCTTAAACTCATCCAATCACTCTACGAGAAAAAGGTCACCACCTATCCGCGCGTCGACACCACCTACCTCACCGACGACATCTACCCCAAGGTGCCCGACATCATGCGCGCCATGACGCCTTACGCCGCCCTCACCACTCCCCTGCTCGACGCCGGCAAGTTGCGCAAAAACAAAAAGGTGTTTGACAACAGCAAGGTCACCGACCACCACGCCATCATTCCAACCAACGTCAACCCCACCACAGCCAATCTCTCCCGCAACGAGAAAATCGTCTATGACATGGTGGCCAAACGTTTCATCGCCGCCTTCTACCCCGACTGCGAGTTCCTCACCACCACCGTCCTCGCCAATGTCACACCCGGCATGAACGTCGAGTTCAACAGCCAGTCCTCCTCCTTTAAGGGAGGTGAGGGGAGGACTCATTTTGAGTTCAAGGCCACCGGCAAGGTCATCGTCAAGCAAGGCTGGCGTGACATCTTCGCCAAAGCGCAGCAGCAGCCAACCGACGACGATGACAAGAAAAAAGACGACGACGACAACGGCGTCATGCCCGAAATGACCGTCGGCGAGAGCGGACCGCACAAACCGTCGGTAATCAAAAAGACCACCCAACCGCCCAAACCCTACACCGAGGGTACCCTGCTGCGCGCAATGGAAACCGCCGGACGAACCATCGACGACGAGGAACTGCGCGACGCCATGAAAGAGAACGGCATCGGCCGACCCAGTACGCGCGCCGCAATCATCGAGACTCTCTTCAAGCGACATTACATCCGCAAGGAGCGCAAGAGCATCACGCCTACCATCACCGGCATCCAACTCATCGACACTATCCACAACGAGTTGCTCAAGAGCGCAAAACTCACCGGCCTCTGGGAAAACAAACTGCGACGCATCGAGCGCGGTGAGTTCCAGCCACGCGACTTCCTCAACGAACTGAAGGCCCTCGTCTCAGGGCTCGTGCGCGATGTCATGCGCGACAACGGCTCCATCACACTCGAGAGCACACCCGACACTCCCACGCCAACGCCAGCCAACGGCGACGCCAAGCCAAAAAAACAACGCAAGCCAACGGTCAAGGAGGTCGTCTGCCCCGTTTGCGGCAAAGGTATGCTCATCAAGGGCAAAGCGGCGTGGGGCTGCAGCCGTTACAACGAGGGCTGCCACACCACCTACCCATTCACGCAATACCCGGCCACCATCACCCTTTCCAAACTCCAAAAACTCCTATACCCCAAGCCCTCTTAACCATCAATACGGCGTCTCATCCATTTCTATAGATTTCCACACGCGGCGTGGCCCAATATCAGCGTGCCTAATATATCAATCGCGCGATGTGGCTCGAGCCGCGGCCGCCGCTCGCCATGCGCCGGAACAGCCATCGCGTCAACGGCGCTTTCACCCAGCGCCACCCCAACGAGTCACCGTAACTCTGCCGCAGCGCGCTGTACGCCTTGCGGCACAACGCCCGTGCCAGGTCATCGCGACCCTCACGCTCATAGTCGGCCGCCAGCGCCAACCGCTTGAACTCCACCAGCCGCAGCCAATAGCGGCGCGTGGCCTCGTCCAAGCCGGCGGCGAGCATGATGTGCAGCCGGCCGATGTCCAGCACATGCTCCCACAGGCCGGCACGCGACGAGAACGCCGTACCGGTGATCGACGTCGCCCCGCTGTCGTGCACAACCACCAGCGTCTTCTTCATATACGCCACACGCGGACCCGCCAGCAGCAGCCTCACTCCCAATTCCCAGTCGTTCCACACCGGCACCGAGATGTTCCACCCGTCGGTGCCCGCAAAGAAGTCACGTCTGATAGCGTAGCGCAGCGTTGCCAACTGTCCGTTGAGGATATGATACGGCATCAGACCCTCGGCGCCGCCGCCGGGCGTGGCCATCGACAGGCGACGCACGCGGCCGTCGGCATAGTGCACCTCGTCGCGCGTGCTCACCAAATCCAACTCACCACCATGACGGTTAACCACCTTGACGTATTCCTCTATCAGGCGCGGCTTCATCTCGTCATCGCTGTCAAAGAAGACAAGCCACTCGCCGTGAGCCAGTTCCGCGCCGCGGTTGCGCGGGGCACCGGCCATGTGGTGGGGACACGACGCGACTACAACACGGAAGTCCGGCGCGTCATGCTCGGCGGCAAACCGCTCGAGCACTTCGCGCGAGCCGTCGCTGCTGTCGTTGTCCACCACAATGACCTCCAGCGGCCGGTAGGTCTGGGCGAGCACGCTCTCTAAAGTGCGCCCCACCACCGCCGCACGGTTATACACAGGAATTATTACCGATACCAGCATCTCGTTTACAATTAAAGGAGTTGTGTGCAAAACGGCCATGCCGTTTTGATTATGAATTCACTCGAAATCACGGGAGACATAAAAGACTTGCCGCATCAATAGACCGTCGACAGCACTTGGAACTCGGTGCGGCGGTTAATCTGGTCAGCCGCCTCGCGGTCCTCGGGCGACAGCGTCATCACGTACTCCTCGTTCAACTCGGTGCCCTCGGCAAACTGCGGATACTGGCTGTTGATGCGCTTGGTCACCACCTTGGGCCGGCGCTTGCCGTAGCCCTGCGGCTTCAAGCGCTCGGGAGCGATACCCGCCGCAATCAGGTAGTCGACCACACTCTTGGCGCGGCGCTCCGAGAGTTTGTCATTATACGCGTCACTGCCCACGCGGTCGGTGTGCGACGCCATCTCTATCGTCACGTTGGGGTTGTCCTTGAGCACCTGCACCATCTCGTCAAGGGCCGCCTTGCTCTCGGGGCGCAGCGTCGCCTTGTTGAAGTCGTAGAAGATATTCTCAATCACCTGCGGCTTGGTCATCGCCGCCAGCACAAAGTCGACGTTATACTCGGCGTCCTCCTCGGCCTCGTCGCTCTGGAACTGCTGTTTGCCGTTCAGATAACCGGGCGCGCCGGCCAGCATCACATAGTTCACCCCGCGTTGCAGGTCAAACCGGAACGACCCGTCGGGCTTGCCCGCCGCCTTCTGGTTGCTGCCGTCGTCACCCACGATGCGTATCACCGCGTTCGGCACCGGCTCGTCGTCCTTGTCGAGCACGTAGCCGCTAATCCACACCTTCAGATCGGGCTTGACAAACGAGAAGATGTGGTCATAGCCGCGAGCGTCACCGCGGTTGGAGCAGAAGAAGCCGCTCTCACCCGTCCCGTAGGTGATGCCAAAGTCGTCCTCTGCCGAGTTCATCGGCCAACCCATATTCTCGATATACCACTTGCCGCCGGGCTGCAGCGTGGCACGGAACAGATCCAGGCCGCCAAAGCCCGCGTGCCCGTCGCTCGCGAAGTAGAACAAACTGTCGGTGCGGCAATACGGGAAGCGGTCGTTGCCCGGCGTGTTGATCTGCTCGCCCAGGTTCTCCAGCGTGCCGCGCTTGTCCTTGATGTTGATGCGCCAAATGTCGATGCCGCCCATGCCGCCGGGCATGTCGCTGGCGAAGTAGAGCCACGTGCCGTCGGCGCTCACTGCCGGGTCGCCCATCGCGCTCAACGTGTCCGCCGTCACCTCAAACTTTGCCGGCGCGCCCCACTTGGCCTCGCTGCGGCTGCTCGTCCACAGGTCCACCGTGCTCGGCGCGTCCTTGCGCACGGCGCGCGCCAGATACATCGTCGTGCCGTCGGGCGAGAACGACGGGCACCCCTCGTCCCACTCGGTGTTCAGTTCGCCCTCCACAGGCTCCGGGCGCCCCCACTTGCCGTCCTCGTCGCGCTTGCTCACAAAGATGTCAAACCGCTTCGTGCCGGTGATCTCGCTCTTGACGGTGCCGATGGCCTTATCGGTGCTTGAGGCGAAGTATAACTGGTCCAGTTCGGCGCCCGCCAGCATCGGCGTCATGTCCGCACGGCGCGAGTTGAACAACTTGGCCACCTTCACCGTGTAGCGAGTGTTCTGTCCCTTTAGTTTCGGCGCCAACTCGCAACCGCGCTTGCCCACGGTCGCCATCCAGTCGCCGGGCTTCCACTCGAGGAAAGTGTCGTAGGCCTCGATCGCCTCCTTATATTTACCGTCGCGCTGCAACGCCTGCCCCAGATAGTAGTAGGCCATCGAGTCCTCCCACTCATAGCGTATCGCGTTCTGCATCGCAGCCCCGGCGCGCGAACTCTGCGCCAGTCGGCCGTAGCACAGGCCCATCTTGTAGGCCACCTCGCCACGCTGCCAACGGTCCTCGCGTTTCTTGAGTTTGTTATAGATTTTGCGGTAGGTCTGCGCCGCTTTGTCAAACTCACCGCGGTCGTAAGCCTCGTCGGCGTCGCGCATTTTCGCCGTTTTGCACGACACCGCCACACCGGACAGCACCACTGCCGCTATCACAGCCACCACCAATCGATATATCGTCGTTTTCATCGTCTATTCAATAATACGTCCATCATATAAAAACGGCCCGCGATGCCGTTTATTGCCTCCACAACGCTCATCAAGACCACCCGCCGGCGGCCGCTGAATGATTTGCGCAAAAAGCAACGGCTGCAATCGTGGATTTCAGGGAAATCCAACGGTCACAACCGTTGCTTTATTTATCCGGACCCTGCTCCACCTTATTGAGTGGAAGCCGGGGTGGAACAAAGAGACTTAAAGAACTTACTCGGCGTCAACGAGTTCGACACGGGCAGCCTCGGCACGCTCCATCTCGGCAATCTCCTCCTTGGTGCCGACAATCAGGTGCTGATACTCTCTCAGACCGGTGCCGGCGGGGATGAGGTGACCGCAGATGACGTTCTCCTTCATGCCCAGCAGGTAGTCCACCTTGCCGTTGATAGCGGCCTCGTTGAGCACCTTGGTCGTCTCCTGGAACGAGGCGGCGCTGATGAAACTCGAGGTCTGCAACGCGGCGCGGGTGATACCCTGCAGGATCTGCTCGGCGGTGGCGGGCACGGCGTCGCGCACCTGCACCAGACGCTGGTCGTGGCGCTTGAGCGGCATGTTGATGTCGCGCAGGCGGCGAGCGGTGATAATCTGGCCGGGCTGCACGTCGGTGCTGTCGCCGGCGTTGGTCACCACCTTCTTGCCCCAGATGCGGTCGTTCTCGTCGAGGAAGTCGCGCTTGTCCACAATCTGTGCCTCGAGGAAGCGGGTGTCGCCCGGATCGATGATGTTGACCTTGCGCATCATCTGACGCACAATCACCTCGAAGTGCTTGTCGTTGATCTTCACGCCCTGTGAGCGGTAGACGTCCTGCACCTCGTTGACGATATAGTCCTGCACGGCCGTCGGGCCCTTGATGCGCAGGATGTCGGCCGGCGTGATGGCACCGTCGGACAACGGTGTTCCGGCACGCACGAAGTCGTTCTCCTGGACGAGGATTTGCTTTGCCAGCGGCACAAGATAGGTCTTGGTCTCGCCGGCGCGGCTGGTGACGGTGATCTCGCGGTGTCCGCGACGGATGCGGCCGAAGGTCACCTCGCCGTCGATTTCGCTCACCACGGCGGGGTTGCTCGGGTTGCGGGCCTCGAAGAGTTCGGTGACGCGCGGCAGACCGCCGGTGATGTCGCCGGCGCCGCCGGCGCTGGTGCGCGGAATCTTGATGAACACGTCGCCGGCGTTGAGGTGCTCGCCATCCTCCACAATGAGGTGGGCACCCACCGGCAACATGTAACTGCCAATCTCGTTGCCTTCGGCGTCGACAATCTTCGCCTCAGGGATGCGGGTGTGGTCACGCGACTCGATGACGATCTTCTCGCTGTTGCCGGAGGTCTCGTCGGTCTCCTCACGGTAGTTCACGCCATCCACCAGGTTGGTGAAGCGCAGCGTACCCTCGTTCTCGGTGACGATAACGGCGTTGAACGGGTCCCACTCGGCGATCACGTCGCCCTTCTTGACGGTGTCGCCCTCGCCGAAGTAGAGGGTCGAGCCGTAGGTGATGGGCGTGGTGGTGAACACCAGATGCGTGTTCGGGTCGAGGATTTGCAGTTCGCAAAGGCGGCCGGTGACCACCTCGTGACCATCCTTATTGGTGACCGAACGCAACTCCTCGAAGTGGAGCACGCCGTCATACTTGCTCTTGAAGTCGGCCACACTGGCGATGTTGCTTGCCACACCACCGATGTGGAAAGTACGCAGGGTCAACTGCGTTCCCGGCTCGCCGATTGACTGGGCGGCGATCACGCCCACAGCCTCACCGCGCTGCACCATGCGGTGGCTCGACAGGTTGCGGCCGTAGCACTTGGCGCACACGCCGTGCTTTGCCTCACAGGTGAGCACGCTGCGGATCTCCACGCTCTCGATGGGCGACGCCTCAATCAGGGCGGCGGCCTCGTCGGTGATTTCGTCGCCGCTGTGGACGAGCACCTCGCCGTTGCGCGGGTCGACAACGTCGTGAACGCTGACGCGTCCGACGATGCGCTCGCTCAGGGTCGCCTTCACGTCCTCGTTGTTGCGCACCTCGCGGCACACGAGGCCGCGCAGGGTGCCGCAGTCCTCCTCGGTGATGACCACGTCGTGGGCCACGTCCACCAGGCGGCGGGTGAGGTAACCGGCGTCGGCCGTCTTCAGAGCCGTGTCGGCAAGACCCTTACGGGCACCGTGGGTCGAGATGAAGTACTCCAGCACCGAGAGGCCCTCCTTGAAGTTGGTCAAAATCGGGTTCTCGATAATCTGGTGACCGCCCTCGACGCCGCTCTTCTGCGGCTTGGCCATCAGGCCACGCATACCGCTCAACTGGCGGATCTGGTCCTTGCTACCACGGGCGCCAGAGTCAAGCATCATGAACACCGAGTTGAAGCCCTGCTGGTCTTCGGTCAGGCGCGAGATCACAATCTTGGTGAGTCGCTCGTTGATCTTGGTCCAGATGTCGATGACCTTGTTGTAACGCTCGTTGTTGGTGATAAGACCCATGTTGTAGTCCATCGTCACCTGCGCCACCTGCTCGTCGCCCTCGGCCACAAGCGCGGCCTTCTCGTCGGGCACAAGCACGTCGTTGAGGTTGAACGACAAGCCGCCCTTGAATGCCATGTAGTAGCCCATGTTCTTGACGTCGTCAAGGAACTTGGCGCTGCGCGGCACGCCGCAACGGCTGATGACGCGCGTGATGATGTCACGCAGGCTCTTCTTGGCGATCAACTCGTTGACGTAGCCCATGGCGGTGGGCACGGTCTCGTTGAACAGGATGCGTCCCACCGAGGTGTTCTCGACGAGTTGCTCCTCGAGCACGCCCTGCTCGGTGAGCACCGGCACACGCACGGCGATGTTGGCGTGCATGTCCACCTTGCCCTCGTTGTAGGCCACCAGAGCCTCCTCCGGGCCGTAGAACTTCATGCCCTCGCCCTTGGCTCCCGGGCGTATCTTGGTGATGTAATACAGACCGAGCACCATATCCTGGCTCGGCACGGTGATTGGCGCGCCGTTGGCCGGGTTGAGGATGTTGTGAGGCTCGAGCATGAGCAGTTGCGCCTCCACGATAGCCTCGTTGCCCAGCGGCAGGTGCACTGCCATCTGGTCGCCGTCAAAGTCGGCGTTGAATGCCGTACACGCCAGCGGGTGCAGTTGGATAGCCTTGCCCTCGATGAGTTTGGGCTGGAAGGCCTGGATACCGAGGCGGTGCAGGGTCGGAGCGCGGTTCAACAGCACCGGATGACCCTTCATCACGTTCTCGAGGATGTCCCACACAACGGGCTCCTTGCGGTCAACTATCTTCTTGGCGCTCTTCACCGTCTTGACGATGCCGCGCTCGATGAGTTTGCGGATGA
>CAMHQD010000059.1 GCA_946187345.1 uncultured Porphyromonadaceae bacterium | reverse complement strand
GTGTTGCCCGGGCAGCCGCCAACGAATTGCACGTTGTGAATGAGGCCCTCATCATCAATCTCGAGGTTGATAGCCTTGGAGCAAGTGCCGCTTGTTGTGAATGAAATCTGCTTCATATTGTTGTGATTGTTGTCGATTAGACCGCAAAGTTACAATTTTTTTTGTAACTTTGCGCTGTAAATCACAATAAACACTATAATGAACTATGGCACATCAATGTGAGAACTGCAAACTCAGGGCTTATCATGACCGCAATCCCAAGTCGCTGTTGGGTCGCTTTTGGCGGTGGCACATTAACTTCTGCCCCGGTTGGAAACGCTATTTCACATCACTTGACGAGGCCGACAAAGCATTGCTGCGCGGCCATTACAACTTCAATAAGTATTGAATTTCAACTTGCCTGAATCCACGTGAAGTAAATAAACATGTGGTTTTCATATACTCATACTATCTATTATGACTATCGGAATTATTGTGGCGATGGACAAGGAAATGTCCTTGTTGCGCAATATCATTGACAACGCTGTGGAGGAGCATTTGGGTCCCAAAACGTTCATCATCGGCAACGTGGGTGACGTGCGTGTCGTGGCGATGCAATGTGGTATCGGCAAAGTGAATGCCGCCATTGGTGGCACGTTGCTAATCAGCCGTTATTCTCCCGACGCGGTGATTAACACGGGTGTGGCCGGTGCCGGTGACAACCAAGTGTCAGTGGGCGATGTGGTGGTGGGGGAGCGCGTCGCTTATCACGATGTGTGGTGTGGCCCCGAGAGTGAGTTCAATGCCGTGCAAGGTTTGCCGTTGTACTATGCCGGTTCCACGTTGCTGATAAACGCGTTGCCCGAGAGTGAACGCATTCGCTGTGGTCTGATTTGCTCCGGCGACTGGTTCGTCGACACGATGGAGCGCGTGCTTGACATCAAGAAAATCTATCCTGAAGTGCTTGCTGTGGATATGGAAAGCGGCTCGCTGGCCCAGACGTGCCATGTGCTGGGCGTTCCATTCTTGAGTATGCGCGTCATCAGCGATTCGCCGATGGCCAGCCATGATAACACGGCTGACTATACGACTTTCTGGGACGACGCGCCTCGTCACACGTTTGATGTGGTGCGGGCAATGCTTGTGCGTGTGGCTTGTAACGGATAGCGTGAGCACCTTTTGCCTCAAACTTTTTCACAATCCTTTGCTGTGTCGCAAAAAAATATTATATTTGCCTTTTGAAACAAGAAATAACAACATCTTATAATATCGCGATATGAGATTTAATATTCAAAGCAAACTGTTGCTGAGCCGCCTGACGGCGGTGAGCAAGGTAGTGGGCAGCAAGAATGCCTACGCCATTCTTGACAATTTCCTCTTTGAACTGGATGGTGACATGCTCGTGGTGACCGGCAGTGACCTCGAGACGCGTCTCACGGCTGCCGTGAGTGTTACTGAGGCTGAGGGCAGCGGTAAACTCGCGTTGGACGTGCGCCGTATGCTCAATATTCTCAAAGAGTTGCCCGACACCGCCCTCTCGTTTGACATTAACGATGAGACCCTTGAGGTGAACATCAAGTATCCGAACGGTGAGTTCAAGATTGCCGGCCTTTCGGGCGACGAGTATCCCGCCCGTGCCATTGCCTCTGAGGAGCCCAAGGTGATTCAACTGCCGCAAAAACAGGTGGTGGCCGCAATTCAGCGCACTGTGTTCGCTGTGGGTAACGACCCGGCTCACACTGTGTTTATGGGCGTCTATTGGGATATCATGCCCGACCGCATCGTTTTTGTGGCGACTGATAGCCATGTGCTCGTGCGCTACAAGCACCTGAACGTGCAACCGGGCTTTGAGGCATCGTTTAT
This sequence comes from uncultured Porphyromonadaceae bacterium, assembly GCA_946187345.1. Classification (GTDB taxonomy): domain Bacteria; phylum Bacteroidota; class Bacteroidia; order Bacteroidales; family Muribaculaceae; genus Sodaliphilus. The sequence continues at coordinate 13,129 of CAMHQD010000059.1, read as the reverse complement.
CTTGCCGACCAAGCCCGCCCAGATTTTGACCAATGTTCTTGACAAGGGAGGCGAGGAGCCTGTGCGAGTGTCAATCGATGACAAGAGCGTTACCTTCGAGACTGTTGACCTCACCCTTTCTTGCCGCACCATTAATGGCCGCTATCCGCGCTATGAGGCGGTAATCCCGGCTGATGTGCCTTATAATGTCACTGTCGACCGCGTGAGCCTGCTTAACGCGCTGCGCCGCGTGGCCGTGCTCGCCAGCCCGGGTGGACTGGTGCAGATGGACATGAGGTCTAATGAGATTGGCCTGCGCGCCCAGGATCTTGACCACGCCACGTCGGCCAGCGAGACCGTGCCGTGTGACTATAATGGACCGGAGATGACTATGGGCTTCAATAACGACAACATAGTTGACGTGGTGAGCAACATTGATAGCGAGTCGCTCACTATTCAACTCGTTGACCCCGCCCGCGCCGGCATCTTCCTGCCGGGCGAGCAGCCAGAGGGTGAGGACTTGCTCATCCTGCAGATGCCAATGATGGTGTAATGTAAAACAAAGTACGAAGTGCGAAGTACAAAGTGCAATGTATTTATTCTCAACTGCACTGATTCTCCTGACCTCGTGCTTCGTACTTCCCAATTCCTCCATCGTACTTCGTACTTAAATTTATTTACATGCCACTGGAACTGAAGAAACCGCTTATCGTTTTTGACGTCGAGAGTACCGGTCTGAATACCGTCAGCGACCGTATCATTGAGTTGAGTTACGTCAAGTTGTGGCCCAACGGTAAACGCGATGAGCACACATATCGTTTTAACCCCGAGTGTCCTATACCCAAGGAGTCTCAAGCCGTGCATCATATCACTGATGCCGATGTCGCCGGCGAGCCTGTGTTCAAACAGCGCGCGCGTGAGATCGCCAATATCTTTGAGGGCTGCGACATCGCTGGCTTCAACAGCAACCACTTTGACATCCCCATTCTGATGGAGGAGATGCTCAGGGCCGGAGTCCCGTTCTCGATGGACGGAAGGCGTTTTATCGATGTGCAGGCCATTTACCACAAGAAGGAGCGTCGTGACCTTGAGGCCGCCTATCGCTTCTATTGCGGCAAGGAGATGGACAATCATCACAACGCGATGTGCGATACCCGCACCACGCTCGAGGTGTTGCTGGCCCAGGTGGACCACTATGCTGACCTGCCAAGTGATGTGCCCGGGTTGGCCGACTACTCACAGCATAACCGCAACGTGGACTTGGCCGCGCGAATGATCTTTAACGATAAGGGCGAGGAAACGTTCAATTTTGGCAAGTACAAAGGAAAGACCGTGGTTGAGGTGCTGCGAACCGACCCGAGTTACTATGCGTGGTTCATGCGTTCGGATTTTCCGCTCGACAGCAAGAATCACTTGACTCGCATCAAATTGCGCATGGCAGCCAAGTAGCATGTAGCGTGTAGCATGTAGCATGAGGTTAGCGTCAATTCACGTCTATGACAACGTCAATTCACGTCTAAATAAAAATAATGACGAAAATAGACGTCGTTATAGACGAAAATAGACGCGAAACAATTGTGAATTATGAATTATAATAGCATTCTGGAAGGAAAGCACATTGTGCTGGGCATCACGGGCGGCATCGCGGCTTATAAGAGTGCCATGCTATGCCGTCTGTTCGTGAAATCGGGTGCCCAAGTGCAGGTGATCATGACGCCGAATGCTCGCGAGTTCATTACACCAGTAACATTGAGCACGTTGTCAGGCCGTCCTGTGATTACCGAGTTTTTCACGGCCAACACCGGCCAATGGAACAGCCATGTTGATCTCGGCCTCTGGGCCGATGCGATGGTTATCGCTCCGGCTACAGCCTCCACCATAGCCAAGATGGCAACGGGTGTAGCCGATAATATGCTCGTGACGAGTTATCTGTCGACGCGCGCGCCGGTGTTTGTTGCTCCGGCTATGGATCTTGACATGATGGCGCATCCCACGACGGTGCGTAACCTTGAATCGCTGCGGTCTTTCGGCAACCATATTATTGAGCCGGCCACCGGCGAGTTGGCAAGCCACCTTACCGGCAAGGGGCGAATGGAGGAGCCGGAGCGCATCGTCAAAGTTCTCGAAGAATTTTTTGAAACCGGTAAGGAACTTGCAGGCAAACGGGTACTCATCACCGCGGGTCCCACAGTAGAAAAACTTGATCCGGTGCGCTACATCAGCAATTTCTCGAGTGGCAAGATGGGCTTTGCTCTTGCCGCGCAGTGTGCCGCCCGTGGCGCCGCTGTGACACTTGTGGCCGGGCCCGTATCGCTCTCGACACCCTCCGGGCAGATTGAGCGCGTGAACGTTACTTCGGCTCTGGAAATGCACGACGCCGTGACGACACGCGCCACCGTGGCCGACGTTGTAATCCTGTGCGCAGCCGTGGCGGACTATCGCGCCGAGCAGATGGCAGATAGCAAAATCAAACGCGACGGCAATGCGTTAACGCTGCGGTTAGTGCCCAATCCGGACATCGCAGCCGCAGTGGGACGCGACAAGCGCGACGGGCAACTGATTGTGGGCTTTGCTCTCGAAACCGACAACGGCCTCGAGAATGCGCGCGCCAAGATGGAACGCAAGAAACTTGACATGATTGTCCTTAACTCGGCACGCGATCCGAATGCCGGTTTCCAAGCCGACAACAACACCATCACAATCATCGACTGCGACGGCACGGTCACACCCTATGACAACAAACCAAAGACCGACGTCGCCGCCGATATCGTTGACCACATCGTCTCATTAATGCATAATTCATAATTCACAATGCATAATTATATGCGACGCCTATTATCCTTTTTAATATTGCTGCTTGCGTTGTCGCTGACAGTGAGGGCTCAGGAGGACACTGAACTCAACTGTGAGGTGGAGATTAACACCGAGAAGGTGCCTAACGCCAATAAGGAAATCTTCAACACCTTGAAGACGGCCATCAGTGAGTATCTCAACAACACAAAATGGACCGACGCCCATTTTATGGTCAACGAGAAAATCCAGTGCAAACTGTTGCTGGTGGTGTCGAAATATGAGGACGCGGGAGGTTCAATAGCCGGCGAGTTGACAATCCAAAGCCAGCGACCCGTGTATAACAGCAGTTATACCACTACGGTGATTAACTACAAGGATACAAAGGTGGACTTTAGTTACAACGAGGGTGAGCAACTGGTGTTCTCGGAGACCGACATGATCAGCAACCTGACTGCAATCCTCAACTTTTGGGCCTATACAATTATCGCAATGGACTTCGACACGTTCTCGCCTCGCGGCGGCGATCCCTACTATGAGAAAGCCGCCAATATCGTGCGGTTGGCCCAAAGCAGCGGCGAGACCGGTTGGAAAGCATTTGAGGATTCTCGCAACCGTAGCGCGGTGCTCAGCGCGTTCACTGACAAACAGACCTCGGCATTGCGGCAGATACTGTATGATTACCATCGACAAGGGTTGGATCAGATGGTGGTGAGTGTCGACAAGGGCAGGGCAGTGGTCTCTCAGTGTTTGGAAGAACTAAAGAAAGTATTTGACGTGGCTCCGATGAGCGTGGGTCTGGTGATGTTCAAAGACGCCAAACTCGATGAGTTGGTAAATATTTACAGCAAGGCCGGTACGAGTGAGAAACAGAACGTTTACGATATACTCTATCCGATATATCCTTCTGACCAGTCCCGCCTTGAGAAAATCAAGGAGGTGAGTAACGACTTCTGACAAGATGCTTAAGCACCTTAGCATAACGAATTACGCCCTTATTGACAACCTCGAGTTAGACATTGATAGCGGTCTGACGATTGTCACGGGCGAGACCGGTGCCGGCAAGTCCATCATCATGGGCGCGCTGGCGCTGCTGCTTGGCGAGCGTGCCGACGCAAAGATGGTGACCGACGCCGGGCGAAAGACCGTAGTTGAGGCCACATTTGATGTTGAGGGCTATAACCTTGCCGCATTGATGGCTGAAGGCGATATCGAGCACGACGAGCATGAGTGCATCCTGCGGCGCGAGGTCAGTGCCAATGGTCGCTCGCGGGCTTTTGTTAACGACACTCCGGTGCAGTTGACGTTTATCCGTTCGCTTGCCACACGACTGGTTGATATTCATTCGCAGCACAGCAATATGTTGCTCTCACAGCCTGCCTATCAGTTGCATGTGCTCGATAGTCTGGCAGATAATGCCGGCTTGATAGGAGAGTATGCGGACGCTTACCGCGAATATTGCTCTCGTCGTCGCACTCTCGACGAACTGCGTGCCACAGTTGCCGCCGCGCGTGCCGAGCAGGACTACCTGCGTTTCCAACTCGGGCAGTTGGAAACATTGGACCTCAAACAGGGTGAGGCCGCCGAACTCGAGGCGGCGCACGACCGCTTGGCAAATGTGGAACAACTCAAGGAACAACTGTGGGAGGCGACATCCTTGCTTGACGGTGATGGGCACTCAATGCTCGCCGACTTGCAGGTGGTGGCCGCGAGGCTTGACGCTGCCGCGGCGCATATGCCTGAAATCGCTGACGCCGGCGATCGTGTGCGCTCGGCAATCATCGACCTCAAGGACATCGCCGCTACGACAAGCCAGTTGCAGGACTCCCTGGTGCATGACCCTACCGAATTGCAACGCGTTGAGGATCGCCTGGCTGCAATCTACTCGCTGCAGCGACGTCATAATGTCGCCGACCCCGACGAACTGGTGACCCTACGCGATTCGCTCTCCGCAAGACTGCAGAGCATTGACCATGGCGATGAACAAATGGCTGCTCTCGAGGCGGAAATCTCCACAATGCGCGACGTGCTGCTCAGTAAGGCAGCCGCGCTCGGCCGGCGCCGGCGGCTCGCCGCCGAAGCACTGCGTGACGAGATGGAACGCCAGGCAGCCACACTGGCCATGCCACACCTGCGCTTTGTGATTGACTTCACGACGGCTGCCGAGCCCGGCCCGGTCGGAGTCGACGCAGTAGAGTTCCGCTTTGCGTTTAACAAAAACCAGGCACCGATGCCCGTTGGCGCCACAGCCTCCGGTGGCGAAATTTCGCGTGTGATGCTTTGCATCAAGACGATTGTCGCACGTTCTATGCAACTGCCCACAATCATTTTTGATGAGGTGGACACCGGAGTGAGCGGCGATGTGGCGGCTCGCATCGGCGAGATGATGCATGACATCGCCTCCCGCATCCAGGTGCTTGCCATCACCCATCTGCCGCAAGTGGCCGCGCGCGGCGACCATCACTGGCGAGTGTTCAAGAGCGATACAGAGCAAGGCACCGTCACTGACGTCGAGACCCTTGACGGTGAGGGACACGTGCTGGAGGTTGCTCGCATGCTCGCCGGGCACGACGTGGACGCGGCCGCCGTCGCTAACGCGCGCTCTTTAATTAATTCCACAATTCACCAATCAAAATGAACGATATGATATATGGGTTGCATCCGGTGATTGAGGCACTTGAGGCCGGACGCACGATTGACAAAATATTGATTCGCCGCAATCTGGTGGGTGACAATGTGTCGCATCTTCTGCAACTGGCACGTTCGGCTCGCGTGCCGGTGCAGCGTGTGCCGCCCGAGAAACTCGATCGTGTCACGCGCAAGAACCACCAGGGCGTTATCGCGTTGCTGGCCGCAGTGGACTATTGTCGCGTGGCCGATGTGTTGCCTACTCTGTTTGAGCAAGGCGAGAATCCGCTTATAGTGGTGCTGGATGGCGTGACGGACGTGCGCAACTTCGGCGCCATTGCCCGAACTTGTGACTGTGCCGGGGTGAGCGCAATCGTGATTGCTGAGCGCGGTAGTGTGACCGTGGGGGCCGACGCAATGAAAACCAGTGCAGGGGCGTTGAACTATGTGACGGTGTGCCGCGAGCATGACTTGACGGGTGCGTTGCGATATATGCGCGACAGCGGTGTGAAAATAATCGCGACAGCCGGTGGTGCCTCCACAGCACATACCGATGCTGACTTTACCGGTCCGGTTGCAATTGTGTTTGGCGCTGAGGGTGATGGTATCAGCAGCGATGTGCTTAAAATGTGTGACGAGCGAGTGACAATTCCAGAGTTTGGTCACATCAATTCACTTAACGTGTCGGTGGCGGCCGGCGTGGTGATTTATGAGTCCGTCCGCCAGCGGCTTGCCGATGGTCAGAAACCCTGCTGACAGCCAGCATATAAACTCCTCTTTGAACATCGTGCTTTGAACTTCGTACTTTTTTTTGTACCTTTGCACTCGAATTCCAAATAGAGATAATGATAAACCGAGTTTTGATCCGCATCAAGGTGTTGCAGTTGTTGTTCAGTTATTGGCTCAACCGCGATGATGTGCACGGCTATGAGCGTGATATGTTGCAGGAGTTGGCCGCCTGCTTTGATGATTGTTACCTGCTCTATTTCCACCTACTCAAATTACCGGTGGACTTGACTTACCTCCGCCTTCGCCGTTTGGACGATGCAATGCACAACAACAGTTTGTCTAGTCATCGCATTGATCCGGCGTCTGATCGTTTCGTTAATAATAAGATTGTGGCTGCGCTTGAGCATGACGAGGCAATGGCGCGTTATGTGGACACGCACCCTGATACTGCTTGGGACCGTGACGCGCTGTTCCTCAAGCGAATGCTCGACAAGGTGATTGAGAGTGAGCCTTATCGTTGGTATATGTCGCGTGAGGAGGCAACAATCATTGATGATGGTCGCTTGTGGCGTCAGTTGCTGCATGATGTGATTTTCACTGATGAGGAGTTCCTTCAGAACATTGAGGAGACCAATTCGATGTGGACCGAGGATGACGTTGAACTGATTGGTCAGTTTGTGCTCAAGACTCTCAAGCAGATTGAACTGGGAAATATGCAGCCGATAATGCCTATGTTCCGTCCGGCCGATGACCGATATGATGAATGGGAAGCCGATGCCCACTTTGGCGAGCGCTTGATGCGCGCCACGCTGGCAAACATGGAGAATAACTCAAAACTGATAGATAGCCTGGTTGATGGCAAGAAGTGGGATGCAGACCGAATCGCTGTGATGGATCGTATCATCCTGTGTATGGCAATCGCCGAGGTGATTGAGTTTGATACTATTCCGGCAGTTGTGACAATCAACGAGGCTGTTGAACTCGCCAAGAACTTCAGTACCGATAACAGTGGAGCCTATGTTAACGGCATCCTTCACACGGCCATTGTGCAGTTGCGTGCCCAAGGGGTGATAGTCAAGTAGATTATAATTTAACAAAAGAGATACTATGCTTAATTTGATTTTATTGCAGGAACAGCCTGCCGGAAGCGGTTGGAGTTCAATTATTATGATTGTGCTGCTGATTGCGATTTTCTATTTCTTCATGATTCGTCCTCAATCGCAGAAACAGAAGAAAATCCAAGAGTTTCGCAAGTCGCTCAAGAAGGGCAGCAAGGTGATGACAGCCAGTGGCGTCTATGGCCGCATTATTGACATTAATGATGAGACCGGCGAGGTGAAGTTGGAAATCGCGCGTGATACTGTCATTCGCATTGACATCAACTTCGTCTATGAGTCGGCCGACAGCGCTGCCGAGTCAACTGCCGAGCAAGCCAAGTAAGGACTTGACGTGGCTGTCGCGGCCACCCGTTGAGTCAACCATAGAATTCTAAGCACTCTTAGAACTCTTATTATGGCCGGCAAGGTGAAAAAAATAGCGTCGATTGTTCGCCGTCCGGCGATGCACACGGTGATGGTGTTCACGGGCTTCCTGCTCGTGGCAGTGTTGCTGTGGTGTTTTGTGTCGTTTAACCGCGTGGTCACCCTCAAGAGTATGCCGGTTGTGGTTGACGTTGTTAATTGTCCGCCGGGCTACCGCTTTATCGATCCGGTGCCTGACACCTTGTTCTGTAACGTGAGCGGGGCGGGCATGAAACTGCTTGTGGGTTTCTCCGGCGAAGTGCCACGGCTGACGATTGACTTTGAGAAGTTTGATAATAAGTCAGAGCGTGTGCTGAGTGTACCATCGCTCAAATCCTTGCTCTCGGTCCAGTTGCTCCAAAGTGGCATCACGGTGACTGATGTTAACATGACATCAATTCATGCGCGCTATGCCGACGCTTCCAAGGCTGTAATGGTTGCTGTCAAGGTGGACGAGAATGGTTATGATATAACCGATGAGATTTTGCTGAAACCCGATTCGGTTTTCATATACGGCAACCGCTCTCAGTTAGACACAATTTCTGAGATTGTGGCTCCTGTAGTCCTCGAAGAGGGTGTGCGCGCCTATGACATCCGTTTGCTTCCTCCGGGCAGTTCAATTCTTGCCGATCCGGCCGTCGTTCACGTTGAGGTGAACTTTATCAAAAAAGTGTCAACAACCGAGACAGTGGTGCTTGGAGTGACTAATGTCCCGTCGGGCATTGATGTGACCTTTGTGCCGGGCAAGATACAGGCCACTTATACCACCACGCTTGAGCGTCGAGGCGACCGGCTCGATACGATTACGTTTGACTATAACCACGTCAAGGCTTTGGCGGGGAAAAGTATGCCATTAGATACCAATCTGATGGTAATGTCACATCATGTTGAAAATCTCGCTTTCAGCACCGATAGTGTTGAAGTCGTTATCGAGCGCAAGTGATGAAAAAAGTATCGGAGCCGAAAGCACAACTGGTGGCCATCACTGGAGGCATCGGCAGCGGCAAGTCTGTCGTAAGCCGGTTGTTGCGATTGATGGGCTATGGAGTATTTGATTGTGACAACGAGGCCAAGCGTCTCATGGACGGCGACCGCGCTCTGCAAGAACGCCTGCGCTGTGAGTTCGGCGACGCTATCATTACTGATGCCGGCACTATTGACCGTGCGTCGCTTGCCGCGCGAGTGTTTGCCGACGCTGATTCATTGCGGCGACTCAATGCAATCGTCCATCCCGCGGTGACCGATGCCCTGCTTCAATGGCGCGATAGCCAGATGTCGCCGCTGTGTTTTGTCGAGACGGCTATTTTGACCGAGAGTGGCTTGGACGCGGTGGTTGAATGTGCGTGGCATGTGTCGGCACCCGAGGCTTTGCGCGTCGAACGCGCTGTAGCGCGTGGCGGATTAACGTCCCGGCAGGCACTCGCGCGAGTGCGCAGCCAGCGCGATAATCCGGCCGACTACCGTTGCCCTCATTATAACATAGACAACTACGGAAACATCGCCCTTATTCCGCAGGTCCGGCACTTGCTGGCACTAATGATAAATGACTAATAACTAACGACAAATAACTATGTTGAAGAAAATTCTTTCGATTGCCGGCAAGCCCGGCCTTTACAAATTGGTGTCATACGGCAAGAATATGCTCATCGTTGAGAACCTTGAGACCGGTAAGCGTACTCCGGCTTATGCCCGCGACAAAATTGTGTCGCTTGGTGACATCTCTATTTACACTCTCGAGGACGATAAGCCTCTTGGTGAAGTGTTACAGGCTTTGCTCGACAAGCAGCAAGGCGCCGTTGTGGAGGTTAATGATAAAGATAACGACGCGCTCACTGCCTTGATGGCCGATGTCTTGCCCAACTATGATCCGGATCGTGTGCACTTGAGCGACATCAAGAAACTCGTGCAGTGGTACAACCTGCTCGTGGCCACCGGCAACACCGAGTTTAAGGAGGCGGAACCCGTGGCAGCAGAGACCGAGAAGCCTGCCGAGTAAACAATTTAGAGTTCAGCATGAGGGTGAGTGTGAGCAGATATGTGGTTGTGTTGTTGGTGGCGGCGATGCTCGCCGCTTGCAATAGCAAACGCGAGACGCGTCGCGCTCGCTTCAAACCGCACGACCGCACCGAGAAAACGACAAAGCGTGACGACGATGGCCGCTCATCGACCACTGTTGCCGACGATGACGGTTGGGCCACACTCACCATCAAACTCGGTCGCCACGACAACCGCAAACTCTATGACGAGTGTCGCGAGTGGCTTGGCGTGCCGTACCTCTATGGTGGCCAAGAGAAAGACGGCACCGACTGTTCGGGCTTTGTGATGCAGGTCTATAAGGCTGTTTATGACCGCAAAATTGAGCGCAATTCGGCCCGCATCTTTGAACGCAACTGCGAGGAGATTGATAAGGAAGACTTGAAAGAAGGAGATTTGGTGTTCTTTGCCACGGGTCGCACGAGTCGCATCTCCCACGTGGGAATATATCTCAAAGACGGCAAGTTCGTCCACGCGTCGTCGTCACGCGGCGTGAGGGTGAGCGACCTGAGCGAGCGCTATTACGTCAAGCACTTCAAGTGTGCCGGCCGCGTCAAGAAGTAATTTCATAATTCATAATTCATAATTCATAATTCATAATGCGCAATTCACACTTACTTCGTACTACCTGCTACTTTCTATGTGCTACTTGCTACGTGCTACTGTTGCTCGGCATGGATGCCGTGGCCTGCACGAGCGCCATCGTGAGCGGTCGGTTGACGGCTAACGGACGTCCGCTCTTGTGGAAGCACCGCGACACCGGCGAGCCTAACAACCGCGTCAAGCGCATTGAGGCTCACGATGGCCTTATGGAGTTTGTGGCGCTATTTGACGCGCGCGACCTGCGCGACACAGCCGCCTGGATAGGTATGAATACGGCGGGCTTTGCCATTATGAATACTGCCTCCTACAACCTGAATGCTGATGATGTGCCCGAGAGCCAGATGGATCGCGAGGGCGTAGTGATGCGTATGGCGTTAGAGCGTTGCGTGTCACTGCGTGACTTTGAGAACTTGCTCGACACGCTGTCGAGGCCGATGGGTGTGGAGGCAAACTTTGGTGTGATGGATGCCGCGGGACACGCGGCCTACTATGAGACAGGCAACTATGGCTACCGCAAGTTTGACGTTGATGATGCCCCCGAGGGCTATATCGTGCGCACCAACTATAGTCACAGTGGACGAGAGGGTGAAGGGCACGGCTACATCCGTGAACGCAACGCAATAGAGTTGCTCGCGCCTCACGTTGCTGCTCGTGACATATGTCCGGCGACATTCACCGAGGAACTCTCGCGCACATTCTATAATTCACTCACGCGCGAGTTCCACTTGCCTGACACCACTACTGAGCGTTGGATTGTCGATCAGGACTATATCCCACGCCGCATCTCCACCGCCTCGGTTGTCATTGAGGGCGTGTTGCCCGGCGAGGCCGGCAATCGCTCGGTGATGTGGACTGCGCTGGGCTATCCGCCGTGTGCTGTTGTGTGCCCGGTGACGACTGGCGATGGGGGAGTGCCCGAGCGATTGACGGGGCAGGGACCGAAAAACCGCGCGCCAGAGTGTGACGAGGTGTTGCGTCGCAAGGCCGAGATTTTCTCCATTAAGCGTGGTAACGGTAGCCACTACATTGACTTCGATTTGCTTTACAACAATGAGGGCACCGGCTACTGCCAGACGCTGCGCCGTCGCGCGATGGATGTCTACCGCAACTATTCGCGATGATTCCATCTTACGTCGCCCCTGTAATCTATATGTCAAAAAACTATAGAAAAGGAAATTTTTATTCCTTTTCTATACATTTTTTTGGCCGTCTACAAGTATGTGCCGCGGTTCTGTGCTGAGGTGATTGAACTGTCGGCGCGGTAATTGATAGCCAAACCATATTTTGGGCGGACAGGCCAACTCTGAATCAGTAATTATCTAACATCTGATATTAGGTATGACTCTTGGAGTAATTATTTCGACTTATAACAACCCGGAGTGGTTGGAGAAGACGTTGTGGGGCTATATGTGTCAGAGTCGTCCTGCCGACGAAATCGTGATTGCCGATGATGGCTCGAGGGACGATACGCGCCGCCTTATTGAGCGTTACAGTGACCGCCTGCCGTTGCGTCATGTGTGGCATGAGGACAATGGTTTCCGCAAGACGAAGATTCTGAACGAAGCGTTGCGCGTGGCGCGGAGTGATTATCTGGTATTTACTGACCAAGACTGTGTGCCTCGCGCCGATTTTCTCGCTGTGCATGCCGCGGCGGCCGAGCCGGGCTGTTTCCTCAGCGGCGGCGCCTTCCGTCTGTCGATGGACATCAGTCGGCTGATTACTCGTGATGACATTGAGAGTGGCCGCGCGTTTGACCTCAGTTGGCTGCGTGCCAATGGTTTGCCACTGTCATTCAAGTGCACCAAACTGATACAAACGCCATGGTTCTCCAAACTGATGAACACTGTCACACCGGCCTGGGCAACGTGGAACGGTGGTAACGCGTCCACATGGCGCGAGTTGTTGCTGGCGGCCCACGGCTTTGATGAGCGTCTTCGATACGGAGGCGAGGACCGTGAACTCGGAGAGCGACTGGTGAACGCCGGTGTGAGAGGCAGGCAAGTGAGGTATAGTGCAATTATACTCCATTTGGATCACGGTCGCCCATACGTCAATCATGAGGCCATCGTGGCCAATAATGCCATCCGTCGTGAGACACGTGCCAGCGGCATCACCTCCACGGAGCATGGCTTGTAGTTCAGTAATTTCTCTTGAGTATGTATTTCAGGGTTTTCGGATTGTTGTAAGTGGTTAATATGGATCAAAATAATAATAGAGACACGGAATTGTCGGTCGATAAGGTGCGGTTGCTGTTTGTTTGCATGGGCAATATATGTCGGTCGCCGGCGGCTCAGGCTGTGATGCAACGTCTTGTGGACGAGCGCGGGCTGAGTGGCAGTTTTGAGATTGACAGCGCGGGCACCATCGACTATCACGAGGGCGAACTGGCTGATGCACGAATGCGCCGCGCGGCCGCCCGTCGTGGCCTCGAACTGACTCATCGCAGTCGCCCCGTGCGTCCGGAGCGCGACTTCGCCCGATTTGACCATATCATCGTTATGGACGAGGCCAACCTGCGCTGGTTCGCCTCGCGCATGACGGCCACGGAGTGTGCCGCGAAAGTAATCCATCTGGGTCACTACATCAGTCACGAGCATTGCGGTCGTCGTTATGATGTCGTGCCTGACCCCTACTATGGCGGCCCGGGCGACTTTGAACTCGCGCTTGATTTGCTTGAGGACGCTTGTCCGACTTTGCTCGATGAGTTGGTCACAAGATACCGGCTTTAATTAGAGGACATTAATGCGCATAACAAACGGGAACAACAAATTGTTGTTCCCGTTTGTATAATCCATAACTTCCCTGAAAATACGTGATAGATTTCGGCGAGTTGCAGGTTTTTTTTG
>CAMHQD010000058.1 GCA_946187345.1 uncultured Porphyromonadaceae bacterium | reverse complement strand
TTGTCCCCGATTGCATTAATGATAAGGCGGGGGCGTCAACGGCGGACGACGTAGTTGACAACGGGGAAGGTTTGTCCGCCCAGTTTCATGTTGTAGCGGCAGAGGTTCCAGCGGAACGAGCTGACGTTGCCGGTGAACTTCTTTGGCGCGGGCACTTCGCCGGCGATGGAGTGGCCCACGCTGCTGGTGTGGATCGTGTTCCACGTCTCGCTGTGGCCGTAGCCGAAGCCCACCTTGGCGCCCCACAGGGTGTTGACAAGCTCGACGTTGACATTCAGCTGGTGCTCGTCATCCCAGCGGTCGCTGTTCTCCACGCTATGGGTGAGCGCGGTGGATGTGCCGCCCTGCCCGAGGCCTTGCAGTTCGCCCTTGGGCAGCGCCCAATAGACGGTGCTGCCGCAGTTGCTCTTGATCTCGTCCTCATACTGCGGGTAGCTCATCGGGTCGCCCGGCGTGTTCTGCAACACGCTCGACAGGTCGGGAATCTCGGCATTGTCGGCGCGCATGAGCATATAGTCGGTCATGGCGACGTTCTGCTCGCTGCTGTAGTAGGGGCAGCCCACGGTGAGCATCGTGCCCACGGCGTCCTCGTTGTCGCTGGCCACGCACTCGTAGTTATAGACGAAGTAGGGCGTGAGCGTCAGCACCACCGAGTTGTCATCATAGGTCGAGTATTCCTTGCCATAGGTGATGACTTCCTCGCTTTCGTGGCTGGAGGTGTATTGGTATTCCACGCTGGCGGTGAGGTCAATCTCCCAGTTCTTGGTGATGAAGCCCACCTCGTTGTTATAGCCGGTGATGACCTTGGCGCTGTTGCTGGACGAGCGCCCGTCGCCGGTGCCGCTCGAACTGGTCTTGCCCCAACAGGTGGCGGCTATGGCTGAACTGCCGTAGTCGGCCTCGGCATAGTAAGGCGCGGCGGCCAGCACGGCATGGATCTGCGGGTTGGTGAACGTCACGTCCATCGAGCGGAAGCGGTAAGTGGCGCGATGGGCTCCGGCGGCGGGCAGCGGGCAGAAGGCCGGGTGGGAATAGATTTCCTCGCCTCCTTTCGATGATCCTCCTTTATGGGCCAAAGTATTACCCAGACGCACACCCGGACCACGGCCGTCAGCACTCGTGCTGAGGGTGCTCACGCTCATCGAGCCGTTGCTTGGCGTGTATATGCGGAAAATGCCGCGCCACTGCCGTTGCGCCATTTGCAAACCGGTTCCGGAAACCGTTGACCAACCCAAAGAATAGGCGTCGATGACAGCGAGTACCGCGATTTGGTCGGTGCCGTCGGGCACATTCGGGTTGAACTTGCCTGCCACCACGTTGTCGGCGGGGAAGTAGATCCAGGCATTAGTGGCGTTGGAGGCACCTTCGGCTTTGAAGCCGCCCGGGTTGGCGATGTTCGGGACACCGGTGCCGTCCTTGCTGAACCGGTTGGTGCCGTCAAAGCGCCACATTCCGCCTGCCAAGAGCAGGTCGGCGGGATAGCCCATGCCACGGGTGTGAACCGCGGTGATGCAACTGTTCTGCAGATAGCCGGTCTGCTCCTCGATGGTCGACTGAGCCACCGGAGCCACAAGCATTGTGCCGTTGGCGGGTCGCGTCCAGATAGTGGTCCTCGCCACATATTTGCGGTCGGAGGTCACATTGCCCACCTGGCAGATGAGGTCGTTGCGTCCCGAAGCCACCACATCGCCAATCTTGATGTCGAGCCACACCTCGCGACCGGAGTCGATGCGTCCGCCAAGCCCCACGCTATAGGACGGCGTGTCGTTGAGTTTGTCTATACCGTCGCAGAACACTTCGGCCGAGATCTGCCCGTTGACTTCGGTGATCAGGGCGAGGTCGGGCGAGCCGTTGCCGCTGAAGTCGCCGGTGGCGACACGTGTCGCTGACGAACTGAACGTGCGCTCGGCAAGCACGGTGGTGTAGTCGGTGCCGTCAAAGATGAGCAGTCGGCCGGCGAGGCACACCACGATGTCGTCGATGAAGTCATCGTTGAGGTCGGCGGTGATAAGCTGGATGCGCTTCGCATAGAAGTCATAGAGGGGAAACCAGTCTGAATATATGGGGTCGTTGTTGCTATTGTAACGCATTAAGCCGATGCCGGATCCGTCTGGCATCGTGAACGTTCCCGGCAGGGTTACCGTGGTGACCTCGCTGCCGTCATTGGCATAGACCTCGAGATGGGCGGTCCCTTCGCCCACCCAACCTTTGGTGCTTGTGGCGGTAGAGCCTGTAGATGGGATGTTTTCTTTACGTGCGCGGTCAAACACCAGTTTGATGATGCGTTGGCCTTCGCCGAACTGTAGAGCCATCTTCTTCAAGTTACTGCTTGCTGACTTTCCATTCAGACTGGTGAGCGTGCCGGAATTGGTTGCCTTGTAAATTCCCTGGTTATATACAGGATACCCAATCCACTTATAGGATGAGTAGTTATAACTAAGAAATGCAATTACATCATAGGGCTGTACCTCGCAATTCCACTCGACAGCCATATCCATGGTGCCGGAGGTCACCGTGTATAGCTCGCCGATGGGTTGGCCACTGTAGGGGTTGACGGGGGCCTTGGCGGCGGCGCGTCGCGCGGCCTGCATCTCGCTGGCGAAGAAGCGGTCCATCATGCCCTTGTAGGGGCTGAAGCCGACGCGCACGCCGCGGATGCGGAAGCCGTTGTCAACCGGCGCGCCCTCACTCGAGAGCGTCACAGCGTCGTTGCCGTCGCGCAACTCGGCCCACATGGGTCGCTTGGAGAGCGTGGTGGACGTGAGAATGTAGCCGCGCTGGTAGAGCGAGGTCACATTGCCGTCGCTACCCACATAGCCGGCGCCGTCGAGCTTCAGGCCAAGAGAGTCGACTTTCTCGTCCCACGTGCCCCAGTTGCTGTCGTCGCCGTGTGCCTTGAGCAGCGCGCCGGCGTGCTCGGCGCCGCCCAACTTGCGCAGCACTGTGTTCACCTCGTCGCCGGTGGGCAGGCGCCAGCCCTTGGGCAGAGCCTTGAGCGCGCCCTCATAGTTATAGTAAGCGTTGGTGATGTCGTTATTCACCACCATGCACTTGGTGGCCTGGGCATTCTGCCAGTCACTCGCGCTGCCCACGCGGCTCACTCCGCTGCGGCGCACGTAGCGCAGGTCCTCGGCCATCCAGAGCAGTCCGCCGGCCTCGACGATGGGGTAGCAGTAGCCGTCGGCGTCCTTGCACTCAAAGAAGGTGAATGTGTTGGTGTGGCTGTTGGCGGGCTGCTGCATCATGATGGTGGTCATGTCGCCGCTCTTGGCGGTGAAGCGCAACAGATCGCCGGCGGTGAAGTCCATCGTCACCGTCTTGCCGGCGGCGCGTCGCGCCGCGCTGCGCCACTGCGTGGCCTGCACGCGTCCGGCGGCGTCGGTGAGGCGCACGGTGTATCGTCCGGCCTCCATCGCATTCAGTTTGAGTGAGTTGCGGCCTGCTTTCGCCGTGACCACGCTGCGCGCCGCCACCTTGCCGTCGCGGTCAATCACCTCGATGGTGGCCGCGCCTGCCTTGGCGACGTCAAACGTCAGCCGGGCGTCGGCCATCGATACGGCCGGACTGATTACCGGGCGCGGCAGCCGTCCCTTGTTCTCTTTTATAGAGTGCGCGCGACGCTTCGCCGCCTCGCTGCCTTTGACGGCGAGCCGCAGGATGTCGTTGCCGCCCAGTTCGATTAAGTCGCCGGTGGTGACGTTCACCACGGTCACGGCGTCAACCGTCGGCGTGGCGCCATCGGCACCCTGGCCGGCAAAGTCGATGTCGATAAACTCGAGGTTGTCGACAGAGGCGTCCACGTCGCCGCTGAGGATAACCTCCAGGATGAGGTTCACGTCGCCCACGTCGACGGCGCCGTCGCTGTTGGCGTCGAGGCCGGCGTCGTTGCTGTCGGCGAGAATGCCGGCGAGCACGGTGTTCACATCGCCCACGTCGACGATGCCGTCGTGGTTCACGTCACACTTGACGGCGAGCGGCGACAGCAACGGCGATGCCGCCGCAATGCCTGTCCAACATGCAACTGCGGCTACAAGAATCAGTCGTAGTAGTCGTTTGTCCATAATGCTATTGATTAGATGAATAATTGATAGCGCAAATTTAACAATTCCCGCAGTCTCACGCGCAACGTCAGGTTGTGGAGTTTTGCGCCAAAACACAAAACTCCACATTATTTCATCCAAAACTCCGCACAAATTGTTGTGTTTTTTACTACTGAAATATGGTGCCCACCGCAAAAAGCCGCTGTTAATTTTTAACACGAATATCCATTAATTATCCATTAATTTTAGACAGGAGAACAAGAGGTCATGAGAACATGAGATTATTTTTAGATAATTTATGGAGGCTGATGACGGCGGAAATCGTAAAAAATACGATTATAATCGAAAAATTACTGTAAAATTTACGATTATGTCAGCAAATTTTACTATTTTTGACCGATGGAATTTCTTTATAATGACGTGATGCTGGCGGCGGCATGCTGCATGATAGTGATCGGCATCATTCTGGCGGCCGTCAAGACGCCCCAGGACGAGCCGGCCGCCAAGTTCCGCGTGGCCAAGCACGCTATCACCGTCGCGGTGGTGGTGCTGGGCGCGCTCAACCTCGTGCAGATTGTTGTCGACCCACAAGGTGACGTGCATCGTTTGGGCGGCACGATTGCTCTGGCGGTGAGTTACCTGCAGGCGATGCTGTTCACTATGGCCGTGATGGTCCTCATCAAGCCCGACGAGGTGACTGCCCGTCGGCTCACCGCCCACCTCACCGCAATCATCGCGGTGGACGTCGTGCTGCTTTCGGGCTTCTTTATGTTGCCGCGCGCGGTCTTCATTTACTTGTATGTGGCTGGTATATTGCTATATATCTGCCTGCTGATTTACTACTCGCGGTGGTATGTGACCTGTTACCGCCACTTCGTGCGACAGTTGGCGACATTCTACGAGGAAGACGAGATCGAGCGCGGACTGCGGTGGCTGAATGTTATCTTTTGGGTCGCCTTGGCCGTTGGAGTGCTGTCGTTGCTGATGCTCGTGGGCAGTCGTGAGGTGGACTTGTGCCTTACGGTGGCTCTCGCGCTGTTCTACGCCCTGCTGGCGGCCTGCTTCATCAATTACGAACTCAGCGCCCACATCATCTTGCCTGTGCTGACTATGGATGAGGCCGCCGAGGAAACCGTCGAGGACAACATTCCCCACCCCGACCGCCTGATGGCATGGATTGAGCGTGGCGGCTACCTCAACACGTCGCTATCGGTCAAGGAGATTGCCGCCGAACTGGATATGTCGGTCAGCCAGTTCCGCAGTTACTTCCGCAAGGTGACAAACGAGGACTTCCGCACCTGGCGGGTGCGCAAACGCGTGGAGCACGCTCGACGGTTGATGAGTGAGCACCCCGACTGGTCGGTGACGCGCGTTGCCTGCGAGAGTGGCTTCAACGACCGCAGTTACTTCTATCAGCAGTTCCTGCTCTACACCGGCGTTTCGGTCACCGACTACCGAAACTCCCTGCCCCACAACTGAGCCCCCACCCCCTCGGTTCTTTAAACACGAATTTCCATCAATTATCCATTAATTTATGGTAATTCGTGTTTAATATTAATCAGTGGGGTCAAATGCCGTGGGAGGTTCACCGGGCGGAGAGAAAGCGGGACGGAGTGGTGCCGGTCAGGCGTTTGAACAGGCGGGTGAAGTGCTGCGGGTATTCAAAGCCGAGCAGGTGGGACGTCTCGTTGATGTTATAGCCGCTCATGAGCAGGCTCTTGCCCTTGTTGATAACGTAAGCGTGGATGTGGGCGATGGCGGTGTGGCCGGTGGCCTTGCGCACGAGGTCACCGAAGTAGTGGGGGGAGTAGGCGAGTTCCGCGGCACACCGCGTCACCGTTGGCAGTCCCTCGTCAAGTTGGCGCTCGTTGATGTAATATTGCTCGAGTAGCGCGTTGAAGCGTTTGAGCACATCGGTGGTGTCGGTGTCGTGGGGCGACTGTTGTCGCTGATAGATGCGGTGGCAGTATTCGAGCAGCAGCCGCAGGTAGGCCAGCGCGACGCGCCGCAGCGCGGGCGAGTCGCCGTTCTCGCGCAGTTCACGCCGCAGTTGCTCGGTGAGTTGCGTGATGAGCAGCCACTCGCCGGGTGTCATCCGCAGGGCTTCGGTGGCGAAGTAAGAGAAAAACCGGTAGTCCGCCATGCGCTCCTCGAGGTCGCTGCCGTGGAGCAACGCCGGCGACCAGAGCACGACCCAGCCGCTGAGCGTGATGCGCTCGCCGTTGTCCTCGCTGCCGCCAATCTGCCCCGGGGCCACCGCGATAATCGACGCGTCGCTCACCTGCAGCGTCTTCATGCCGTAGGACAGCGACTTGGGAAACTCGCGCTGGATAAAGAGGCCATATACGCCGTAGTTGTTCAGGCTATGGCGAAACGGCTCCAACTCGTCGTAGTGAATCACGTTCACAAGCGGGTGGAGCGATGGCGCGCCAACGTAGGCCGCATAGTCGTCGGGCTTATCAACTGTCAGTATCTTTCTGCTCATCGTTTGGTGCCGCAAAGTTACAAAAAAACCATAAATCCAGCAACACTCCGGCCTCTCGTCTATTTCCGTCTATTCCCGTCTATTATTCTCACGTAAAATCCGTAAAATATTTATAAAACGAAAAACGGATTCTTCGTGAGTGAATCGGGAATATTGGTAGAAATTCGAGCCAAATATGTTGCGCTCAATGACGGCATAGGCAGTACCTTTGCAGTGCGATTAATCAAAAACAGAAAATATTATGCTGGGTAATTTCACTTTTCACAATCCCACCAAGTTACACTTTGGTGACAAGGCCCTCGACAAACTGGGCGATGAGTTGAAGAATTACGGTCCCGTTGTGATGCTCGTCTATGGCGGCGGCTCAATCAAGCGCAACGGCATCTATGACCTCGTTATTGCCGAACTCGAGCGTGCCGGCAAGCAAGTTGTCGAACTCTCGGGTGTCATGCCCAACCCCACCATCGAGAAGGTGCTCGAGGGTGCCCACTTGGCGCGTGAGCGCGAGGTTGACTTCATCCTGGGTGTGGGCGGTGGCTCCACCATCGACTATTGTAAGGCGGTGGCCGGCAGTGCCCACTACGACGGCGACCCGTGGGAGTATTACTTCAAGAACTGGCAGCCGATGACCTGCCGCTGGATTCCCGTGGGCTGCGTGCTCACCATGGCCGGCACCGGCTCAGAGATGGACAGTTGCTCGGTGGTTTCCAGCCACAGCGAGAACCGCAAACTGTTCTACAACTTCCGCAATCCGGACTTTGCCATCCTCAATCCGCGCTTCACCTTCACCGTGCCCAAGTATCAGATGGTGGCCGGCATCTACGACATCATGAGCCATATCCTCGAGCAGTATCTCTCGGGCACCGACGACAACACCAGCGACTACATCGCCGAGGGCCTCATGCGCTCGCTCATCGTCAGTTCGCGCAAGGCGCTTGTCAACCCCGAGGACTACGAGGCCCGCTCCAACATCATGTGGACCGCCACATGGGCTCTGAACACGCTCATCGACCGCGGCAAGGCCACCGACTGGATGGTGCACATGCTCGGCCAGGCGGTAGCCGCTTTCACCGACGCTACCCATGGTCACACTCTGGCTGCGGTCAGCGGCGCCTACTACCGCCTGCTGCTCGACAAGTCGGCCGACGCCGTGGCTAAGTTCAAGCGGCTCGCCGTGACCGTGTGGAACGTGTGTCCCGATGGCAAGAACGATGCTGCTGTCGCCCTTGAAGGTCTCGAGACAATGGAGAAATGGATGCGCGAACTCGGTCTCGCGATGAATATCACCGACTGCGGCGCCAAGCCCGACCAGATTGAGGGAATGGCCGACGCGTGCCCAATCTGTCAGGGCGGTTACCACATTCTCTCGCGCGACGAGGTTGTCGCTGTGCTTAAAGCAAGTCTCTGATTATGAAGCGTCTCGTGTTACTCTTGGCGGCCGTGACCCTCATCGGCATGGCCGCCGCCGCGCGCGGTCTGGTCGTCTATTACTCGTTCACAGGCTCGTGCCGCGCCATTGCCCAGTCGCTTGCCGATCAGGTGACTGTCGATATGGTGGAGGTGCAGCCCGCCGACGAGAATGTCGACTATGCCGCCAACGGTTACGCCATCGGCGACGCGCTCATCGACCGCATCAACAATAATCCCAACTCGGCCGACAGTTACCCGGCAGTCAAACCGGTGAGTGTCGACTGGTCGCACTACGACACCGTGGTCATCATCGCCCCACTATGGTGGAGCCACATGGCCGCGCCTATGCAGTCGTTTCTCTTTGCCAACGGCAGCGCGCTCGCCGGCAAGAACATCGGCCTGATTGTCAGTAGCCACTCCAGCGGCATCGCAATCGTCAGCAGCGACGCGCGTCGCCTTGTGCCCGACGGTGACTTCTTCAGCCGCGACTTGTGGATTAACCGCGCCAGTCATGCCAACCGTGGAACCCTTATCAGCGATTGGCTCGACGAGGTTGGCTACCGCACCGTCACCGCCGTGACCGATGTGCATATCGACGCTCCCGGTGTTGAGCCGCTCTACGACCTCAACGGGCGCTATGTGGGCACCACGGGCGACAACGTGCCGCGAGGCGTCTACGTCACCGCCTCCGGCCGCAAGACCGCCCGCCTCTGATTTTCCTCCGTGTAAAGAAAGTGGGCGGGACTGTGTCGCCCACTTTCAACGTGCCCCACCTTGGACGCCTGCCTCACGATAATTTGGATTGGAAATGCGGGTAGAATAAAGTTTTTTGGGTGATTGTGGCGGTTGTTCCGATTATTTTTACTAACTTTGCGGCGATTTTCAGCAAAGGGGCGCTTAGCTCAGTCGGTTTAGAGCACATGCCTTACAAGCATGGGGTCGGCAGTTCGAGCCTGCCAGTGCCCACCCCGGGCCGCCGCGCGGCGGCCGTGGAACACATAACGCGCTTGTGGCGAAATTGGTAGACGCGCCAGACTTAGGATCTGGTAACGGAAGTTGTGTAGGTTCGAGTCCTATCAGGCGCACCACTTTAAGAAAGAGGGGTTAATTGACGGTTGGTTCTCAATTAGCGGCCTCTTGTTTTTATGGACTGTTGTTGACCACGGCGACTACACGATAGGGTTGTGTAATGGCATTATGGGTTATCTTGGTGAGTTTATATCAATTGGGGTGGCGCTGTCGTGGACGGTGACGGCGCTGCTGAGCGAGTATGGCAGTCGTCGCATGGGCAACCTGACGCTCAACGTGATGCGAATGGCTCTCGCTCTGCTGTGCTCGGGCATCTTGTTTTGGGCAGTCACCGGCTCGCCGCTGCCGGCCGTAGCCTCGAGTGAGGCTTACGGCTGGATGTTGTTGAGCGGAGTTGTCGGATATGTGATTGGTGATTACTGCCTTTTCCAATGTTATCTGATTATCGGGTCGCGTTTCGGACAGTTGTTCATGACATTGGCTCCCGTGGTGGCCGCCGTGATGGCGTGGCTCACCCTGGGGCAGCGTGTGGGGTGGCAAGGCGCCGTGGCCATGGCGGTGACACTGCTGGGCATAGCAATCTCGGTGCTGGGACGCAGTGAGACCGGCAAGCACCGGCTGACGCTCAAGTTGCCGCTGAACGGCATACTGTTTGCTACCGGGGCGGCTGTGTGTCAGGGCGTGGGGCTGGTGCTGAGCAAAATCGGTATGAACCGTTATGAGGCTACGCTTGCCCAACCTTGCTCATCATGGCTGCTGCCTTTCTATGCCAATTTCTTCCGTTGTGTGGCCGGCGTGATCGGTTTCTCGTTGCTGTTGCGGTGGCGTGAGGGGTGGGCTCCGTTGCGCAAGGCGGTTACCGACCGCGTGAGCATCACCACGGCCTCACTCACCACAATTTTCGGCCCGTTTATAGGCGTCGGCTGCTCGTT
Source organism: uncultured Porphyromonadaceae bacterium (assembly GCA_946187345.1). Lineage (GTDB taxonomy): Bacteria > Bacteroidota > Bacteroidia > Bacteroidales > Muribaculaceae > Sodaliphilus. The sequence goes on along the minus strand of CAMHQD010000058.1, from coordinate 5,159 downwards.
GCTCGCGTTGCAATATACCGGCGCGGGTGTGGCGAGCACCCTTATGGCACTCAGTCCGATTTTTATAATCGCTCCGTCGCGCTGGCTGTTCAAGCAGCCGGTGAGCATCGGCAGCGTCATCGGCGCTATAATCTCGGTGGGTGGAGTGTCGCTATTCTTTCTGCTCTGAGGCAGGCGATGGCATCTTGAACTCCATGACGATGTCTATCACCTTGCCCTCGATGAAGATAACGATGATGGAGTAGATTGGCAGGCGGATGTCGCCAAAGGCGATGAGTGTGCTGAGTGTGATGAGGCCATCGACAATTATCACCAGGGTGCCAAGCGAGATTTTGGTGTATTTGTGCAGAATCATCGAGATGATGTCCGAGCCGCCGCTGGTGGCGCCAGAGCGGAAGATCATGCCGATTGCCACACCGTAGATGACACCGGCCACAACGGTGTTGAGGAAGTAGTCGGGCGTGAACCAGCCGCCGCCGTGAGGAACCTGCACCATCGACTGGCCGGCGGTGGCGCTGATGGCACCCTCATGAATCACCGGGTTATAGCCCCATGTGCTTTCCAACACAAATGTCGCGGCGAATATCATGATGGTCGACAGAATGGTCTTGAAACCGAACTTCGGCCCTAAGATCCATGTGCCGATGAGCAGCAGCGGCACGTCCATGCAGATGGCGTAAAGCGAAATCTTCCACGGCCACACGGTGTTGAACACGTTGCTCAGGCCGTAGGTGCCGCCGGGTGCCATCATATAGGGGTTGACAAACATCACGTCGCCGGCCGCAAAGAGGATGCTGCCCAGGGTGAGGAGGAAGTAAGAAAACAGTTCCTGCTTGAGTTTGCTGTTGGTTGAAAGAGTTGTCATTTGTCGTTATTCATTTTTTGGGTCACGCGCAGGGCGATGTTGTCGCGCAGTTGGTCGCGGTAGAGCCAGATTTCGCGCGAATGGTAGCAGCCTGTCTTGCCGATTATCGGCAAGACGTAGTCGGTGGCGGTGTAGCCGTCCACGAGCAGCAGGCCGGTGGCGGGGTCGAGGCGCACGGTGAGCGTGTCGGGGCTCTGGTCGGCAACCGGCAGCAGGGGAGATGGTTGGGTGATGAGGGTGGCCGGTGTGGCGTCGGTGCGCCAGTTGACGGGATTGATGGCGAAGGCGTTGCCGCGGCCAAAGATGGCGCACGAGTTGTCTTTGACCGAGTTGTAGCAAATGGTGACGCCGGTGTCGGCGGCGCCCTGTGCGGCCACCAGGTTGGGATTTGACGCGACGTCCGCTGCGGTGATGTCGATGCCGATGGCATAGGTGGCCACCAAGCGGCCGCGGGTGACATCGTCCATCTCGCGCAGCAGTTGCAGGGCAATGATCGCGCCCTGGCTATAGCCGGCCAGTACAAAGGGACGACCGCCGTTCAGATTGTTGATATAGTGGGAAAATGCCCGGCGCACATCGCCGGTTGCAACGGTCATTCGCTCTTGAAGACTATCACCGGCAAACGATTGCAGCGAGCACTGGCGGTAGTATGGCGCAAAAAAGTTGAGCGAGCCGCTGAGCAGTGTGTCAACTCCCAACATTTCGGCGCGCATCGGCCGGCGGGTGCTGTCGTTATAGGTATCGGCGTGGTGTCGCATTGTGCCGTCGGCCGTGGCATAGTCGCCTGTCTCGGTCGAGATGATGTAAAATATATCGGCCGGCGCGTGCCGGTCGGTAATGTACCACTGGGTGGTGTCGCTATAGTCAGGCTCGGCTGGTAGCGTGTCATTGTCAACTCTTAAACCAAAGTATGCGATGGCGAGTACCAATAGTCCAACTATCAGGAGCAACGGATAGTTTTTCATAGGCAGTGTCGTTTAACTAATTCCAAGCGGTGATGTCGGGGTCATCAGTATTGTGATAGACAGGGGAGTCAACACCTGCTCTCTTTTGGCGGCGGTAGTCGTCTAACAATTCAAATGCTTTACGTCCCAGCAGTATAATTGCGGTGAGGTTAACGGCTGTGATGATGGCCATGAAAACATCGCCGATGTTCCACACCATGTCGAGAGTTGACAGACCGCCCAGTATTACCACCCCTCCGGCCGAGATGAATCGGAAAACAGTGAGCGGCCAGCGACGTGATGTGAGGAAACGGATATTCGCCTCACCATAGTAGGTGAACCCCATGATGCTCGTGAAGGCAAACATGGTGATGGCTATAGCCACAAACGCCGGTCCGATAGTGCCAATTTGGCTTTGAAGAGCCGCTTGGGTCATGTCAACGCCGTTGAGACCCGGCGTGGTGTACACGCCGCTGAGCAGAATGATGAACGCGGTGCATGAGCACACGAGCAGGGTGTCGGTAAACACGCCTAAAGCCTGCACCAGACCCTGCTTGACGGGGTGGCTCACGGCCGCTGTCGCTGCAATGTTGGGCGTGGAACCCTCGCCGGCCTCGTTGCTGAACAGGCCTCGTTTCACGCCCACGATGATAGTTGTGCCAAGCGTGCCGCCGGCCACCGGCTGCCAACCGAAAGCCCCCTCCACGATAAGTCGCAGCACCTCTGGCAACTTGGTGATGTTCAACGCAATGACAACAAGGGCTATCAGCAGATAACCCACGGCCATGATTGGCACGACGATGTTGCTGAAAGAGGAGATGCGTTGTATGCCCCCAAAGGCAATGAACAATGCCAGGCCGGCCATCACCACGCCGGCGATAATTGGGCTCACGCCAAAGGCGTTCTGCATCGCGCCGCAGATTGTGTTGGCCTGAATCATGTTGAACGACATGCCAAAGGTGATTGGCACCAAAATCGCAAACACCACCGCCAACCAGCGGCAATGCAGGCCATACATTATATAATAAGCCGGACCGCCGACAAAACTGTCGGTGCGCCGGCGTTTATACAACTGCGCCAGCGTACTCTCGACAAACGCCATTGATGACCCAAGTAATGCCAGCGCCCACATCCAGAACACAGCGCCCGGTCCGCCCACGGCAATCGCCGTGGCCACACCGGCAAGGTTGCCGGTGCCCACACGCGCCGCGATAGACACGGCAAACGCCTGCAGCGAGGAAATCTCGGATTTCGCCGCCGCCTGAGAATTCTTAGAACTCTTAGAACTCTTAGAACTCTCAGAACTCTCAGAACTCTCAGAGATCTCAGGATCGATTTCACTGGGTTGCTCCTCGGGGTCGGCCGGCGCCGGCATGTTGGTGCTGTCGTGTAGCAGCAGGTGCACCATCTCGCGGAGCATAGTGAACTGCACGCCGCGTGTACGTAGCGTGAAATAAAGGCTGCACAGCACCAGCGCCGCCAGCATCACGTAAGTCCACATCCAGTCACCGACGGCAAGTATCGTTTGATTGAGCCAACCGTCGGCCGTAAACCATCCTGTGTTCATCAATGCGCAATTCAAAATTGACAATGCACAATCAATGTGCATTGTCAATTTTTAGTTCTCTATTTGAGGTAGCCGGTGATGAAACGATGGTGGGCGGCCACCTGAGCCGAGGCGTAGTTAGCATAGACGCGGGCCGACTCGAGGAACAACTCGGGAGCGGCGGTGGCGTCGTGCGCCATCAGGTAGCCCATTATCACATGGCCGGCCATCTCCACCAGGCGGCGGGCGTGGAAGGTGACCAACTCGGTGTCGTCGGCTGCCTTGACCAGGTTGAGCGCTTCCTCAAACTGTGCCGTCATCTCCTGCAGGCGTGCCACTATCGGGGCAACCTCATCGCTGAACTGTTCATTTGCGTAGGCTTGAATCTGGGCCGAATAGGTGCCGGTGGTGACGTGGCGGATTGCGGCGACCACCTGCAACTGGGTTGTGCCCTCATAGATGCTCGTGATGCGCGCGTCGCGGTAGATGCGCTCGCAGGCGTAGTCGCGCATGAAGCCCGAGCCGCCGTGCACCTGCACGCAGTCGTAGGCGTTCTGGTTGGCAAACTCGCTACCCATGCCCTTGACCAGCGGCGTGAAGGCGTCGGCCAATTTCTTGAAGGCACGCGCGCGCTGGCGCTCCTCCATGGTCAAGGCGCGCTCGCGGCCAACGGCCTCGATGGTCTTGTACATATCCACAAAGCGCGTGCACTCATAGAGTAACGAACGGCTCGCATCGAGTTTCGCCTTAATTGTGGCGACCATCTCGGCCACCGCAGGGAACTCGATAATCGGCTTGCCAAACTGCTGGCGGCTCTTGGCGTACTCGAGTGCCTCACGGTAAGCACTCTCACTGACGCCCACGCTTTGAGCGGCGATGCCCAGACGAGCGCCGTTCATCAGTGACATGACGTACTTGATGAGACCCATGCGGCGGTCGCCGCACAACTCGGCCGGAGCGTTCTTGAACACCAGTTCACACGTTGGGCTGCCGTGGATACCCATCTTATTCTCGATGCGGCGCACTGTCATGCCGCCATTGCGCTTGTCGTAGATAAACATAGACAGGCCGCGGCCGTCCTTGCTGCCCTCCTCGCTGCGCGCGAGCACGAGTGAGATGTCGCCGTCACCGTTAGTGATAAAGCGCTTGACACCGTTGAGGCGCCACGTGCCGTCCTCGTCTTGCGTGGCCTTGAGCATGACTGCCTGCAAGTCGCTGCCGGCATCGGGCTCGGTCAGGTCCATTGCCATGGTCTCGCCGGAACACACCCGCGGCAAATAGCGGCTGCGCTGGTCATCGTTGGCAAACTCGTTGATGGTCTCGGCGCAGTCCTGCAGGCCCCACACGTTCACGAAACTCGCGTCAGCGCGGCTCACCAAGTCGGCCGCCATCGTGTAGGGAACGAGTGAGAAGTTGAGACCGCCATACTGTCGCGGCAGGGTGATGCCCATCAGTCCTGCCTGGTTGAGGGCACGCAGGTTGTCGTAGGTGGCGCTGGCATAACGCACTTTGCCATCCTCCAAGTGAGGCCCCTCGGCATCAACGCTCTCGGCGTTTGGAGCGATGACATCGCCACACAACTCGCCGATAATCTGGAGCACACGCTCATAACTGTCCATCGCGTCATCGAAGTCCAGCGGAGCATAATCAAACTCATCGCACTGCTTGAACTCGCGCTCGCGCATCGTCACAATCTCACGCATGAGCGGGTGGTTGAGGTGGTAACGCAGCGCTTCGTTATCGTTATAGAAATTAGCCATTAGTAGTTAGTCGTTAGTTGTTAGAGGGCAGCCACAATGTGGCT
>CAMHQD010000057.1 GCA_946187345.1 uncultured Porphyromonadaceae bacterium | reverse complement strand
ACAGTCCGACGATCGTGGCCGCCACTTTTTTCTAGGAAAACTAGGATTTCTAGAGTTCCTAGGATTTCTAAGGATACTAGGATTTCTATGATGCATTAATCAAATATATAGAAAAATACTTCTCACTTCGTACTTTTTTATTATCTTTGTGGCAAATTCAAGTCACTGACATGCTCGAACGTTTGAAACAAATATATGAATGGGCACGCGGCAAGGCAGGCTACAGCCTGCTGATTATCGCTGCCGCGCTGCTGCTGGAAGCGATCTCGGCGGTGCAGTACACCTACGTGCACAATGTCATCGACACCGCCCTCGACCGCCGCGCCGAGAGCGAAATTTCCATGAAGGGCAACCTCATCCGCAACATGCTGCGCCAGGGAGAAGGCACCCTGCGGCACCACATTTGGGACGTGGCGCGCAATTTCGACGAGCCCGACTCCATCTACGGCGCCGTGAGCCGCATGATCCGGTTTGACCCGACAATCATCGGCGGAGCGGTGGCGTTCAAGCACAACTACTACAAGTCCAAAGGCATGTACTTTGAACCGTATGCCTATCGGAGCGGCGACAGCATCATCACTATGCAACGGGGCGGGGCCGACCACGACTACACGCAAATGGAATTCTACCGCAAAGCGATCTCTACGGGAGAAAAATACTGGACTGACCCCTACACCGACGACGAGAGCGGCAAACAAATCGCGACTTTATCGATACCCGTAACAAAAAAACGAAAGGAGACTTTCCAAAAGGCCGACCCGGACGACATCATCGGCGTCATCGGCCTCGACATGTCAATGGAATGGCTCAACGACACGCTTAACACTCGCCACATCTTCCCGTCGTCGTTCTGCTTTCTGCTCACCGAGGACGGCCGCCTGGTCACTCAACCCACCGCCGCCCAAGCCGACTCGACCGATGTGGCGCGCGCTGTGGCGACAATCAACGACTCGACCGTCCTCTGCTCCATCTCTAACGAACGCCACATCAGTAGCAAGGAATTCCACAGCGATAAATTTGATGAGAGTGCCTACGTCTACTACCACAGTATGCGCGGCAACCCCCATTGGCAGATCGCGGTGGTCTGTTACGACCACGAGGCATTCGCGCCCGCCTACACCATGCGGCGCAACATGCTGCTGCTGATGCTGCTGGGCTTCGGCATACTCGGCTTTATCCTGTGGCGCGTGATGAGAAGCAACCGCCGCCTGCACGAGACACAACTCGAGCAGCAACGCCTCGAGAGCGAACTGCAGGTGGGCCGCAAAATACAGCGGGACATGCTGCCCGATGCCCAAGCCACAATGCACAATGTGACTATCGCCGGACTGCTCGAGCCGGCCCGCGAGGTGGGAGGCGACCTGTTTGACTACTTCGTCAGGGACGACAAGTTATACTTCTGCATCGGCGACGTGAGCGGCAAGGGAGTGCCCTCGGCGCTGGTGATGGCGGTGACACACTCGATGTTCCGCACCATCGGCGCGAGGGAGAGCAACCCGGCGCGCATCATGGAGAAAATCAACCACTCCTCATGCCAGAACAACGAGGCGTGCATGTTCGTCACTTTCTTTATCGGCGTGCTCGACCTGCCCACGGGACGCCTGCGCTACTGCAACGCCGGACACGACGCGCCAATCGAAGTACAAACTGGCCTCCCCCCCGCCTCTCCTAAAGGAGGGGAACTGGAGGCCACGTTGCTGGATGTGAAGTCTAACCTGCCGCTCGGTGTGGATAGCGGTTGGCCCTTTGAGGCGCAAGAGACGCAATTATCACCCGGCGACACGCTGCTGCTCTACACCGACGGCATCACCGAGGCCATGAACGAAAGCCACGAGCAATTCGGCCTCGACCGCCTCCTGAAATCTATAGCCCCATCCTTTAGGAGGGGGTTGGGGGAGGACGCTCGGGAAATCATCCCCACCGTCGTCAACGCCGTCAAAACATTTGTGGGCACCGCCGAACAGAGCGACGACGTCACTATGCTCGCCGTGACGTGGCAACCCGAAGGCGAGCAACTGACGCTCGACCGCACTATCACCGTGACCAACGACCTGAAGCATGTGCACGAGGTGAACACCTTTGTGGAAGGCATCACCGCCGAGTTGGCCATGGAGCACAGCGACGCGGCCAACGTCAAACTCGCCGTTGAAGAGGTCGTGGTGAACGTTATCAACTACGCCTACCCCACCGGCGAGACCGGCAACATCGACATCACCGCCAAGGCCTCCGCCACCGAGTTGCGCTTCATCATCACCGACAGCGGCACACCCTTCGCACCCACCGACGCGCCTGACGTCGACACGACGCTAAGCGCCGAGGAGCGCCAAATCGGCGGCCTGGGCATCTTCTTGGTGCGCCAACTGATGGACACCATCAACTACGAGCGCCACGCCTCCCACAACATCCTCACCCTCACCAAAAAACTGAAGAACCGATAATAGATAACAATAACAAAAATAAAAGGATAATGAAAACGTCAATTCAAGAAGTTGAGGGCAAGTTGATTGCTACCCTCGAAGGCGAACTCGACACCGCCGCGGCCGTACAGGCCGAACAAGAACTGCAACCGTTGCTGGAGAGCGATGGCAAGGACATCGTGATTGACTGCGAGAAACTCGACTACATCGCCTCGAGCGGACTGCGCATTCTGCTGGCCATCCTCAAGAAGGCCAAGGCCGGTGGCGCCGGCGTGACCCTGACCAAGGTGAACGACGACATCAAGAACGTGTTCAAGATGACGGGCTTTATCAACCTGTTCAACTTCGAGTGAAGAAACATCGTTTTAGATGTTAGCGTCAATTCTCGTCAATGACAACATCTATTCACGTCTATAATAAAAATTGTCGAAAATAGACGTCGTTATAGACGAAAATAGACGCGAAACAATCGAAATTAGCGATGAGAACGACATTTTTCATCGGATGTCTGGCGATTGCCTCAATTGCCGCGGCTCAAGACGCGACGACCACTCTCCCCCTCCTGAAGGAGGGGGCAGGGGGAGACTCCGCGAGGGCAGTTGAGAGGACTAACACGTTCATGCTCGACGCGCAATTGATGACGCGCGGCGAGTTGCGGCGCGGCGGCCTCGCCAACGAGAACGACCCCACAAGCGACAAAGCCAACTTTATTCTGGCACGAACGCGCTTGAGCGTAGGCTACGACAAGAGCGATTGGCTGCAGATGCGCGTCACTGCCCAGCACAACGGCGTCTGGGGCCAGGAGGGCAAAGGCAACTTTAACCTCTATGAGGCTTGGGCCGGTGTGAGAGCGCGCTGGGGAGGCTTCGCTAAATTCGGACGCCAGAGTTTGAGTTACGACGACGAGCGCATCATCGGCAAGAACGACTGGTCGATGGCCGCTTTCTCCCACGACTGTCTCAAACTTGGCTGGGAGGGTCACGGCCACAAGGTGCACGCCATCGGCGCCTTTAACCAGAACGCCGCCAACATCAATGGCGGCACGACCTATCTGAACGGAGCGCAAGCCTACAAGTCGTGGCTCACGCTGTGGTACCACTACGAGTTGCCATTCACGTCAACGTTCAAAAAAGACAAGAACGGCGGACTGCTCGGCATCTCGCTCATCGCGATGGACACCGGTATGCAGAGCATACTGGACATAGAGAAGCCCAAGACCGAACACCAGCAACTGTTGGGAGGTTTCTTGCGCTTCACGCCCAAGAATTGGCTCGTGGAGGGCTCCTACTACCACCAGTTTGGTCACAACGAGGACAAGATCAAGATCAACGCGTGGATGGCGAGCGCGCTGGCGCGCTACTCCCCCATCAAGCAACTGCACCTCACCACCGGCTTTGACTACTTGAGCGGCGACAAATACTTCGCCGTACCGCGCCAGGGTGGTCTCGGCCTTGTCCGTCACGATGTGATACGCGGTTTTAACCCGATTTACGGCTCCCACCACCGGTTCTACGGCATGATGGACTTCTTTTATGTCTCGACCTATTATGGCGGTTTCACGCCGGGCTTGCAGAATCTCTACTTCCGCGTGGGCGGAGAGCCGCTCAAAGGGCTTCACATCGACGGCTCCTACCACTATCTGGCCACCGCGACCAAGTTGGCGGACATGGGCATGACGCTGGGACACGAGTTTGAGTTAAACATCACCTACCGCATCATCAAGGAGGTGAACGTTGCCTTCGGCTACTCGGTGATGAACGGCTCTTCCAATATGGAGCGGCTCAAACGCTCGGCAGTCGACCGCAACCTACGCTGGGCCTGGCTCTCGCTCACCGTCAGTCCCCGCATCTTCTCCATCAAGTGGTAAGTAGCTGAAAGGTTTACAGTTGACCGTTGACCGTTGTTATGAAAAGTTGACCGTCATGAATTATGAATTATGAATTATGAATTATGAATTAAAGATATGGCTCCATTATTAAAAACACAATATGGCATTTACGCCGAGTGTGCCGACCACATCGGCGAGGCACTCTACAACACGCCGTACTTCTATACGCTGGACGGCAGCCTCGACGGCGAACGCCTGCGTCAGGCCGTAATAGCCGCGACGAAGAACCACCCGACGTTCTTCACCCGCATCACCGTCGACGACGAGGGCTTCCCCGTGCAAAACGTTGACCTCAGCGAGGTCGAGAGTTGGACGCTGCCGCTCGAGGTCGTTGACGACATCGAGGAGGCCAAAAAGGGCATGATTATCCCCTTTGACATCTACGGCGGACGACTGTTCAACTTCCGCCTGCTGCGCGATGCCGAGCACTTCTACCTGCTGCTCGACGCCCATCACATCATCAACGACTACACCAGCCTTAAAGCGGTGCTCACCGACATTGACGCCGCCTATAGCGGCCGCCCCCTCGAGCCGGAGCAACTCACTCTGGCCGAACTGGCCGTCGCCGAAGAGAAGGCGCGCCACAGTGAAGCATTTGAAGAGGCCAAGAAGTGGTATGCCGACAATTTCAACTGCGGCGACACCTACACCGTGCTGCTGCCCGACCGCTATGAGCCGGAGCACACCGAGGACAACCTCACGCGCACCCTCGATGTCGACATGGCCGCAGTCGATGCCTATTGTAAGGCTAACGGCGTGTTCAAAAGCAACTTCTTCACCACAGCGTACTCCATCTGGCTCGCAAAATTCAACAATGAGCGCGAGTCGCTTTTCACCACCATCTATAACGGACGCTCCGACAAGCGTTTCCTCCACTCGGTGGGCATGACGGTGAAGACGCTGCCGGTTTACGCCCGTTTTGACAACTCCACCACAGTGCTGGACTTGCTGCGACAGATGCAGGAGCAGATGAGCGGTTGCCGCAAGCACGGCATCTACAGTTACATCGACCTTATGCAAGACCTCAACCCGCAGTCGGCGTCCATGTTCGCATGGCACGGCATGCTCTTTGGCGACGAGCAGTTGTGCGGCGCGCCGATGAGCACCACGCGCCTGTGCAACAGCACGCTGGGTGTGCCTCTGTACCTCAAGGCCTACATCTTGGCCGGTCGTTATCACATCAAGGCCGAATACAGCAGCAACGAGTATAGCCGTGAACTCATCGCCGGTGTGCTCGAGAGTTACGAGGCTGTTGTGAAAGGTATGCTCGAGTGTGAGAAGGTGATCGACATCAATCTCACCACGCCGGCGCGCCTCGCCGAGTTAGACACATTCAACGACAACGATGTGCCCTACGACGACTCGCAGACCATCGTCTCGCTCTTCAATGCCCAAGCCGCCGCCACTCCCGACGCCATCGCCGTGGTCTACAAAGACCGCCGCTACACCTATCGCGAGGTGAATGACCTGAGCGACCGCATCGCGGCCAACATCGCCGGCCGTGGTCTGGGACGCGGCGACGTGGTGAGCATCCTTATCCCGCGCTGCGAGTGGATGGCGATTGCCTCTTTAGGTGTGCTCAAGGCCGGCTGCGCCTATCAGCCGCTTGACCCAACATACCCCGCCGAGCGCCTCAACTTCATGATGAAAGACGCCGACGCGAAACTGCTGATTGCCGATGCCGAACTGCGCAATATTGTGGACGAGTATCAAGGCGACGCCCTGCTTACCAGCGAGTTCGCCACCCAGAATGGCGCGACAACGGTCAACGGTCAACAGTCAACAGTCAACCTTTCATCCCCCAGCCCCTCCGACCTCTTTATCCTGCTCTACACCAGCGGTTCAACCGGTGTACCCAAGGGCTGCCGCCTGAGCCACGGCAATTTGGTGGCATTCTGCAACTGGTATCGCCGCTACTACGACCTGCGTCCGGAGCATAATGTGGCGGCCTATGCCAGTTACGGCTTCGATGCCTGTATGATGGACCTCTACCCCGCGTTGACCACGGGTGCCACCGTCCACATCGTGCCTGAGGAACTGCGCCTCGACCTAATCGCTCTCAACGAATACTTCGAGCGCGAGGGCATCACCCACGCCTTCATGACCACCCAGGTGGGCTACCAGTTTGCCACCGGCATTGAGAACCACTCGTTGCTGCACCTGAGCACCGGCGGCGAGAAACTCGCCACGCTCGAGCCGCCCACGGGCTATAATTTCTATAACGGCTACGGCCCCACCGAGTGTACCATTTTCACCACCACCTTCCCGGTTAAGAGTAAACTCAAGGACATCCCCATCGGCAAGCCGCTCGACAATATGCACCTCTACATCGTTGACCAAGAGGGACGCCGCCAGCCTACCGGAGCAACGGGCGAACTGTGGGTGAGCGGACCACAAGTGGGCATGGGTTATCTCAACCGGCCGGAGAAGACGGCCGAGGTGTTTATCAGCAACCCGTTTGACGACAACCCAAAGTACGGCCGCGTCTATCGCACCGGCGACATCGTGCGCTATCTGCCCGACGGCAACATCCAGTTTGTGGGTCGACGCGACGGCCAGGTGAAAATCCGCGGCTTCCGCATTGAACTTAAGGAGGTCGAGAGCGTCATCCGCGAGTTCCCGGGCATCAAGGACGCCACGGTGCAGGCATTTGACGAGGAGGGCGGCGGCAAGTTCATCGCTGCCTACGTCGTGAGCGACAGCACCATCGACATTGACGCTCTGAACGAGTTTATCCTCGAGCGCAAGCCGCCCTACATGGTGCCGGCCGTGACGATGCAAATCGACGTCATTCCTTTGAACCAGAACCAGAAGGTGAACAAGCGCGCCCTGCCCAAACCGGAGAAAAAGTTGACCGCTGACAGTCAACCGTTGACCGAGGCCGCACCGCTCAACGTGCTCGAGCAAGAGTTGCACGACCTCATCGCCGGCATCGCCGGCAACAGCGAGTTTGGCATCACCACACCGCTGGGCTACACCGGTCTCACGTCCATCTCGGCCATCCGTCTTGCCGTGCAGGTCAACAAGCGCTATGGCGTGGCGCTCGACTCAAAGTCACTCCTCAAGGACGGCACGCTGCAAACCGTCGAGAACGCCATCCTCGAGGCAATGATGAACAATCGGCAGGCTTCAGAGAGTCCTGAGAATTCTGAGAGTTCTGAGAGTTCTAAGGACAAAGGCACTGCTCCCCTCTCCTACGCGCAGACGGGCGTCTACTTTGAGTGCCTGAAGAATCCGACATCAACAATCTACAACATTCCCTACTTGCTGTCATATCCCGAGGGCATCGATGCCACGACGCTCGCCGAGGCGGCACGTGCCGCGGCAGCCTGCCACCCCGAACTGCGGGTGCGCTTCGACACCGAGGGCGACGCCATTGTCCAGATTGTCGATGACGAGGTAGCCATTGAGGTGCCGATCACAGAGATGAGCGATGAGCAGTTGGCAGACTACAAGAACGAGTTTGTCAAACCGTTCAACCTGCGCAAGGCACCGCTGTGCCGAATGGAAGTGGTGAAGACTCCGGCCGGCGCACACCTGCTGCTCGACGTACACCATCTGGCCTTTGACGGCGGCTCGGCCGACCTGCTCATCCGTCAGATTAACGAGGTTCTCGAGGGCAAGAAGCCGCAAGCCGAGCAATACACCTATCTTGACTTCGTCGCCGACCAGCAACGCGCGGCCGATGGCGAGGAGTTTGCCGCCGCCCGCCGCTTCTTCGCCGAGCGCCTCGCCACCTGCGAGGGTGCCAGCGAGATCCCCGCCGATTTGCCCAAGAGTGACCGACAAGGCCTCATCGGCGAAGCCGTTGTGCCCGTCGACCACAAGGCGATCGGCGACTTCTGCCGCAAGCAAGGCATCACCCCGGCTCACCTCTTCCTGGCGGCGACGGCCTATGTCACCGCCAGGCACACCAACAATCGCGACGTGTACTTGTGCACCGTGAGCGGCGGACGTTCCAACCTCAAGATTGCCGACACAGTGGGTATGTTTGTCAACACGCTCGCATTGGGATTGAGCATTGACGATGTTACCGTTGCCGACTTCCTCAAGGCCGCAAGCGATACGTTCGACACCACGCTTCGCCACGAGGACTACCCATTCGCCGCCATCGCCGCCGACTACGGTTTCAAGCCCTCAATTGCCTACGCCTACCAAGTTGGCGTGCTGCAACAGTACACCGTCAACGGGCAAAAGGTGTCTCAAGAATTGCTTGAACTGAATGTGCCCAAGTTCAAGATTAACATCAAGATAGAGACGCGTGGCGTGGTGGTGCAATACGATGACGCGCTCTATAGCGAGCGCCTGGCGCAGTCGCTGGCCGAAAGCATCGCCACCGTGGCGGACAACATGGCTGACGAACCGATGGCTCGCGTGAGAAGCCTATCGATTGTGAGTGGCAACCAAGAGCGCGAATTGCAACGACTGCGCCAAGTGGCCACCGGCGAGGCTCCATTCCGCTTTATGCACGAGTGCATCAGCCACTATGCCGGCACTCAGCCCGACCAAGAGGCTCTGGTAGCCGTCGACGGCACGTTCACATACGCCGAGATGAACCGCGTGACCGACGCCATCGCCGCCGGACTGCAGGCACGCGGCGTCAAGGCCCGCGACCGCGTGGCGTTGCTCTTGCCGCGCACGAGCCGACTGATTCTCGCCATGTTCGGCACGCTCAAAGCCGGTGCAGCCTACATTCCCTGTGACCCCGACTACCCCGCCGACCGCGTGAAACTTATCCTCGAGGATAGCGAGGCACGGTTTATCATCACAACCGCCGACCGCCTCGACACACTTCCCTCGGGCAAGGGCATTGACGTGGAGACCCTCGTCGCGACTGAAACCGCGTCATCACTCCCGGAGGCTCCGGCCATCACTCCCGATGACCTCGCATATCTTATCTACACCAGCGGCTCCACCGGCCGCCCAAAGGGTGTGATGCTGCGCCATGAGGGCATCTGCAACTACCTCTACGGTCATCCCGCCAACGTGTTTGCCAACGCCGTCATGACCGATGCCACGCGCGTGTTGAGCGTCACCACGATCTCGTTCGACGCCGCGCTGCAGGACATCGGCATGGCTCTCTACAACGGTAAGACGCTTGTCGTCGCCACCGAGGAGCAGGCCAATAACCCGCTGGAACTCGCCGCACTCATCAAGCGCGAACGCATCGACATGGTGAGCGGCACGCCATCGCGATGGCTCACGTGGCTCACAAGCGAAGACTTCCAGAAGGCTATCGCCGGCATCCACATCGCACGCGCAGGCGGCGAGAAGTTCAGCGACCAGTTGCTCTCGCAGATGCGCCGCGTGACAAAGGCACGCATCTTCAACTGCTACGGCCCCACCGAGATTACGGTGGCCAGCAACAACGCCGAGTTGACCCATGCCGAAGTTGTTACTGTGGGGCGCCCGCAACTCAACGTCAAGGAGTTTATCGTCGACGGCGACGGCAACGAGTTGCCGGTGGGCGTCGTGGGTGAACTTTACATCGGCGGACGCGGTGTGGGATGCGGCTACAACAACCTCGATGAGATGACGCGCGAGCGCTTTATCGACTACCACGGCACGAGAGTGTACCGCAGCGGTGACTACGCTCGCTGGCTGCCCGACGGCAACGTCATTATCCTGGGCCGCACCGACCACCAAATCAAGTTGCGCGGCTTGCGCATCGAACTCGGCGAAATCGAGAACGTCATGCTCAAGGTGGACGGCATGAAGAAGGTGGTAATCCTAATTCGCCAACTGGGCGGCAAGGAGCACCTGTGTGCCTACTACACCGCCTCACGCGAAATCGCGCCGGACGCCCTCAAGGCCGAAATTTCCAAGAGCCTCACCCAATATATGGTACCGACTGCCTACTTGCAGTTGGAAGCCATGCCGATGACACCCAACGGCAAGACAGACGTCAAGTCGCTGCCCGAGCCGCAACTGGCCGTCACCGGAACCTACGAGGAGCCGGCAACCGACACCGAGCGCAAGTTTGCCGAGATCTTTGCCGACATTTTGCAGATGGACCGCGTGGGCGCCAACGACAACTTCTTTGAGTTGGGCGGCACATCGCTGGTTGTTACCCGCGTCATCATCGAGGCCGACAAGGCCGGCCTGCACGTGGCCTACGGCGACGTGTTTGCCAACCCCACCCCGCGAGCGCTGGCACGCCTGGTCGGTGGTGGCAACGAGGTCGAGGGGCACGATGAGGTGCGCGACTACGACTACTCGGCCATCAACCGGGTGCTGGAGGCTAACACGCTCAACGCTTTCCGTCACGGCGAGAGTCGCCGGTTGGGCAACGTGCTCGTCACCGGAGCCACGGGCTATTTGGGTATCCACATCCTGCGCGACCTCATTGACTCGGACGCCGAGCAAATCTACTGCCTCGTGCGCGGTGCCAATGTCGAGAAAGCCGAGAGCCGCCTGCGCACGCTACTCTACTACTACTTCGCCGACTCGTTCAAGGACCTCTTCGGCAACCGCCTGCACGTCATCACTGGCGATGTGACCTCACCCTTTGGCGAGGGCATCAATGTGGACACAGTGTTCAACTGCGCCGCCATCGTCAAGCACTTCAGCGAGGGCACAGAGATTGAGGACGTTAACATCGGCGGCGCACAACGCTGTGTGGACTACAGCCTCGAGCACGGCGCCACGCTGGTGCACATCTCCACGGCAAGCACACGCGGCCTCTGGGCCGGCGAGCCGCGCGACGAGGTGTTCACCGAGCACCGCCTCTACATGGGCCAGTATCTCGGCAACAAGTACATCTATAGCAAGTTCATGGCCGAGCGACTAATTCTTGACGCCGTGGCAAACCGCGGGTTGAGCGCCAAAATCATGCGCGTGGGCAACCTGGCGGCACGCAGCACCGACGGCGAGTTCCAGGCCAACTTCTCGACCAACTCGTTTATGGGCCGCATCAAGGTCTATAACATGCTGGGTTGCTGCCCGCACTCGATGCGCAACAAGCGGGTAGAGTTCTCGCCCATCAACGAGGTGGCCCATGCCATCGTGTTGCTGGCGACCACTCCGGCAGAGTGCACCGTCTTCCACCCCTATAACATCCACGGCCAGTTCCTGGGCGACGTGTTGCAGGGTCTCACAGCCGTGGGCGACGGAGTGCGTTTTGTCGAGCAAGAGGAGTTCAATGAGGCGATGGAGGCCGCCGGCAATGATCCCGCCAAGGCCAAGTCACTCTCGAGCCTACTCGCCTATCAAGACATGGCTCACGGGCAGAAGACCACCGACGTGGCACGCGACAATGACCTCACAATCCAAGTGCTCTACCGCTTGGGCTTCAACTGGTCGCCCACGTCGTGGGACTATGTCGAGCGTATGCTCACCGCCATCGGCGGCTTCGGCTTCTTCGACCTCTGATGAATGGTTGAGAGGTTGAGGGCTGAGAGGTTGAGCCATTTGCTGTACGCAAATGGAAAGGAATGTAGGGCCTGGCCGCCCTCAAATGACAAAACTATTATCCCCGAGCGCGATAGCGCGAGGCTCAACCCCCAACCCCTCAACCCCTCAACCCCTCAACATCTCAACCTCTCAACCCCTCAACCCCTCAATCTCTAAACCTTTCAACAGTGTTTTATCAATATCTTTGGGCATATATTTTGGTGGCACTCAGCGGCTGCCTTGGCAACGTGGTGGACGGCATCATCGTCGGCAACCTGATTAGCCCGGACGGTGTGAGCGCCATCAATCTCTCAAAGCCCATCAATCAGTTTATCTTCACTCTGCACCTGCTCATCAACGCCGGTGCCGGTATGTTAGTGGCCTACGCTTTGGGAAAGAGTGACATCACCACGGCGCGTCGCTTCTTCACACGCGCCCTCACCCTCAGCATGAGCGTGGGACTGATATTGACCATTGTGGGTGGACTGATATTCCCCAATGAGACAGCGCGGCTGCTATGTTCCAACGAGGAACTATTGCCGCTGGCACGCGACTATATGCGAGTGCTGTTAATCGGCAACCCGGCGTTTATCCTTATGTGGGGGTTATCGACGATGGTGGGTGTGGACGGCAGTCCGCGGTTGGTCTCGGTTGCCGTGGTTATCGACAACGCGCTCAACCTGCTGCTCGACATAGTGTTCATCCAATGGTGCGGCTGGGGCATCACCGGTTCAAGCGCCGCCACTGTGGTAGGCCACTTGGTGGGCATCGCCATTCTGCTATGCCACTGGATACCGAAAGACAACCGCCGGCTCACGCCGCTTTTCTCTCTGAAAGGCATCTTGCCGTCTTGGCGACAGATTGTGTCGCAGGGCGCGCCGCTTGCCGTAGCCTCAATCTGCCTGACGCTGTTATTGCTAAGTGCCAACACAATCGTGCTCTCGACCACCGGACGAACCGGCATCTTTGTGTTTGCCCTGTGCATGAACCTGCTGCAGGTCTACAACCTCTTCCTCTCGGGCACGTGCCAGACGCTTCAGTCGCTCGGTGCCATTCAGGTTGGGCGCAGCGACGAGGCGGGTCTGCGCGAGGTTATCACCAAGGGCTTCCGTTTTATCACCATAGCAATGGTCGTCACGTGCGCTTTTGTTTGGATTTGGCCGCAAGGTATCGCTGAACTGTTTGGCTGCGACGACCCGGCAACAATGGCCGAGAGCAACCACGCCCTGCGCGTGTTCGCCCTGAGTTTCATCCCGTTCTGCTACATCTATGTGCTGATGATTGTCTACAAACTCTACAGCCACCACCGCATGGCGCTCTTCATCTCGTTCGCACTCTCGCTCACGGTCATTCCCGTGCTGTGGGTGGTAGCCAAAGTCGCGCCACAAGCCATCTGGTACAGTTACCTGATTGCCTATCTCATCGAGGGGCTTGCCATCTACGGTCTCCATCGCGCCACTCGCGTCACCTTCACCCTGGGGAGTCACTAAAAGTTCTAAGAGTTCTAAGAAATCTAAGAGGTCTAAGTTAATACCTAAAGCCCCCTCCTTTAGGAGGGGGTTGGGGGAGGCCCCAGGTTGGGGGAAGACAACATGTGGCTCTACGTTGACGACAAGTTGGATGAACTGGACATTGAGACGGCACTGCGCGCGGTGTCGCCTCAACGCCGCGAGCACGCTATGCGCTACCGCCGCGAGACCGACCGCCGGCAGTCGCTCGCCGTCTACCTGTTATTGTGCCGCGCCCTGAACGAGCGCTTCGGCATCACCGAGCCACCATTGTTATGCTATGACGACCGCGGCAAGCCTGCAATCGCCGGCCGGCCAGACGTCCACATCAGCCTCTGCCACTGCGAGGCCGCTGTTGCCGTTGCCGTTGGCCTCCAGCCCGTTGGCGTTGACATCGAGAGTCTAATCACGCCCGATGTTGACCTGCTTCGCCACACGATGTCCGAGGCAGAATGTTCAACCATACTCAAGGACGCGACGCAATTCACCCGACTGTGGACCATGAAAGAAAGTTTCCTCAAACTCACCGGCGAGGGCCTCACCGACGACCTCCCCGACGTCCTTACCCGCGCTACAGACGTCCGTTTCCAAACCACCGTCACACCTCACTACGTCGTTACCCTCTGCACCCCCGCAAACGCCAATAAAAACAATTAGAAACAACAAAAGACATCTTAATCCCTTATGTGTAGGGACTGCCTTGGCCAGGCCCCAAAATAAACAGACGATGGGGCGAACAGACGATTGGTCGATTTTTCTTGACGAGCGACGTTGGATTGTATAAAAATGCTAAAAATTAGGGAATTCGGGAGGAAAATTTGGCCGATTGAGGAATAATGCCTACCTTTGTCGGACTGTTTTAACTCAAAAACCTAAAAAACAATTTTATGAAGAAAATCATGACAATGGCGTTGGCCGCGTTGATCGGCCTCGGCGCCAACGCGATTCCGGCAAAGCGCTCGGCCGTGACGGTCACGCAGAGCGACGGAACGCAACTCACCGTCACTATGGTTGGTGACGAGTGGCACCACAGTTTCGTCACGGCTGACGGTCTGACCGTCCAGCGTGCCGAGGGCACAAACGATTTCTATTATCGCACTCGCGACGGCATCACCACGCAACGCGCACACGCCGCCGCCGACCGCACCGCGAGCGAACTCTCGTTCCTTGCCGTGCAACGCGACAGGCTCACCATGGAGGCCATCGCCACGCCCACACAGCAGAGCAAGAAAGCACGCATGAATGAGCGTCGCCGCGCCAGCCAGACCCCCAGTCTGGGCAGCAACCGCGTGCCCGTTATCCTGGTGCAATACAAAGACATCAAGTTCAAGAACAACCACACTCTGAGCACATTCCAGCAGCAATACCAGACGGGCAACCAGAGCGTGCGCCAATATTTCATCGACCAGAGCAACGAGCAATACGTGCCAGAGTATGATATCTACGGCCCGTACACTCTCAACAACAACCGCGCCACCTATGGCGGCAACGACAGCCAGGGCAACGACAAGGGTGTGGCCCTGATGGTGGGCGAGGCGATTGACAAGGCCGGCGCCGAGATTGACTGGACCAAATATGACAACGACGGCAACGGCGAGGCCGATGTGTGCATCGTCGTGTATGCAGGCGTGGGCGAGGCTCAGGCGTCTTACACCGTGCCCAGCAGCGTGTGGCCCTGCCAGTGGAGCCTGAGCGAGGGTGTCAAGTACAGCGACGGCACCGGCACGCGCTCCCGCAACGGCATCACCATCGACAAGTTTGCCGTCTTCTGTGAGTTGAACGGCGACCGTGACACCAGCACCACACTCGACGGCGTGGGCACCTTCTGCCACGAGTTCAGCCACTGCCTGGGTCTGCCCGACTTCTACAAGACCACGGAAGGCACGTCGCGCTAC
>CAMHQD010000056.1 GCA_946187345.1 uncultured Porphyromonadaceae bacterium | reverse complement strand
CCCTTTGGTGCTACATTCATAAATATTGAGACCAATCTATATGAGTCGCATAATATATTGCGCCACTACGCGTTAGATGAACGCTATCAAAACTTAAAAATTTATTATTCTCATCAAATACTCTAACTTTATTATTTCCTTTACTTATTACCGATATCATATCTACAAATCTTTCCCCATACATAGATTTGTATTTATTGTTACGTTCCAAATAGCCATCTATCATCTGCACGGACTGATTATAATAATCACTTTCCCAAAATCTGTGAGAATAGGGTTGAGACATTATCTCTCCAAAATTTTTTTCGCCAACTATTATAATATCCTCTTTTGGTTTACCATAGTAATAAGCTAAGATCTCAATATCTCGTACCATATCGTCAGTAAAAGACAAGGAGGAAATAAAAATTTTATCTGCTGATTTAAACCTCATTTCTTTCTTTGAATCTTTATATTCATTTACGTACACATAAGACAATTCTACATTATCAGCTATATTACTCTCCAAAATCACATTAGCCAAGTCTCTACCGAATGAATTACCAATTATCAGCCAATGGAGTCTGTCTGTTTCAAAATCTTTATCAAGTTTAAAAACTCTATCTACATAATTATAATCACTCCCATCCTGTTGTTGCTCTTGTTTTATGTTTAGTTCTGGGAAATCGTGCATAACTCCTTTGTTAGTATATACACATATTGAGAATACATTTATTACGACGAAGGCAATAGCAATAAACGCATACACAGACAATCTTATCTTGCTTCCATATTGAAAGATTTTAGGCAACTTTTTCTCTACATATAAATATGTCATCCACGACATTAATGATATAAGCAATAACGTCACACAGAAACCGGTTATCGAAATGAATCTGGACTCAACACATCGATAAAATGCGATAACGACTTGATGCCATACATAAATACTAAAACTTGCCACTCCTATTTGGCAAAAAAAAGATTGCACCTTTATTCGCTGGAATATATTACCGGACGCAATAAGAATAACAGTGCACAATACAACTATTAAGAGTTTTATTTTTCCTGACAGATAATCTAAATTTATGACTAACATTGCAGTCAATACCGCCAAAACGACGAACGCAGTTGTGTTATTGAACACATCAACATCTGTTTTATAACTAATTAATGCTAATACTCCTCCAAATGAAAACTCAAAGAAACGAGATGGAATATAATAAAAATCAAACGTATTATCCTCAACACCTATGAAAAATAGCAACGAGATGAACGATAGTGTAAGATTTAACAATATTAGTGACCTTAAACGATGCGTTTTCAATTTTTTTGTAACAATAAATACCAATGGGTATATAATATAAAATTGCATAAGCAATCCTGCATACCAAGTATGCATGAGTGGCTTGAAATCATTTAATTCAGACCAGTAATTTCGTAATGTTATAGCCGAAAGTATATTATTACTAAAGAAATTTGTTGCTATAACCGATTCAGACAAACTATTATATTCATAAGGAAGCATAATAAAATATCCGATAACCATAGATAAATAGCATGCTAATAAAAGGATAGGTAGCAACCTAATTATTCTATTCCAAACGAAATTCTTATACAAAGCAAATCCGGAAACACAATTAGATGAATTATAAGTTCGCAATAAACTTTTAGTTGTAAAATAACCACTTATTACCAAAAAGACATCCACACCAAGATAACCATAATGAAGATAACCATAGTGATAAAATACTATTGCAATAATAGCTATACCTTTCAATACATCAATATGAGCGAGTCGC
The DNA here is from genome assembly GCA_946187345.1 of uncultured Porphyromonadaceae bacterium. GTDB lineage: Bacteria > Bacteroidota > Bacteroidia > Bacteroidales > Muribaculaceae > Sodaliphilus. The sequence goes on along the minus strand of CAMHQD010000056.1, from coordinate 14,112 downwards.
ATATGCTGATAATATTATAAATTTCCAATCATCTTGAGCCCGAAAGCATCACATATAGTCGTGGCGAATACCGCCATACGACTCGATTTAATAATTCAATTAAAGAAAGAGTTAAAATAACGGTTATAACGAGATTAAGCCATGCGATGGCAATGCTTTTAGGCAACGCCAAAAACAACAACTTTGTTATAATAGCACTAAGATTAAGATGGACTGCGAAAACCCAGAAAGAATGGTTAACAAACTCGGGCACCTGCTTGCAATGAGTGACTATCACATCAAACGCAAAAAACAGGCCTAGCGCAAATGGGGTTAAACTCAGCGTGCGACCAAGCAAATCATTTGCTGTAAAATCAAAAGTGCAACGTGACACTATACAAACCAACGCCACTATAAAACCTATGCCGGCTTTTGAACGGGAACGATTGGCGAACCAATGAAAATAATGGATTCCAATATAACTTCCCACCATATAATACACAATGCTTTCGGCATCCACAAACCAAGTTTTAAGGAAAGCGGCATAATGCAGGTTCAACACATAGACGGCAGCAAGTACGGACAATATAGAAACAACTCCTAAATATTTGTTTTTAAGCAAACCGTAAACAACGGGAGAAAGGATGATAAACAAAATCAGGTTGCCGATGAACCAAAATGGAAGATTGTCACCATGAAGAAACACCGAAACGAAGACGCCACGCAAAGAGATATCCGATGGCGGACGGCCTACAAAATATTGCGAAAAAAAAATTGTTGTTATCCAACCGAATAGCATCCAAATCACATTCCACGCCAAATAAGGCACTAACAACGATTTGAATCGGCTTTTCAGTTTAATCACAAAACTACCCGGCTCATAATTTCTAAAGAAAAGTGCTCCTGAAAGGATAAAGAAAGCCGGCACAGCCACTCGGCTGAAAACTTTCACGAACCAAATTAATGGTTTCTTTATATCCGCGCCGACATACGGCACATAGTTATCCAAAGTGCTCAAGTGAATCGTAAAGACCAAGACCGCGAGCACATAAGAGAAAACAGCCTTTTTATTCCAGAAGTCTGTAGTTGCCATTCCAATTGTCATCAGCTGATCAGGCTCTTATAGACCGAGATATAACCATCCGCCATCTTGTCTATATCAAACTCCTTGGCTCGTTCAAGACAACGGTTCGCAACTTCGTTATATTCTTGTGGTTCGTTCGCAAGCCGCAGAATAATGTCAGCCAACTGTTGAGCATTACCATCCTCAAATAATTCCCCATAGCCGGAAACCATCTCATGCAGTCCGGGCACATCGCTGGCAATAAACGGTTTCCCGGCCGCCATTCCCTCTATGGAAGATAACGACAGTCCCTCAAAATGAGATGACAAAACAATAAAATCGGCCGTTTTCAAGAGGGTGGGCACATCTGTCCTTTTGCCTAAAAAATGCACACGCTTTTCCAGTCCAAGTTGGCGCGACAAAGCCTCCATCTGATCGAGCAAACCGCCATAACCGACAAAGTATGTTTGAAAGTTATCCGGCAATAATTTTGTTGCTCTAATCAATGTTTCTTGGTTCTTTTGGGCACGAAACACGGCAACCATTAGAATTATCTTTTCTTCTTCACACTTTTTAAGAGATACGATAGGTTTCGCATTGAAAATTTTAGAAAGCCTTACACCATTATTTATTGTCAATATATTATCGTTGGTCTCGCCAATAAATAGCCGGAGGCTGTCTTCTGCCTCCTGCGAGCAAGTTATCACACTATCATATCGTCTTATCGCCCATCGTTCGAGATGCTTCAACACCGCACTGTGCCTCATTTTGGAGTCGGTATTGTGCACTGTGTGGACAAACCGCGCTTTACAGAATGCTTTATTGAAAGCGCCATATAAGAACGGAGCCGTGAGATGCGTATGGACAATATCAAATTTTTTCATCACCGGCAGAAGTTTTAGCATCTTGCGAATGCCATACAAACTTTCACCTCCTCCAATATTTATTATTTCAATTCCTTGACTCCTTAAATAACGGCTATTTTCTGTGTCTATGTCTCTGAGGACGGCGACTGAAACGTCTACGCCACGGCTTTTAATTGCGGGTAGCAAATCTTCCATCAATTTCTCTGCTCCGCCACCATCTGACAGATAGTTTATGGCATGCAATACTTTCATAATCAAAGTTTCAACTCAATTGTTTCAGTTTACGACACATGTAATAATACAACAATGTGCCAAACGGATACATCAACGCAACATAACATTTATTGACTTCTTTCTCCTTGAAAGGGCTCTTTCCGGCTATACGGCACTCTGCCACAAGATGTGCATACTGACGCATTCTCCACAACCATTTGGTATGTTTCAAAGTCACATACAAGCGCCGAAGTTCCACAAAACTATTGGGGCTGTTGAAATATTGCTTAACGATATTGGCGGCCATACCCGTGGGTTGATAATCCACAAAACACAGGTTGCGGTTTAGCAGTCGGAAAGGATAAATCCGGTCAATCTTCAGCATCATGTAATAGGGGTTGAAATTCTTTTCACCAACGAATGTCGGTTGGGGAGCCACTCTTTTTAGTAGATTGACCCTCATAACAGGTTTGTTATCCCTATTCCATTTTTTGTGCTGCCTTATCTCCACCAAGTGCATCGTAGCATCCTCCGGGAAAACCTCACCCAATTGCGTTCCATCGGGCAAATAATCTTTCCCTACAAATCCGGCTATATCCTCATGGCTATGCTCATTCCAATAATTGACAATTATCTCAACGGCATCGTCCGGCATCCAATCATCTGAATCTATGCAGACACATATTTCCGTGTCCATCACTTCAATTGCTTTGTTATACCCAGTGTGTAGCCCGCCGTTTTCCTTATACACGTAAGTGATTGGCACAACGCCTTCCGCAATCCAATGGTCTACGACCTCTTTGGTATTATCCGTCGAGCCATCATCAATGATGAGCCAAACAAAGTCCTTGCAAGTCTGCCGCTTTATAGCCTCATACCCCCGCTGAAGGAGGTTGGCGCGGTTATATGTGGGGGTAAACACCGTTAGGGTCGGTTTGTTATCCATTTTGTTGTTTGAGTTTGTGATACATTTCATTCATTGTGTATGACTGCATGCCATATCTCTCATGACACTCGGCATAGCACTGCAGAACGCGCTCCAGGAAAGCCATATTCGCCTCAATATCCCCGCCAAAGTTATGCGGATGCCACCAAAGGTGATACATCTCATGGTGCTGCGCCGCATGAGCCATCTCTTTTTTAATTCGACGTAGCCTTAGCCCTTCAAACGCAGACAAACGCCTACTGCAAGGACGCAGCAAACGGCTTGCCCGCAGATTCATTGGAGTTTCGTCAACATCGATTTCTGTATATGGCAATGATGTACAGCCGCCGATGTTCACGTATGAATCCAACAATCGGCAAACACGGCTCTTTATTGCCGCAATTCGTGACTTCGGTTCGTCAAAATATTTCAACGCATTGCCGCGATATGCCAAAATGCCATGCTTGGCACATATCGCCAGATGTGAGGCGGATACCTCGTTGCGTGGAAACACAATGCTGCGCAACTCAATGCCGTTACCTTTGGCAACCTCAATTGCCTTGAGCAGGTCGGCCTCAAACTGCTCTATTGTCTGTCCCTCCGCCCAACAATAGAAATGGCAGAAAGTGTGGGTCGCCATCTCCACTCCGGCATGGTTCTTGAGTTTTGCCACGACCTCCGGTTGGAAAAACAGACACTGTTCACGCGGCTTGATGTTTTCTATATAGGAGTTCTCGTAAGGCGACAACTCTTTGATACTATACGTGGGTCTTACGGCAGGCGCAACCTGCAACAATTGTTCACTATCGCGGCACATAATCATGCCAACAGTGGCGAATGTAACATGTACGCCATATTTTTCAAATAGCGCAAGCATCCTATCAATGACCTCCGGCACATGTTTTACATTTGTCTGCCCATAGCCATCCTTTGTGAAGACATCAATCAGTCCCCACATCAACTCATAGTCAAGCGATATTACAAGAGCCCCGTGGTCAAGCATTGCTTTCATCATTCACCCGTTCGGGAATCTCTTTAATAACCTTACAGGGATTGCCCACGGCGATAGTCCATGCCGGAACATCCTTAGTCACCACCGAGTGTGCTCCAACTATGGCACCCTCGCCAACTGTCACCCCAGGCATTACGATACTGCCCATACCAATCTGGCAGCCGCGCTTCAATGTAACAGGCGCATAAATGTATGGCAACTTAGTACCATCATCTCCCTTGCGATAACCCTTCATATCACGGCGGTGGCACAACAGCACACAATGGTTGGTGAGGATGACGTTATCCTCGATGTGGATGAGGTCAGTGTTTCCCACATCAGTCGCCACAGAGTGACCGATACACACTCCCTTGCCAACATGGCAACCCATCCGTCGCCATAGCCACGGACGGAAGTTATTAAAACGGAAAGTGTGCAGGATGCCGGGGCTATAGGCAATCCAAAAACAAAAGCCTATTTTGATAGTTTTTAACGCGTGACAAAAAATTCCCCAAATGGATATCTGTCCGTACTTCACCGGGTCGTGGATAATGCCCAAAGCACGGAAAAGTCTGAAAGTTAAAGTCAATTTCTGGTTCTCCATATCTAATATCTTTGCTTCATCTGTCAAGATGAATATAAGCATAATAAACAAAATTCATAAAGAAAGTGAATGCGACATTCCCATAGATCAAAGTCCTGGCCAGGCTATACTGGTTCTCTCCCCAATGCTCTTTCAACAGCGGATAAATCAATGCTATTGGTAGAACTCCCCATGGAATTTCAGCAATACGGTTATTATATGGCGCATACATACACAACATCCAAATTGCATCTAACAGAAGATACATATTGAGAATAAAGGAATACGCAGTTGACTTAATTTCTTTTTTAAATATGGCAAATAGACCGACTATTACAGGGACTGAACTATATAACACGAAGTCGTACCGAAAACCAGTACGCCCGCCAAAGTTTGAATCTTCTATATCTGTCAGTAGATAGCCAGCCCCACTCTCGTCTGTCATTGTGCCAAACCACTCTTGGAATTCTGTAACATGCATTAAAGCACAAATCAACGCAAATAGCCATATTCCAAAATAAAACTTACTATTCCTAAATACGAAACATACCGCATACGCTCCAACCGCCATTTGCATTGAGTGGTGAAATCCAAATGATAAAAATAAAAACAAAAGACTGATTAACAGCTTATCTCTATAAGCAATCGAGCAAAGCAGCAAGCCCATAGCGCATCCCGCCTTGATACCGTTCACGGCAGTAGCATAATAGATAAAAGAGCCAAAAACTGTTAGCAATGCGATAAGAGTGTCGTTTGGGAAAAATTTCCTCACCGCAATAAAAGTGGAGAAAATATTAATACATGCAAGAATAACGATTGGCGTCCGTGGTGATGCGTCATGTGACGACAAATAAGCCATCATAGGCGTGAATAGATAGTTATTGTCCCAGGTCACTTCAACATTCTCAAACGTATGATTTGTCATTGCTTCCGCATAGCCAACCATATCCACAAATGCCAAACTTATAGGTCTCAAACCAATGTACAATATCATTAAAATAACTACTACCAACGATGGTATTATTCCCTGTTTCTCCACACTATAAACTCTACTACCCTCATAATTAGAGTACTTATAACCGAGCACGAATGTCAACACAGCTATAACTGACACATATACACCTTGATACGTCTGTGATAATTGATATATCTCAGGAGTCAACATAGGCACAAAGTACTATCCAATCTATCTATCCGATAATATATTTCCCAAATGGCAATTTAGAAATTGCCCATGACACCAAGAACGCGCAAACTCCCACCACTAATACAGTAAGCGGTAACTGAATTGCATAATGCAGATTGAAATTCGCAATCCAAAGCCGAAACGGATACATAAACACCATATGCACCAAATATATGCCAAAACTGAGTTCCGAAATCTTCAATACAAGTTTGCGTCCGGCACCCTCACTTAGGAATTTGGGCAATGGTGCGTTATAGATGAAAATAAAGCCTAACGCCGTGGTTGACATTGCAAGCACGCCTAGCGACATATCCATCAACTGGCCGGTGTAACGCTTTATTAGAAACACATAAGCCGGTGACAGCAACACAACTATTGACAAAACAATATGCCACCACCGCAGTTGCTCAATCTTGACATAACGCCGACAATAATGACCGGCTACAGCAGTCCATAAAAAACCGGAGAAATAATACAGGAAGCCGCCTGACTTCTGCAGAAACGACACATCAACGCCGAATAGTTCAATAAATGGCAATAATAATGTAACTCCCCACAAAAGAAGATAAAGGCGAACCTCAGAACGACTGCTATTCGCTAACCACCTTGACAGTATTGGAGTAGCAAGATAAATAGCGATCAGCGCATACATAAACCACATCAAACTATATTGAGGAGCAATCAAAATCCGAGGTATCTTATAAAGCCACGCGTCCTCTGACGATGTGTGCCACCAGAACGACTCAATAAAGATATAAATCAAACTCCAAACAATTGTGGGAACAAGGATACGGGAAAAACGCTTCTTTAAGAAAGGCACTACCTCACGCTCTTTCCACAATATGCAAGCGCCGGAAATCATAAAAAACAATATCGGTCCCCATGCCATGCCGAAATAGTTATCAATACCCACCAACACTTTGCCAGCCTGGCCGGTATAGTGTTGCGGCGCATGACAGAACATCACCATGATGCAAGCGAACGCCCGCATAAGGTCTATCTTATAATCTCTTTTCATTTTCGCTTGAACTTATCGACAATCGATGACCACGTCTTCAAATAGTCATCCCCGAGGACAGGTTTTACTATATGCAGTCTAATCCATCGCAAAATCCTCGAACTAAGCGGCGTCCACAGCATGGTTTGCCAATGAATGCAGGTGGAATTCTCAGTGAAATGACGCGTGCCTTTTTCCAAACTCTGCACATGAAAATAATCGTCGGGATACACCACAACGCCATGTTGCAATTCTTGATATTTATTCTCCTTGACATAGCCCCACGGAGCCAAAACATCTTGAATATATTGATTGATGACCTTGGCATTCATAGTGCCGTCATCAAGCACAAAGTTTGTTGAGCGATAGACGTCCATCACCGCCTTCCACAACGGATGATGCGGCTCGGTGCCATACACAGCCGTTATGCTGCCATTCTCATCAGTGCCGAGCACCACGCGGTGGTTCTCAAATGGGGACAACGGCTTCAGCACCTCCACATCGGTGTCAAGATACCAACCGCCATATTCATAGAGTGCCTGAATGCGCACATAGTCGGAAACAAAAGCCCAAACGCCTTTCTCAAAAGCCTGACGGGAGAACTCAACACTATTGACATCGAAGTTACTCTCGTCCCAACGCCGGAACTCATAGTCGGGCAGGAACCGTTTCCAACTATCGATGCAATATTGAATCTTCTTTGGATATGGCTTGCCGCCAAACCAAACGTAATGTACAATCTTGGGAATCATATTTATCTGTAACGAAAACGGGACTCCTCAATGAGTTGTCCAAGAAGTTTGGCCGCAACTGCGTCTCCCGTGAAATTTGTGCGGACAAATTCGGTTCCTTGCTTGGCAATCTGTTCAAGTTCGGCTTGGTGCTCGGGCTGTTGATAATAAGAGATTTTTGCTTTCAAGTCGTCCAGGGTGCCATCATAGCCTATATAGTGCACTCCCTCATGCATACCATAGTCCTCATAGTAACCCACCGTCTGGCCGATATACGCGCTGCCACATGCCATACCTTCGGCAAAACCAATCCCGGGAATGTGCATAATCTCCTCGCCCACAAGACACATCTTGTAGTCGTTAAACTTCTCCACCATATTGAACGAGAAATACTTCTTCTGCTTGCCGGTGAAAAGTTTGTAATAAATTCCTTGCAGCGTGCGGACAATGCGGTTGGAACTTGATTTGAGTTTCTTGTCATCCTCAGAATAATCACTGTTGTAACAGTCAATCCACTGTGTCAGCCGGTCTTTATTCACGAGAATCTGTTTTCGGGCAGGTTGCGCGCATGGGTCACCATATATAGGAGTGATGTTGTGCATATATGTGACCGTGCCGGTGGAGAAGCATTTGTTCTGCCTCTCGGCAAAAGGCTTCTGATTCTTAAACCGCTCGCCAAAGACAAAAGGAATGACGAGGAACTTGTTGCGGTACCAGCCATAAAACTTATCATAAATCTTGGAGCCATGCCGGAAACTCGCCTCATTAAACACCACATCGGGGTCAAGAGCCCGCATGAGTTCGGCATTAGATGTATTGAAGTGGATATGACTAACGGCAACCAAACACTGCGGACGCTGCTTAAAACTATAATGGTTGACGTAATAATTATACATAATAATAATGTCATCCTTGCGAAACTCAGCCTCATCAGTGATTACAGTTATTTTGTCTTCGGGAATGCCATTGAGTTTCAGCGTCAACTTATGTTCCAGTTTCACAAGCCACATCGGAAAGGCACCCGCATGGCTATAAGACATTGAGAAGCCCTTATCGTTTATGTAAGAGCACACCTCGATATCTTCACGGTTCAATAAGTAGTCAAGCAGGAACTTATGCTTTATTGCGCCGGACTGCCGGAACACTATCAAGTTCAAGGTCCGCAACAGGAAGCCATTACCATGCAGATTTACAAAAATCACTCGCTGCATATCTGTCTATAAGTTTATTTTCTTGTGTATTTCAAAAAGCGACCGAGGCTGTAGCAATAGGCCAAGGCGTAACAGGTCACTATCTTATTGGTGCTCACCAGACCGCTCTTGCGGATTAGCCGCAGGTTGCGACGGACATTAAGTTGCCGCTCACGAATGTGCTCGTCGTAGGGATACTCAGCCAGCGACGCGTAGTATAACCCCCACATATCCTCAATGGCATAACGAGCCTGGGCAATGTCTAAATATTGAGGCCACCACTTCGCGGTCTCTTCAGTTATCGTCCGCCATACAATGGAGCCGCTCCCCTTTTTCTGCGGTGTCCAGAACTGATTTGAAATGCTGGCATCGTTCATGCGGTGATTATACAATTGATGAGGCGTTATGCGCACTCTCACTAACCGTTGCAACACGTGCCACGTCATCAGCGCATCCTCACCATAACTGACCGATGGGTCAAAACGTAACTCATTAAACAAAGTCCGTCTTGACAACTTATTCCATAAAGAGCCGGCGAAATTAATATGACGAAGGAATTCCTTGACCGCCTGCTCTTGTGTATAGACGCAATCCTCGACACTACCGGAGCCAACTTCCCTAAAAGAGACCATATCATAGTCGCCGATAGCCTGTTCGCTCATCAACACCTCTATCGTGTTGATTTCTAACCAGTCGTCGCTATCGACAAAGAGGATGAAGTCGCCTTTGGCGAGGTCGAGGAGGCGGTTGCGGGCGGTCGCCACACCGGCATTCTCTTGATGGTAGACCTCCACGCGGCTATCACGGGCACTATATTCTTGCATGATAGCCCACGAGCCATCGGTCGAGCCGTCGTCAACCACCACAACCTGCAGGTCGTGATAGGTCTGCCCCACCACACTGTCAAGGCATTGCCGCAGAAATGCCTCGCAATTAAACACCGGAATTAGGATGGAAACAAGCATTTTAATGCGAATTATGCGAATTGGGGGCGCTGTGCGCCATGCGAATTATGCGAATTTACAGTCACCGCGAATTACGCTAATTTAACGAATTATCCTTTCGCACAATAATTCGGTTAATTTGTTGAATTTGTTGTTTTTAATATGACAAAGTCAACGGCGGTTTTGATTAGCCACGAGGCGGCGAAAGTCAGCGCGATTGCCCAAAGGACGATTAGGTTGAGGTCGTCAAAGATGGTGATGGCGGGCTGATAGAACCAACGTACGGCTTTGGTGAAGAACAGAGCGTGGAAAAACCACATATAGACACTCACCTGACCTAATTCCTGCAAAGTCTTCCGGAGCCATTGTGCTTCCACATGATTGAAGATTGTGACAACCGCGCCGATGGTCAACGCCGCATACACAAAATCGAAGTTGAAGCCGAAGGCGGCATGCCCAAAATAGCGCACAGCCAACACAACCACTATCAGCAATAAAGACAAGGCCACGACAAGTGCCTTGGACGGAATCTTAATCTCCATCCGTTCGTAATACCGCTCATGGGCAAAAAGATAGCCAACCGTCATCCCGGGAGTCATCATCAGGCAGTTGAACAGCGCCAGCAGCGGTTTGTTTTCCAAAATACCGGGAACGCTGTGAACGGCCACCTCTAGAAGATAAGCGGCAACAATCACTATCGCCGTGTTCAACAGCGGACGGCAGTTAATGAACCGCGAGATGAAAGGTAACACTGCCATGGCATAGATGAAGAAGTAGACGAACCAACTGTACCAGTTGAAGGTAGAGTCAATGCCCACAAGGTTCATCAGCATCGTGGCCGGACCGCTCGCCCAGAACGCACTCCAGCAAAACGGCAGGGTGAATACGAACAAGATGGTCCAAAATGGAATGAGCAACTTCTTGATGTGCTGCAGGCTGTAGCGAAGGTCTTTGGTCTTGGAGAATGCATAGCCGTAACCCACCATGAAAGTGAAGATGCCCACACACAGTTTGAAGGTGTCGTTGAACAACGTGAAAGGAGCATGGGAAGCATCGACGGGAACATCATAGTTGCCATCCACACCGTAGCAGTGAAGCAACATCATCATGATGATGGCCACACCCTTCACCACCTGGGTCATATCCTTGTCAAACTTCATTTTAATGCGAATTGTGCGAATTGGGGGCGCCGCGCGCCGTGCGAATTATGCGAATTTACCGACTGAACCGCGAATTACGCTAATTTAACGAATTTACCTTTCGCACAATAATTCGGTTAATTTGTTGAATTTGTTGTTAAACTGTGTCTAATTATTGCCCAGTCAATGTAACCGCTGATTTCGATCGGGCGGAAGATGTGGCGGTCGAGGAGCATAGCGTAGATGACGTGCGAGAGATAGAGGTGGCCGTAGCCGCGCAGACGCTCGTAATAGTCGCAATAGACGGCGGCGTCCTCAAAGCAGTAGCCGCCGGCGTTGAAGTAGTGGCTGACGACGCGGCTCTCGATGATGTTGGTCACATAGTTCATGTCATCGACGGCGACGTAACTCTTGTGCTGCGGGTCGACGATGGTGAGTTCCTCAAGGGGGTAGATGGCCACGCCATTCTGCCGCACGATATCGTCGGCCTGGAAGTAGCAGTCGCCATCCTTGATGAATATGCCCCCCTCAAGGCGCTGGCTCTTCACAACGCGATAGATGGTTTCGGCCTGGCAACCGGTGGGCTCGTCGAGCAGCAACACGCGGGCGCGGTCGAGGCCGAGGCGTCCAAACTGCAGACGCAACTGCCCCTCAATGCCATAACGGCGGTCATGGTCGGCAAGTACAACAAAGATAATGTCGGTGAACTTGCTCAAATTGAGGCCGGTGACGGCCTTGACACACAACATCACGCCATCGTCACCGTAGTTAAACACCAGCGGCAACCGCTCGCGATACTCGGCCTTATCGCCGGCCACAGGCACTATCAAAGAGAATGAATTCACAACAACAAATTAATAATCTATAATCAATACAACAAATTTAACAAATTAAGCCAATTATTATTTGACATTCAGTTATTTGAATTCGACAAATTTGTTTAATTCGTTGTCTCTTCTCTTAGCAGTTTGTGAATCGTGAGTTTGAGGTAAGAGATGACGCGGGGGTCATGGGCGTACTGGAGGATGCGCAGGAAGTTCATCAGCTGCATGGGAGCGTAATAGCGGGCGTACCATGCGTATTTCTTCCGGAAGTGGCTGTCTATAGCCGCGTCAATCTTGTCGTTGACGATGCGCTGACGCACACTGTCGAACCGCTTGGTGTACATCAGTTGTGACCAGCCGTGGGCTGTGTCCTGACGCAACTTGACGATGTCCATCAACGGTGCCTCGATAAAAGAGTCGAGAAAGTCGATGAAGTAATAGTTTGTGCCACTGAAGAGAATGTTGGAGAACGTCAGGTCGCCATGACAACGCCCCACAGGCAGCGCCATGTCGCCACAGGCGGCAAACAAGTCACGCGACCTCGCGACTATTCCGGCGACCTCAGCATCGCCGTTGATGGCGGCGTTGGCGGCCACACGCCCGGCAACGCTCTCCATCTTGGACGTCATCACATCGGCAGGCACCACAGTGACGTGCGACATCGCTATCTCACTCTCAATGAAATCAATCAGAGCGGTGGACAGACTGAGAATCTGGCTCGCGTCGGCCTGCTCAAAGAACTCGATGAAGTTCTTGCTGTAGACATACTCCATCTTGACCGACACCTCGCTTGCTGTGCGGCGCAGGTCGAGAATAGCCGGCACCCGGATGTGCTTGAACGCCTGGGCCGCGGCCTCGCGCTGCTTGACGGCCTGGTTGCACAGACGGTCAAGATAAGACGCGTCGCGCGACGACTTGTAGACAAACAAGTCAGTCCCCTCGCGCACAACATCAATCGCGCAACCACTATGCCCCTTAACTTCAATAGCCATTGTGTCTTTATTTTAGACAACAAATAATTAAACTTTTGCCATCTCAAACTTCAAACAACAAATTTAACTAATTAAACTAATTAATTTTCGTTTTCAATTATATAATTCGATAAATTTGTTTAATTTGTTGTTTGGATTTGGATGACGTTGGCGTCGGCGGAGTGGGCGGCCTGGAGGCCGACGGGTGAGTCTTCAAAGATGAGGGTCTCACCAGGAGTGGCACCCAGACGCGACATCACAGTGTTGTAAATCTCCGGAGAGGGCTTGCCATTGGTGACGTCCTCGCCGGCGAGAATGAGGTCGAAATCGTTGAGGGCGCCGATATGCTTCAGGGCGTTCTCCAGGTTACGGCGGCGCGCCGTGCTCGCCACAGCCGTCTTGCCGCCACCGGCGCGAAACATGCGGATAAAACCGAGCAGAGCCCCGTTAACTTGCAGGTGCTCAAAAAACCGCGGATAATACTCGCTTTTCAGTTCCTTGATGCGCGATGAGATTTGAGTGTCGACAATACCCATAGTCGCCATAAACCGGTCAAAACGGAACCCGAAGCACTCGCGGTAGCGCTCACGCGTCAGCGACAAGCCGACTGCGGCAAACGCCCGCTCATACGCCCGATAATTCGCCTCGAACGTATCCACCAGCGTCCCATCAAAATCAGTAATCAACAACTTAATCTCCATCGCTTAAAGAACAACAAATTTAACAAATTATTTATTTTATCATTATAATTATAAATTCGAAAAATTTGTTTAATTTGTTGTTAAACAACTTAACGATTAGGGAGAAAGAAACGTTCCTTATAGAGAGAAGTCTCCCCAAAATTAAAGAGATAACCCAACTTAAAATTTCCAGCCTTCAAGTAGTTGATAACTTGGGCTTTGAAAACAGGGGCAACCTCCACAACAGATTTCAACTCCACAATTATCTTGTCATAGCATAGAAAGTCAACATAGTAATCATGATCAATTGTCACGCCTTCATACTTGATTGTGAGATGTTTCTCTCGTTCGTATGGTATGCCGCGTTTTTTGAACTCAATCTCCAACGCATCTTGATATACTTTTTCGGTAAAACCACAACCAAGTACTGTATGGACATGTAATGCTGCCCCTACTATCTTAAAACTCTCATCACCATACAACAGATTTCCCATAATCTGATTTTTTTACAACAAATTTAACAAATCGAACTAATTATTATTAAAAAAATAAATTCGAAAAATTTGTTTAATTTGTTGTTTATAAATTAATTTACATTTGTTGTTTCAGTTCTTCGGGCGTACCGTACGAGTGGTAGTCCTTCTTTCTTAAAACTCTCATCGCCATACAACAGATTTCCCATAATCTGATTTTTTTTACAACAAATTTAACAAATCGAACTAATTATTTTTGAAAAAATAAATTCGATAAATTTGTTTAATTTGTTGTTTATAAATTAATTTACATTTGTTGTTTCAGTTCTTCGGGCGTACCGTACGAGTGGTAGTCCT
>CAMHQD010000055.1 GCA_946187345.1 uncultured Porphyromonadaceae bacterium | reverse complement strand
CGCCGAGCGGGCAGAATAAATTCTGCCCCTACATTTCTCACAAGCTGATGAATATGTAGCCAGAGTGAGAGGCTCGCCATGAGATGCGGATTGTTGTGTTAAATGATGTTAAAAATTTAGGAAGATGAAAAGTGTTTTGTAACTTTACGGGCAGAAAGGTTTTGGCGGCCTGATTCGGGGTTAATGGGTCCTGCTCCGCGGCTGCCAACGGATTCACTCCCGGGACTCGACAAAACGACATCTGCTTATGAAAATTAAATTTTACTTCTCACTGCTGGCGGCGCTCGTCGTCGCCGCACTGGTGACTACCGCCTCGGCCTACGACTTCATGGTCGGCCAATTGTGCTACAATATCACCAGCAACAACCCGCCTACCGTGATGGTGACCTACGAGGTAAACGCTACTACGTCCGGTAAACGTTACCAACAGTTGCAAGGCCTTGTCGACATCCCCGAGGTCGTCGTTCGCAACAACGTCCACTACACCGTCACCGCCGTTGACTCGAAAGCGATGGCCTACTGTCGTGACATGTTCGAACTCCGCATTCCCGCCACCGTGACCTCGATCGGCGCGGAGGCGTTCAGAAATTGCACTGGTGTGACCAAGATTGCGTTCAAAGCCCCGTCAGAGGGTGTTCAAACCAAGCCATTGGTTATCGGCGACCAAGCCTTCTATTACTGTAGCGCTTTGACCGAAATCACTCTTCCCGCCTGGACGTCAAGCCTTGGCGACAAAGTCTTCTCTTACTGCAGCGCGTTGACGTCGTTCAGCGTCGACGAGCCAAGCCAGTTGACGACAATCGGAGATAATACGTTCGAATATAGTTATAATGTGGCGGATGTCTACTTGCCCAATTCGCTCACTTCTTTGGGTCAGTGCTCTTTTATTAGCAACAGGGCGTTAACGTCAATTCGTTTTCCCGACAACTTGACAACCATCTCCGATAATATATGCAACAACTGTAGGCAATTGACAGAGATCATTCTGCCCAAAAACGTGACGAGTATCGGAAGAAACGCATTCCGAGGAGCAGGCTCTGATGTCTATCCTGAAAATA
Organism: uncultured Porphyromonadaceae bacterium; assembly: GCA_946187345.1. Lineage (GTDB taxonomy): Bacteria > Bacteroidota > Bacteroidia > Bacteroidales > Muribaculaceae > Sodaliphilus. The sequence continues at coordinate 14,897 of CAMHQD010000055.1, read as the reverse complement.
CTGATATACCTGCAGGAAAGGAAATGGTCATCGAGTTGCCGAACAAACTGAAAACCATTGGCATAGGTGCTTTCGCTTATATGCATGGACTGAAGTCAATCACCATCCCGAGTTCGGTAGAGACAATCTGTATTGAAGCGTTCTCTGCTTGCTCAAACTTGGAATCCGTCGCATTCGAAGGGCTCGTGAAAGAGGCCGATGCAGGAGGCAATACTGTTTCGTTCTCTGGCGCTAAACTGAAGACTTTGATTATCAAGGGCAACGATTTTAAGATTGAGCCTTTACAACGCGATTTTGGCAATCGCATCACCACGGCAATCTACGATGGCGTGACCACCATCGCCGAGGGCTCGCTGGAGGGCTGCACCGCGATGGAGAAGATTACCATCCCGGCAACTGTGAAGAAAATCGAGAACTCGGCGTTCAAGGGCTGCACTGTCCTGAGAGACTTCTATAGCCTGTTGGAGCGCCCCCTGGTAATCGATGCCAGCGTGTTTGAGGACGTGCCCGTGACGGGATACTGCGACCTGCACGTGCCACAGGGCAGCGAGGTGCGTTATCGCGCGATGAACGTGTGGAAGGACTTCACCATCATCAATGAGGATGCCGGCCATGGCAGCAGTCGCCTCAACGAGTATGACGTCAACGCCGACGGCAATGTCGACGTGGGCGACGTCAACTCCGTGCTGAATTATATCCTGGAGCACAACTAAGGCCTTCAGGTCCCCAGGTCCTCCCCCGCCCCCTCCTGAAGGAGGGGGAGTTGGCGGGAGCGTGAATATAAGGCGTGCGCCAATTGGTGCACGCCTTTTTGTCGGCATTTTATCGTATACACAATCTGTGTAGTACTATCGGCGCTAATGGCCGGCTTCGCCATCTTGGCATTGCTCAACCGCATTCTGATTTCTCTCAGTCCGGTAGGTTGAAATAGCCTCTCGGTTGATAATAAAGAGGATGCACCATGCATTATGGTGCATCCTCTTATCTTGCATATTACCCGTGGAGAGAGGGCGTCAGTCGACGGGAATGTCCTTGTTGACGTTCTTGCAGCCGATCAGGGCGTAGAACAGGATGTAGGCCAGGCCGAGCAGCGGCACGATGTAGGAGGCAAGGTAGCCCATCGAGCCGTCGGCGATGTAGGTCTGCACCAGAGGCAGCACGCCGCCACCCACGACCATCATCATGAAGATACCGCTCGCGGCTGCCGTATACTTGCCCAGTCCCTCGGTGGCCAGGTTGAAGATGCACGACCACATCACCGACGTGCACAAGCCACACAGCACAAAGAGAACCGCGCTCACCGGCACCGTCTCCATCACAATCGCCATCTTCTCGCTGCTGAACACCGGCATCGACGTAGTGACGCTCTTGTCAATCATCATAGCGCCGATAATCAAGCATATAGCCACGGTGCTCACGCAGATCATCATCGCGCGGCTCGACACCTTGCCGGCGATACTGCTGCCGATAATGCGGCCCACGAGCATCAGCAACCAGTAGACACCCACCACAAGGCCGGCGATAGTCGCGGCGTTGGCCAGCAAGCCGGCACCCTTGGCGGTGGTGTCGTTCATATACAGATTGAGGGTGCCGGGGATGCCCACCTCAATACCGACGTACAAGAAGATAGCGACCGCGCCGAGCACAAAGTGGCGGAAGTTCCACGGTGAGTGCTCAAAATGGGTTTGCGACGTCACCTTGGCCTGCTCGGGATCCTTGATGGGAATGAAGGCGAGCACCACAAAGGCGATGGCGAACACGGCCATGGCGATATACAGCACCAGATTGATGTCACTGAAGTCCGACTTGGCGGTTACCTGACCGATGAGCGCGCCGACGAACATCGGGGTGAACGTCGCGGCAAGCGAATTGAACGTGCCACCCATCATGTTGAGTTGGTTACCGCGGTTGCCGCCGCCGCCCAGCAGGTTGAGCATCGGGTTGACAACGGTGTTGAGCAGGCACACCGACATGCCGGAGATGAAGGCGCCGATGAGGTAGACAATATTGTCGGTGTAGCCCATCAGGGTCTCGAAGCCCGAGATGAACTGCACCAGCACGCCCACAAAGCCGAGGCCTATGCCGAGTAGAGCCGTCTTTTTGTAGCCCAGGCTCACCAGCATCTTGCCGGCGGGAATACCCATAAAGAGATAGGCCAGAAAGACCATCATGTTGCCCATCATGGCCAGAGTGTTGGAGAAGTCGCTTGAGAGAATCTCCGGGTCATTTTTCATCACCACGCCGATGGGTGCCGCCAGGTTGGTGACAAACGCAATCATAGCGTAGAGGAACATCATCGTCACGATGGCGATGACGCTGCCATTGCTTTTGGTTGGAATGTTAGACATTTTGTTTTTAGGTTTATTGTTATTGTTAGTCGATAGTCGTTAGTGGGCGGGATGGTGCCCGCACTCCTTTAACGTTAGTCTCCCACACCTTCTATGAGGGGGAGAGTGGGAGGACTTGTCGCGGGCCGAAGATGGCGCTGCCGATGCGCACCATCGTCGAGCCGCAGTCCACGGCCACGTGCCAATCGTCGCTCATGCCCATGCTGACGATGTCGAATGAGGCGCCCATCGACGGCCGCAGCGCCTCAAAGGCGGCACGCGCCGTGCGGAACTCGCGGGCAATCTGCTCGACATCATCGGTGAGGCTGGCCATAGCCATGATGCCACGCACGCGCGTTGCCCGCAGGCTTTGCGGCACGTTGCTGTCGGCCAGGGCGAGGGCCTCGTCGGGCGCAAAGCCGCTCTTGGTCGCCTCTCGCGCCACGTGCAACTCAAGCAGCACGTCCACCGCGCGCCCTTGCGCCACGGCCTCGGCGTCGATGGCCCGCAGCAGGCGCAGGCTGTCGACGCTGTGGATGAGCGTGACGGGCAAGCGCAGCAACTGCCGCACCTTGTTGGACTGCAGATGACCGATAAAATGCCACCGCACCTCCGGCGGCAGTTGCGGCACCTTGGCGGCCAGTTCCTGCACGCGGCTCTCGCCATAGACGAGGTGACCCGCGGCAAGCCCGGCGGCGATTGCCTCCACCGGGTGGAACTTCGACACCGCCACCAGCGTCACTTGTGGCGGCAGTTGGCCCTTAATGCGCTCTATGTTCTCCGCAATATTTCCAAACATGAAATGATTTGTATTGTATGAAAGGTTTACAGTTGACCGTTGACCGTTTACAGATGCGTCGACCCACGGCGGGCAGTCGACGGCGGGCGATAAACCTTTCATAAAATTGCGGCTTATTGCTGCTCGAGTTCGGCCTTGTCGGCCTCACGCTGGCGGCGCGCCTGCTCGGCCTTGCGCTCGGCGCGCTCGGCAGCGGTCTCGCTCAAGTCGGCCGGGAAGACATCGAGGATTTGCGTCTCGGTGATTGAGGCAATCTCAAAGTCGGCCATCGTGCCGTCCATACCCTGGTTGAAGTTGGCGAGGGCGCGGGCGAATGAGCCGGCCTGCACCATCTGGAAACTGGCGGTACGCTTCTCGGCTCCGGTCTTCTCGTCGATTACTATAAAATTGGTTTTGACCTTGTACCAGCGGTCGCCGGCGTCGTCGTAAAAGATGTCGCTCAGGTTGACGCGCCTCACGGCCGACACCTCAAACTCGCCGCTCACAAAGGGCTGCATCTGCTCGGTGATGCGAGCCTCGGCCTCAGTGAATGAGAGGGCGTCCACCAGATAGGGTTCTGTCACAGTCTTCAGGCCGCCGCTCTCGACGTCGGTCTTGTCATAGCGCACTTTGCACTCAAACCATTGTGCCATGTTTGTCGTTATTTGTTAGTCGTTAGTCAATTGTTTCGCGTCTATTTTCGTCTATAACGACGTCTATTTTCGTCAATTTATTTATTTTAGACGTAAATTGACGTTGTCATTGACGTGAATAGACGCTAACCCCTAAAAGTTAGTGGAGTTAATTTGAGCGACAAAGTTACATCAAAAAATCGGAATACCGCCCATCTATGGAAAAATTTTCATGTGAAATTTCGTGAAAACGACAAAAATTTCATTACCTTTATCTGTTAAAATATTTTGTATTGCAAGACAAAGTCTTGTACCCCCCAACGTTCAACCAAAAGATAACAGCGATGAAATCTATAAGATCCCTGCGACCAATCCTCCCCCTCTGGCTCATCATCTTAGCCATTAGCGCCGGGCAAACGGCACTCGCCACCGACGGCTCGCGCCGCAGTGCCCGCGTCCTCTATTAATTTTAGACATAAGGACAAAAGAAACACCCTATCGAAAATGCTGAACAGTAAACGTGCGCCTCCAGACCATCGTGGTCTGGAGGCGCACGCCATATTGTCGTTAAGTGTACTTGTCGTTAATTCTTGAGGATGTACTCGAGGACGGCGTTCACGTCGCCCACGTCAACACTGTGGTCGCCGTTGACGTCAAATTTGGCGTCGGTCTTTTCGGCGAGGATGGCCTCGAGGATGGCGTTCACGTCGCCCACGTCCACGTTGCCATCGTTGTTGACGTCAAACTTGTTGTTGCCTTCGAGTTCGAGTGTCCACTCGTCGATGTTGAGAGCCTGGTCGCTGTCGCCGATGTAGAGCAACGCACTGCCGCCCGGGATAGTCATGCTCGTGGTGGGGTGCACAAACTTTTGTTGATCGGCATTCCAGCCCCAGCGCTTGAACATGTCATCGCTCTTGAGTGTCCACTGCTCCCAGTTCTCGGTGAGGTAGTTGTCGAAGTCGCCGGAGCAGGTAACTGTCGCGGGGTTGGTGGTCGATGGCTCGAGTTTGTAGATTTGCCCCACCTCAAGGCCGGTGAGAATCACGCCGTGCACTTGATTGTTGAGGAAGTCAGCGTCGTGCTCAAGGAGTTTGAGCGTCTTCTTGCTCATGTCGTAGTCGTTCACCGTGTAGGCTTTGAGGCCGTTCTCGGGGTAGTTGACCCAGTCGAGGTAGCAACTCACGGGCTGCACCTCGGCCGTGGCGCGGATGAACGGGCGCAACTGCGCGGCATACTTGCCGTGGCCCGTGTCCCAGTCCATGCATTTGTCATGCGCCTTCTTGAAGTAACTGTTGTCGACGTAGAACCGGAAGCCGTCCTTGTTGTGGTCAAAGAGGTAACTGTCCTCGAAATCTCCGCTCAGGTCAACCGGCGAGAGGATGGTCACCGACGGGCAGTTGGGCATATTGGTGAAGGCCTGCTCGCCGATGGTGATCGGGTTAGTGAAGGTCAAGTCGTGCTCCACGCCGCAACCATCGAAGGTGTGGTGACCAATCCCGAGGAAGGTGTCGGTGGGACCATCAATCCATGCCATAGAGGCAGTGCCGGCAAGCACGCTGTCGCCCAGCGCAACCATGAGGTATTGCTTGCCGGTGAGACGGTCGGTCTCGATGCGGTCAAACGTATAGTCACCGGAGTCCTTGATATTGGGGTGGTAGACGTAGGACGCCCAACCGTCAAAGTGGGTCTTGTCGCCGGTGTCGGGGTCGGTGTAGTCGCCGGTGATTGCAGCCATCACGCTCATGTGGTACACGGTGGTATATCTGGTGCCGTAGATAAAGTCGAAGGCACCCGCCTCAATCTTCGAGGCGAGGGCGGTGAATGCCTTGTGCTGCTTGTACTGCTCGACTTGTCCCACGGGGACGTAAACCTGCAAGACGTTAGGTAAAGCGCCAAACGTTCGTGTCACGTTCTTGAACGCCGTGGTAGGGACGTTGACGATGAGCTGGGTCAAGGACGCGTTTTCGCCGATAAAATCGTCACCGAGCGTCGTCACCGAGCCGGGGATGCGCAGCGTGGTGATGGCGCTGAGATAAAAGGCGAACTTACCGATGGTCTTCACGCCGTAAGGCAGGTAGACGTCTTGGTTTAACTTCTTGGTCAAGTAGAAGGCGTCAGCGTCAATGGTGGTAATCGTCGGGCTGAAGTAGAATGACTTGAGACCGGTTGAGTTGCTGAATGCCGCATTGTCGATGGTGGTGACATTGGGCAGGTTGACGGCGGTGAGCGATTGGGTGAGGGCGCCGGCGGCGTTCTCAATCTTCTTCACTAACCAACCGCCTTTGACGCTGAACTGGTTGGTTTCGGTGCCGTCGCCGACGAGCGAGAACCTGCCCAGGCTCGTGACGCCATAACGCTTGTTCCTGTACTCGACAACGGTGGGGATGGTCACCTCGCCCTTGGCGACGGTGCCATCGCCGCGCAGCAACTTCACCGTGCCGTCATAGCCGCGCATCACGCCGTCCTCGTCGGTGTAGTTGGCGGCGCCGGTGCTCGTCACCGAGTAGTATGCCTTGCCAAAGTTGTCGAGGTCGAGGGAGAAGTCGTAGGCCTGCAGCATGGAGCCAATGTAATCCTTGAAACCGGTCCAGCCGGCGGTCTTGTATGCGGTCTTGATGTCGGCGGCGTAGGGCAGGTGCAGCGTGATGTTGGGCACGATGGTGGCGTAGTTGTCGCCGAACAACTTGGACATCGTTGCCGTGGGAGCAGTGCTCTTGTTGATATAGAGGTCGGTCAGACTGCTGCAGCCCTGCAGGAAAGTGCCGGCCATTGATGTCACCGAGCCCGGGATGACGAGTTTCTTCATGCCGGTGGCGCGCAAGAAGGCGTAGTCGCCGATTGTGGTCATGCCGTAGGGCAACTCGATTAGGTCTTTCAACTTAGAGCAGTCCTGGAAGGCGTAATAAGCGATTGAAGTGCACTCGTCAGTGAACGAGACCAGGTCGCGGCCCTCGGGCTGACGGATGAGGCGCGTCCTGTCCTTGCTGTAGAGCGTGCCGTAGACACTGGTGTAGGTCGCGCTATTGGAATTCGCCACAATTGAAATCAAGTTCTTGGCGCCATCGGCGGCATAGCCGAAACTGGTGAGCGAGGCGGGCAGTGACAGCATGGTGAGCGGAGTGCCACTCACGATGCTGTTGCCCAGTTTTTTCACGCCCTCGGCGAGGGTGAATGTACCCAAGGCGGTGCAGCCCTCAAAGGCATGCCCGCCAATCTCCTCAGCGTTGACGGTGGCAGTGGCGAGCGCCGTGCAGTCGCGGAACGCGGCCGTGCCGATGGTCTTGAGGTAGGTGCAATCGGTTGTGCTGAGCGAAGTGACAGTGGTGTTGCCCTGAAACGCGTAGGGGGCGATTGCCACAAACTTCATGTGAGGCAGCGTACTCGCCGCCCACGTGTTAGGGATAATACTGGAGGAGGCTAACTCGCCATCGACTATCGTCACGTCGACATCGGTGGTGGAGATGTTCGAGCCGGTGCAGCCGGGCTTGTCGCCATCGGTGATTAGTTTGAGAGATGAGCCGTTGGCGGCCACATAGAAGTCGTAAGGAATGTTGTTCTTCTCCAGTCCCGAGATGTTCTGGTAGCCGGTGGCTGCCTGCACCTGGGCGTAGGTGACCGAGGATGTCGTCGGCAGGTAGAGTTTGCACTTGGTGCCGGGGAAGTTGGTCGTGAAAGTCTGCTCGGGCAACGTGGTGCCGGCAAAGGCGACGTACTGTAGCGACGAGCAGCCTTCGAAGATGTGCTGGTACCACTCGGTGCACGAACTGGGCAGAATCACCGTCCTGAGTTTGGTGCAGTTGGCAAAGGCATAGTTGAGAATTGTGCTCACACCCCATCTCACCGTAACCGAGGTGAGGGTGGTGTTGCCGTAGGCAAACTGGTAGCCGATTTGCGCCACACGGTACCTCATATTGTCATCGGGATTGATGATGGAGGTTGGGACGGTCACCGAGTTCGAGGCACCAACGTACTTGTAGGCGGTGCACAGACCGTTGTAGTCATCGGCAGTGCTGTACTGAATTTCGCCCACCGTGAAGTAGCGGGTGGCGTCGGCGGTGAAGCCAATTACCGCGAGCATGGTCAGCAGCAGTAGGTAACGAATCGTTTTCATAAGTTAAAATTAAAAGTTGACCGTTGACCGTTGACCGTTGACCGAAATTGCCTCATGACAATCAACGGTAAACGGTCAATGGTCTTTATTTATTTAGTTTTTCGTTTTCATCTGTTTCTCCATCCTTTATCTCCCCCTCCTATAGGAGGGGGAGAGGGGAGGCCGGCGGTGGAGGCGACTTAAGGTCCTCGATTGCCAAGAGGCGGTCGAGGAACTGCTCGGCATGCTCGAGGGCGGCTGCCTCGTTTTTGGGATTGGAGGTGGGAGCCGGCGCCGTTATGTCGGCTTTTGGTGATGTATTCACGCCGCAAAATTACGTCCGTTACCGAAAACGGTTGTTATCATTTTGAGCAAGAATTTTATCATTTTGGAAACACGGGGACGGTTCTTATCGGCGGGAATAGTCGGTAGGGGTGATGCCGAAGGCTTTTTTGAAGGCGCGTGTGAAGTTGGGCGTGTCGCTGTAGCCACACAATGCGGCCACCTCATTAACGTTCAGTTCCGGGTGTTTGTCGAGGAAATAGCGGGCGCGGCGCATGCGCAGGCGCTGCACAAAGGTCGCTAACGGCTCGTCGGTGACAGTGGCCAGGCGTTGCCGCAGCAGGTAGGGCGTCATGCCCAAGCGCGAAGCGATGGACTTGACGTCGGGCTGTCCGCCGGCGATTTGCTCGTTGATGACAACCACAAGTCGCTCGATGAACTCGCGGTCGGCATCGGTGAGGTCGTCTGTCGGTGTGGGCGCGATGGCGTTGTCGTAGTGTTGCTGCAACTCGCTGTACTGCCGGCGCAACTCGTCGATGTCGGCCTCCAACGTCTCGTTGATGAGCGACTGGCGCCGCTGGCGCCGGCGCATCAGCCACCACCCCGCCAGCGCGGCGAGCACCAGCACGGCGGCGATGACAGCGCCGATGAGCACAACACGCCGCGTGGTGTCGCGTTGCAACAGATTTTCCTCGGCGAGAGCCTCGTTTTCCAACTGCGCACTGTAGCGCGCCAGTTCGCTTGCGGCCTCGGCGTCATAGATACTATCTTTCAACGACTTATAACGTTCCATCTCGACCAGGGCCGCCTTGGGGTCGCTATCTTTCAGTGCGTTGTACAGGCCGAGGCGCGAATGGCTCTCGTTGTAATAGTCGTGCAGTTTGACAAAGATGTCGGCGGCCTCGGTGTAGCACTCCGCCGCCTTCGCCTTATCGCCGCGGGCAAGCATCACGCCTCCCATCTGGTTGAGGCTGATGGCCAACGACTGGACGTTGCCGGCCTCTCGCAGCACGGGGATGGCGCGTTGCAGGGCGTCGTAGGCCTCGTCGGTGCGCTTGAGCCACAGCAGGGCGGCAGCCATCTGCGACAGGCGCATCGCCGCGCGCTCCGGCCGCCCAAGGCTATCTTCCAGTTGCCAGGCAGCCGTGGCGTGAGCCAGCGACTTCTCCTCGCTGCCCAGCGTGTGATAGACTTCGCTGGCCATACCCTGCAGCACAGCCATGCGCGACGGGTTGCCGGCAAGACGAGCCTGCTCGATACCTTCAAGCACATACTTCTCGGCCAACTGCGGCTGCCGTGCACCCATATAGATTGCCGCCAGCGTGTTAAGGCTCGAACTAATCATGTCCGGGTCACCGCCGGCACGGTCCAGCGCGTTACACTCCTTGGCATAGCGGGCCGCGTCGCCCCATCGTGCCAGACGGATGTTTATCACAGCCAGCAGGTTCAAGCAGTCGCCGCGCGCCGCGCCGTGCATGAGGGGCAGTGCCGCCTCGGCACGCGCCACAGCCTTGTCGTAATGTTGGGCGGCATAGTAATATTCTGCCGCCCAATAGTTCACTTGCTGCGTAACGCTGTCGCGCGGTGTGCCGGCTGCAAGTTTGAGCGGCTCGTCGATAATGCCCTCGTCGGCGTGCAGCACGCGCAGCAGTTCGTTGGCGGTCGCCAAACGGCCATTGCGGTCGTACTCCGCGGTGAGGCTGTCAATGACCGCCGGCGAGGCGTTGGCCACACTCGCGGCGAGAAACAGCATAGCCACGAGGCTCATCAACAAAGCGGCGCGGCCGCTTTGCACTTCACTCGGCCGCACACAAAGCGGCGCGGCCGCTTTGCACTCCACTCGGCCGCATTGCACTCCACTCGGCCGCTTTTCACACCACTCGGCCGCTTTGCACTCCACTCGGCCGCTTTTCACACAAATTTTTTTATTGTCAAATTTTGAATTGAGCATTACTGATTGCAGATAGTGAGACGGTTGAGGGCGGCGCGGCGCGTGGCGACGAGGTCGGCGACGACTGTTGCGGCGCTGACGGGCTCGGTGCCGCGCAGCAGGGCCGCCGCTTGGCCGATTTCGAGTTCGCCCTCGTCGAGGTTTCCCTCAAAGATACCTTGCTTGGCGCGTCCACGGCCGAGGAGTTCGCGCAGTTGGTCGGCGCTTGCTCCGGCGGCCTCGGCAGCCTCGACCGCGTCGCGGAAGGCGCCGGGCGCGAGCCTCGTGGGTGACAACTTCTTGAGCAGCAGTTTGGTGTCGCCCTCACCCAGGTTAAGGCAGTGGCGCTTGAACTCATCGCTGGCACTGCTCTCGACGGTGAGCGCGAAGCGTGTGCCCACCTGTACGCCTTCGGCGCCGAGGGCCTCGGCGGCGAGCCACGCCTCGCCGGTGGCGATGCCGCCGGCGGCGATGAGCGGCAACGAGGTGGCACGGCGGACGGCCGGCACAAGGCACATCGTGGTGGTCTCCTCGCGCCCGTTGTGGCCGCCGGCCTCAAAGCCCTCGGCAACAACGGCGTCGACACCGGCCGCCTCACACTTGGCGGCAAACAGGCTCGACGACACCACATGAGCCACCTTGATGCCGCGGTCGTGAAGCCAACCGGTCCACTTCTTGGGACTGCCGGCACTGGTGAACACAACAGGGACGTGCTCCTCGGCAATGATATTCATGATGGTGTCAATCTCGGGGTACATCAGCGGCACGTTCACGCCAAACGACTTGCCGGCGACCGCCTCACGGCAGCGGGCAATGTGTTCGCGCAACGTGTCGGGGTGCATACTGCCGGCGCCGATAAGGCCGAGGCCACCGGCATTGGTCACCGCGGCGGCGAGCCGCCAGCCGCTCACCCACACCATGCCGCCGGCGACGATGGGGTGCTCAATGTTGAAAAGTTCTGTTATTCTGTTATCGCGCATTGTGAATTGAATAAAGGCCGCGCTCGGCGCGGGAAATCTTTCAAAATCTTTTAATTATGCATTATGAATTATGCATTATGAATTGATTATAGGTTGGTGGTGAGTTCGACCCAGTGGAGGAGGAGGCCGTTGTCCTCGGCGATGTCGTTGGCATAGATGACGGTGCCCCAGTCGATGTCGCCGGTGTCTTTCTCGCGGCCGGCATAGATGTTCTCCTCTTCCTCGACGAGTTTGAAGCCGGTGATGTCAAGCAGGGCGGCGAGCACGCCGTCGCGGTCCTCCTCGCGTGAGAAGGCGAAACGAATTGAGCCACATTCGCTGAGTTCAAATTGGTATTTGTTGGGCTCGACACTGCCGATGTTGACGGCCAAGATGGTGATTGGGCCGTCGTTGGTGGACTTGAACTCGATGGCCTCGAAGATGGCGTCCTCGGGATCCTCGGGCGTGACGGGCACCTTGCGGCCTTTCTCGTGGATAATCTCGCAGCCGCGCGCTGCAAAGAAGGTGACATCGCGCAGGGGAGTGTCGGCCTCGTCGTCGATGGTGCCGATTTCCACAATGCTGTCGGTGACAACGAGGTTCAACTCGCGCGCCAGGCCGCGGAAGCGCTCCATCGGCATCGGCTCGCGGCAGGTCCACGCCTCAATCATCTCGTTGGCATAATAGGAGGGATTCATCCGTTGCATGGTGGGGCCGTCGAGCATGAAAGGCTCTTGGGCGCCGGATGGCAGTAGCATAGTGCAGAATGCGAATAGGGTGAATAATAGTCGTTGCATAGCGGTTAACAGTTTGGCGGCAGCCACAAGGTGGCCACACACGGGACATAATAGTTTTTTATTGATAACAAAGGTAGTGCAATTAATTGAAATGAGCAAAAAAATGACGATTTTTGATGAAAAGTTTGCAAGTGTGAAATTATTTGCCGAAATTTGCGAGGAATATTGTGAAAGGTTAATCGTCAACGGTAAACGGTAAACGGTCAACCTTTAATAATAATTACCGATATGAAGAAACTAATCACTACTTTGATGGCGGTTGTAGCCATTGCCTTGTGCGTGCCGCAGGCGACAGCCCGAGACGCGCGTGTGACGACCAATCTGCTTGCCGAGATGCTCGACAACTTCAACACTCGCCACCCGGAGCATGGCATCGGGCTGATGACTGCACGATGGGACGTGAACGACGATGGCGGCGAGCAGGAATTGCTGTTGTCGTCGATGGACACCACGGTGGTCGAGATCTACGACCTCAAGGCCAGCCGGCCCGGCAATCTGGTGCGCGTGCCGATGGACCAAGTGGAGCAAGCCACGCTCAACGCGGTCACATGGACGCCGTTCCTTTATGCCTACAGGCAGTTTAACGACCTGGACTACCGCACCGACCTCACGCTGCGCCACAGGCCGCTGTTCGCCTCACCCAACCTGCAAAAGAACACTTTTGTGGCGGTGCTCGACGCCGCGGACGTCGATGACATTGTCTATCCCAACGTGTACGACAACCTGATTTTCAAGCCTCACGTCAACCGCGTGACCCACATTAGCAAGCAGGGCGGCAACGAGTTGCTCTACAAACTCGATGACCCCAAGGTGATCAAGACGATGTTTCGCGGCTACGATGGCGGTGAGGCGGCGCCCGTGCTTGTGCCGCACCAATTTCTCGAGACCCACAACGTGTTGCAGTTCAGCCGTTGGAAGTCGCCCGAGCCTATCCAGAAGTTGACTATTGACGGCCGCAGCATCATCCAGAACCACTACCGCGGCTGGCGCATCGCCGACTCGCGTTGGCTTGCGTCGTGTCCCGTGGCCGAGCGCTCGTTCTACGCGGTAACCTTCGAGCCGCGTCAGGGCAAGGCGTTGGCGGCCATCGTGTGTATCGCCGAGGGCAGCGTGGCCAGTACCATAGACTTTGAGGGTTGGATTGAGGACGGCAATAGTCACTGGTTCGGCGACGACGACTTCTTTGCCCATCAGCCCGAGATTATGGCTATGATGGCCACCGAGATGGGATTGGAGTTGTACGTGCGCTGGCTGTCGATGGAGGGTACCCACTACGCCATCTGGCGCGAGGTGCTCGACAAGTGGGTTATGGTGCAGGACGACTACGAATACTGGTATTAGTCCTCCCCCCACCCTCTCCTAAAGAAGGGGGAGATTATAACTACTTCACAAATGACATTATTTATTAACTAATTAATTGTTTAATTATGGCTTATACAGAGACTTACACAACGGGCTACGGCACGCGCGTGGGCAACTCGTTCAAGTCAATCGGCTCGGGCTTCCTGATGTTTATCGCGGGCACCGTGCTGCTGTTCTGGAACGAGGGTCGCGCCATCAAGACCGAGCGCGCCATCGAGGGCGCCGGCGGCGCATGCGTCGAGATGCCAGCCCCGGACAAAATCAGTCCGGAATTTGAGGCAAAAGTGGTGCATGCCACCACCAACGCCGTTTCGCACGACCTGCTCAAGGACGGCATGTACCCCGTGGCCGGCAACCTGACGATGCTCGACCGCAACGTGGAGTACCTGCAGTATGAGGAAACACGCCACGAGGAGAAGCACGACAAGATGGGCGGCGGCGAGGAGACTGTGGTCACCTACACCTACGACCTGCGCTGGGTGGATGACCCCATCAACTCGAGCAGTTTCCACGACCCGCAGTATCGCGGCCTCAACGAGGTTCCCGGCATGCCCAAGATTCAAGACCAGCGCCTTTACGCCGAGAATGTGACCTTTGGCGCCTATCGTCTGCCTGATTTCTTCATCAAGAGCGTGGGCACGGCCACACCGATTGACCCCGCCACCGATGAGGCCGGTCTGCGGGCAATGCTTTCCAAGGATAGCATTGCGGTAGCCGAGGCCGATTATCAGGCATATGTCCAGGCGATGCTTAAAGCCCAAGAGACCTTGCCTGATGAGCATCAGAGCGGCAACGTGATCATGTATGGTGACGGAGTGACTGTGGGTAGCGTGCGCGTGACCTTCACGGCTGTCAAGCCGGTGAACGAGGTGTCGATTATCGCCAAAGTGATTGGCGACAAATTCGGCGAGTATCAGCATGACAACGGCTACACATTCTCGCGCATCGAGAACGGTGCCGTGCCGGCCGATGTGATGATCCAGAATGCCAAGGACGAGAACACGATGCTCACGTGGGCGTTGCGCATCGTGGGTATCCTGCTCGTGGTGGCCGGCCTGAAGGGCATCTTCAACTTCCTGGTGATTATCCTCAAGTTCATCCCGTTCCTGGCCACGATTATGAACTTTGGCGTTGGCCTGATTTGCTGGGTGGTGGGTATCGCCTGGTCGCTCATCGTGATTGCCGTGGGCTGGCTGTTCTACCGTCCCTTGCTTGGTATCTCGCTGATTGTCATCGCCGTGGCACTGCTTGTGTGGCTTGCCATGCGCGGCAAGGGCAAGAAACCGGAGGGAAACTCTCCCAACAACCCTGACGGACCTTCCGGCCCTGCCGGCGGCCAGCAGTTCATGAGCCAACCGCAGCCTCAACCGCAGCAGCAGCCTCAACCGCAACCGCAGCAAGGCTATCAGGGTCAGCCCTATGGCCAGCAACCGCAACAACCTCAGCAGCCCTATCAGGGTGACCCCTACGGTCAGCAGCCACAGCAGCCTTACGGCCAGCAGCCGCAGCAGCCTTACGGTCAGCAGCCCTACCAGGGTCAGCCTTACGGTCAGCAACCGCAGCAGCCCTATCAGGGACAGCCTTACGGTCAGCAGCCCGGTCAGCCCTACCAGGGAGACCCTTACGGCCAGCAACCGCCCTTCCAGCAGTAAATGGCCGCCAGGTTTGAGTGAATCATAGCGGCGCCTGCCATCAGAAACCGATGGCAGGCGCCGCCTTTTAATCCCGATGGACTGAATT
>CAMHQD010000054.1 GCA_946187345.1 uncultured Porphyromonadaceae bacterium | reverse complement strand
ACTACGCCCCGAGTGGACTTTCACCACAGATGTACAACATGCCCGTCATACTAAATAAAGATGGCAATGACTCTGATGAGTCATTGCCATCTTTATCGTTGTTAAGAGGAATATAGTTTACTCCTCGTCATCGGCAAGATCAACCGCGTAGTAGACTTTGCGACCGGTAGGGTAGAGGCCTGTGATGAACATCACCTTGTCGCTATCACTCGAGCGCATAATTTGGTTGTAAATGTTCTCAACATCATCGCGACTGTTTACCACCATATTATTTATATCTGTGATGATAAAGCCATCCTTGATGCCGGCACTCTTGAATTTGCCGGTTTTTACACCCACAACCTTCAAGCCTCCACTAATGCCAAGATCGCGCTTGTCGGCATCGCTCAGTTCGGTGAATGCACAACCCAAACTCATCACATCACTCGTCTTCGTCACCTTGGTGGTGCCCTGGTTATTCTTCAGAGTCACAGTTGCGGTCTTCAGTTTATTATCACGGTAGAACTGCACCTCTGCTTTGTCTCCCGGGCGGAGCTTATTCATCTGCTCCTGCATCTCACCGCTGTTCTTCACACTCGCGCCATTCAGTTTTACAATCACATCGCCGGCTTCGATACCAGCCTCCTTAGCCGCGCTGCGGTCAACGACCTCTGCCACATACAGTCCGTCGTTAGTGGCCGTGATGTCATGCTTCTTGGCCAACTCCGCGTCAAGTTCCTTGTATTGGATGCCAAGCACAGCACGTTGCACAGTGCCATACTGCTTCAGATCAGTCACAACCTTCTTCACAGTGCTTGCCGGCACAGCAAACGAGCAACCACTGTAATTGCCGGTTTGAGAGTAAATCATCGTGTTAATGCCGATAAGTTCGCCTGCTGTGTTCACAAGCGCGCCGCCACTATTGCCGGGATTCACCGCGGCGTCATGCTGGATAAACGCCTTGATGCCCATCGAAGAACTCTCGCTCAATCCGCGCGCCTTGGCACTGATTATACCGGCGGTGACAGTGCTGTTGAAGCCGAATGGGTTGCCTACCGCTAAAACCCACTCGCCCACCTTAACGGCCTCACTGTTGCCGAACGTCAGAGGGTGCAGGTCTTTGGCGTTAATCTTAAGCAGTGCGATGTCTGTCTTGTCATCTGTGCCCACAAGGGTCGCGTTGAAGGTGCGGTTGTCATTGAGGGTGACTTCAATCTTCTCGGCGCCATCAATGACATGGTTGTTTGTCACGATGTAACCATCAGCACTGATCACCACACCGCTGCCCATACCTCGGGCTTGCGGTTTGCTGTCCTGCTTGGGTTGCTGCTGGCGGCGTTGTCCGCCTCCAAAGCCAGGGCCAAAGAAGAACTCGAACGGGTCAAAGTCTCCACTGCCAAACGGGTTCTGCTGGACAGTAGCCATATTCTTGATGCTGACAACACTATTGATTGTGTTCTCGGCGACAACTGTGAAGTCCACGTCGCCACCGCGCAGAGCGACACTATTATATGTGCCGCCTTGTGCCGGATCTTGGCCGAGGAATGTGTCGGCCGTTGCCGTCTGCTCTACGTCCTTGACAGCCTGTGAAGCAACTAATGTTGTTGCAGAGCCAGCGATGGATGCCGCCAAAAGCAGCAATCCAAGTTTTGTGTTCTTGTTGAGTGTCATATCTGTTAAAATTAAAATTTGTAATCGTTAAAATTAACTATTCAAAATCCGTGCCAAAATTAGTACAAAACTTCAAATGATATGCCAATCGCTGCCTCTTTTTAAGATAGATTAATAAAAATAGTATCGTTTTTAACTTGTTTCACTTTTATAACCCCGATTTTAAGACATTGTGTCGCTATGTCAGCAGATAACAGTAGGGGAGTGCTATGTTTCTCTTATTCGGACTGAGTCCGAATTATATTAATATGCTATCTTGTTGAAAGTGTTGCTGCAACTAATTTTACTGCTTATTATTATTCTTTCTGAAGTCGTTGTAGCAATGCTTTATATAATTGTATTAATGAGTCGAATATAAGCGTTTTATGTCTTGTTGTTGAATGCGATTATTACATGATTTGTGCTGCACATGATATAAATGTTTGTCTTTCATGTATTTTAATCCGTTATTGAAAAAAGCAAATTTTTTCTTGCTTTTTTTTTCTGTTTTTTTGTGCGAATTTTGCATTCCAATTCGGTAGAATTAGAATCAAGCAATCAATGACACCAACCGACTTAATTAATGCATGGAACCGTTGCCTTGACATCATCAAGGAGGGTGTGCCGGCCGAGCAGTTTAACGCTTGGTTCGCTCCCATTGCGCCTGTCAGTTGTGTCAATAACGAGTTGCACTTGAGTGTACCCAGTGAGTTCTTTGCTGAGCGAATTGAGGAAAATTATCTAATGGTTCTCAAGCCTGCGCTTCGTGAAGTCTTCGGTTCCAATATCTCTTTGATGTATGACTTCTTGCGTGTCGGTCAGGCAACATCTATCGAAAGTGATAACTCAAGCACAGACCTTAAGGCCGAGTTGGAAAAACAAAAACCGCAGAGTGGCAACCCCTTTGTCAACAATGATATAGCCGCAGATATTGATCCACAACTTAATCTGCACTATAACTTTGAGAACTACTGTGGTAGTGAGTGCAATAAACTTGCCATAACAATCGGGCAAGCCATTGCTAACAACCCTAAAGATCAGACGTACAACCCGTTATTTATCTTTGGAGCGACAGGTGTCGGTAAAACTCACCTAATTCAGGCCATAGGTATTCGCATTAAAGAGCATGACCCACATGCCAGAGTGCTTTACTTGACATCAAAAGTCTTTGAGGACCAGTATATTACCGCTCATTTGCAAAACAAGACGCCGGACTTTATCAATTTCTATCAGAGCATCGATGTCCTACTCTTGGACGACATCCATGATTTAGCCGGTAAGAAAAGTACACAAAATACGTTCTTCCATATTTTTAATTATCTGCAACAGCATCAGCGACAGTTGATTATGACGAGCGATTGCCGTCCGAGCGAACTTGAGGGCATAGTGCCGCGATTGCTGTCACGATTCAAATGGGGAATGACTGTCCAACTCGAAAAGCCTGATTATCAGTTGCGTAAGGAGGTGCTTCAACGCCGTGCAAAGCAGGATGGACTCGAGATTGATAATGACGTTATTGATTATATCGCACGCAATGTGACAGACAGTGTCCGTGAGTTGGAGGGCGTGATGGTTTCATTATTTGCCCACGCAACGATACTCAATAGTGATATTAATATTGAGTTGGCTCAACGTGTCATTTCAAATTCGATAAAATTGAACAAGAGACAACTCAGCATTGACTTTATAGCACAGGTCATTGCTGACCATTATGATATGGACGCGGACCTGCTATTCGGAAAATCACGCAAACGAGAAATAAGCGATGCTCGTCAATTATTGATGTATCTCGCGAGCACGGTTGGAAAAATGTCGTCAACAAAGATTGGCTTGCATCTCGAGCGTGACCATGGCACTGTGTTGCACGGGTGTAAACAAATCGAGCAACGCCTATCAATTGATAGCCGTTTTCATTCTGATGTGGATAAAATCATCCAAAAACTAAAGGCGTAACGATAAGTTTGTTTTCTCGTATTTCGTCAACCTGTCTGTACCTGTTATTGTATGGTTTTGTTGTTCAGTGACTTGATTAAGAATGTCCGTATTAAATAATCATAATTTATATTATGTTAAATAGGATTAAATGTTCACAATATATGTTGCACTCTCTGTCATCAATATCCTCTTCCCCCCCCAATAATACATCCAATAATACATCCAATAATCAAATATCTGTACTCTCATATCCGTACTCTCATATCCGTACTCTCATATATCTAATCTCCTATATTCACATTCAAATATTTTTTCACATTGTGATATCACTTATTATAGAAATCAATCAACATTCATCCTTTGGTTCTGTTACTTCATCATACGTCATTTTGTGCTTATATCTATTATCACGAATTTATTTGGTAGTCTCGTGGGATTGATGTAATTTTGCATATTCAATGGAGGTCGCAATAACCGATGGCCCACAAATTCCCATTATGGATAGCGAGAACATCATCATTAAGGGCGCACGCGCCAATAATCTGAAAAATATCGACGTCAGTATTCCGCGAGGCAAATTAGTTGTTATCACTGGTTTGAGTGGCAGTGGTAAATCCTCGTTGGCATTTGACACATTGTATGCTGAAGGTCAGCGTAGATATGTGGAGAGTTTGTCGAGTTATGCCCGTCAGTTTATGGGGCGCTTGTCAAAACCGGAATGTGACTTCATTAGAGGTCTGCCGCCAGCCATAGCCATTGAGCAACGCACCACAACGCGCAATAGCCGTTCCACTGTAGGTACAAGTACCGAAATTTACGACTATTTGCGGCTCCTATTTGCTCGTGTGGGTCTAACCTACTCCCCTATCAGTGGAAATCTCGTAAAAAAACACACTGCTGACGACGTTATTGCTGATATTAATACTCTTGCGGATGGAACCCGTTTTGCTATCGCAACAGACCTCCGCGTTTCAAACGGCCGCACGGCGCGTCAGCAATTAGAAGTGCTGCAGGCCGGTGGGTACTCTCGAATGATGCAGGCCTCTACAGGTCGTATGGCAACTATTTCTCAACTGCTCGCTGTTAACGAAGATGTTGACGCATCACAATATTTTCTGCTAATTGACCGAATGGTTGTCACACACAACCATGATGATGAAGTGCGATTGCTTGACTCATTGGAGCAAGCGTTCTATGAGGGTGGCGACGAGTGTGTATTGCTTGTGTGGAGTCCAGATGGCGGTGTGCCTGAAGTGAGGCGTTACAGCAAGCGGTTTGAACTTGACAATATCAAGTTTGAACAACCGAACGAGCTGATGTTTAACTTTAATAATCCAATTGGAGCATGTCCCACATGTGAAGGCTTTGGTAGTATTATCGGTGTAGACGAGAAACTTGTGATACCTAATCGTTCACTCTCGGTCTATGATGATGCCGTGGCTTGCTGGCGAGGAAATGTTATGGCTGAATGGAAAACTGAATTTATCCATGCAGCCAGTTCTGTGGGTTTCCCAATCCATCGCCCATATTTCCAACTCACTGACACTGAGCGTGATTTCCTCTGGCATGGCAACGGAACCACTTGGCGAGGTATCGATGGATTTTTCGCGTGGGTGCAGACCAAGGCTTACGCTATCCAATATCGTGTACTGCAGTCTCGTTACCGCGGCAAAACCGTGTGCCCAACGTGCAACGGATTGCGTCTGAAAAAACAAGCCTCTTACGTTCGGGTAGCCGACAAAACGATTGGTGAACTTGTGCGGATGCCAGTCAGTGAACTCAAAGTTTGGTTTGATGAGTTATCTTTGTCTGAGCAGCAAGCGACAATAGCGCGCCGACTGATTACTGAAATTTCTAATCGCCTATCCTATCTAATTGATGTGGGATTGGGATATTTAACTCTTGACCGCCTCTCAAGCACTCTCAGTGGCGGTGAGAGCCAGCGCATTAACCTTGCAACATCGTTAGGCAGTTCTCTGGTCGGTTCTATTTACATTCTCGACGAGCCAAGCATCGGTTTGCACTCGCGGGACACAGCAAGATTAATTGGTGTCTTACGCCGGCTGCAGCAGATTGGTAACACTGTCGTTGTCGTTGAGCATGACGAGGACATCATGCGTGCTGCCGACTGGCTCATTGATATTGGCCCTGATGCCGGACGCCATGGCGGAAATGTCGTCTACCAAGGACCTGTCAACGATGCTAATCTGAGGAAAGCGCATGATAGTTACACCTCGCGTTATCTCACCGGAGAACTGAGCATCCCCGTGCCACGGTCGCGACGACCGGCGATTGGCTATATCGAAATTGCCGGTGCGACCGAAAATAACCTTAAGAATATCACTGCCCGATTCCCGCTTGGTGTTATTACGGCTGTGACAGGAGTGAGCGGAAGTGGCAAGAGTACGCTGATAACTGACATTCTCTACCGCGCGCTCAATCGGCACTTCGGCAATGGTGGTGACGCGCCGGGATCTTATGGCGAGTTGAGGGGAGATTTGTCCCGTCTAAGTGGCGTGGAACTCGTGGATCAGAACCCTATTGGCAAGAGCACACGCAGTAACCCCGCGACATATATTAAAGCATTTGACGAAATACGCGCTCTATTTGCCGAGCAGCAACTTGCGCGGCAGATGGGATATGGTCCGGGATATTTCTCGTTTAACTCCCCTGGTGGACGTTGTGAGGATTGTAAAGGAGAAGGAACAATCACTATCGAGATGCAATTCATGGCCGATATCACCATCCCTTGTGAACACTGTCATGGCAAGCGTTACAGTCGCAACGCGCTTGAAGTGACTTATCGTGGCCATTCTGTCGCCGATGTGCTCGATATGACTGTCAATGAGGCTATTGAGTTTTTCAGTGAAAGTAGCGGCTCGACCGAGCAGCGCATCGTTCGCCGCTTGAAACCACTGCAAGATGTTGGCATTGGTTATATCAAACTCGGACAATCGTCCAGCACTCTTAGCGGTGGTGAAAACCAGCGCGTAAAGTTGGCTTATTTCCTCAGTGGTGAGCGTAAGGGCTCTACCCTATTTATCCTTGATGAGCCCACAACCGGACTGCACTTTCACGACATCAACACATTAATGAAGTCTTTGGAGCAGCTCATTCAGGCAGGGCATAGTGTTATCGTTATCGAGCATAATCTTGAAGTGATTAAGTGTGCCGACCACATTATTGACCTTGGTCCCGAGGGGGGGGATGAAGGTGGTAATATCGTTGTGACCGGCACCCCCGAGCAGGTCGCAAACCATCCGACCAGTTATACAGGTGCGGCCCTAAAGCGTTTGGTTTCTGCGCGCCGATAACTATATCGCATTAAACCCACCAATCTCACGAATTATATTGTGAGATTGGTGGGTTTAATGCGATTATTACTTTAACCTACGCGCTTCAAATGCCGTGACGCACGATACCGCGCTTGCTGGAGCGTATAAAGTTAATGACCGTGTCGCGCAGGTCGCTCTGGGGCATCTCTACCTCAATCTTATTGACAGCGTCAGTAATGTTAAGATTGCTCATGTAGAGCATACGATAAATCTCTTGTACCTCGTTCACTTGGTCACGAGTGAAGCCGCGACGCAGCATCCCAACGCTATTGACACCCTCATAACTTAACGGAATGCGACCCGCTAAAGAGAATGGTGGCACATCCTTGTTGACAAGTGAGCCGCCTTGCAGCATAGAGTGAGTGCCAATTAGGGAGAATTGGTGGATGAGTGCTCCCCCACCGATTACCGCCCAATCGCCAACAACAACTTCACCAGCAATCTGGGCACTGTTAGACATAATCACATGGTCACCAATCACACAATCGTGAGCCACGTGACAATAGGCCATAATCAAACAATTGTTGCCAACAACCGTCTTGCCCTTGCTGGCTGTGCCCCGGTGTATGGTCACAAACTCGCGGATGCTTGTGTTGTCGCCGATGATGGCAAGAGTATCTTCGCCATTGAACTTTAAGTCCTGAGGAATGCCACCAACGGCCGCGCCGCTGTGTATGTGACAATTACGGCCAATGCGAGAGCCCCAGTGAATGGTGGCATTGCTGTCAATGATAGTGCCATCGCCAATCTCGACGTTGGCATCAATTGTGACAAACGGGCCGATAGTAACGTTCTCTCCAATCTTAGCGTCAGGGTGTACGCACGAGAATTGATGTTGCATATTTACGGTTTATTTATTTTTGGTAACCAATGCCATGAATTCAGCTTCGCTCACGATTTTTTCGCCAACAAAGGCATAGCCACGCATCATGGCCACACCGCGACGTATTGGCGTCATCAGCGACAAGTGGAAGACAAGCGTGTCGCCCGGGACCACCTTTTGGCGGAACTTCACGTTGTCTATCTTCATGAAATAAGTGCTATATTCTTCCGGGTTGTCGACATGGCTGAGCACGAGCAGTCCGCCAACTTGTGCCATCGCTTCAACCTGCAAAACTCCGGGCATTACCGGCTCGTGTGGGAAATGACCCTGGAAAAACGGTTCGTTGCCGCTGACGTTCTTCACACCGACAACATGTGTCTCGCTCATCTCAAGAATCTTGTCAACCATCAGCATCGGAAAGCGATGAGGCAACATCTGACGAATGCGGTTCACATCGTATAACGGCTCCACATTGGGATCATAAACCGGTGCCTGAATCGCTTGGGCCCGCAGGGCGGTGCGAATCTTCTTGCTTAACTGTGAGTTGATAGTATGACCGGGGCGGGTAGCGACAATGCGTCCTTTGAGAGGACGACCGATAAGCGCAAGATCACCAATCAGATCCAATACTTTGTGGCGAGCCGGCTCATTCTTGAATGCTAATGGCTTGTTGTTCAGATAGCCCAACTGTTCAACACTCTTATGAGCCACACCCATCATGTCGGCCAAGTGGTCGAGGTCTGTCTGTGACATCGGGCTGTCATAGATTACAATGGCGTTATCCAAATCTCCACCCTTTATTAGCCCTGCTTGAACCAATGGTAACACCTCTCGCACGAATACAAATGTGCGTGATGCGGCAATTTCGGTGCCAAACTGGGCGATGTTGTCAATCGAGGCGAATTGATTGCTGAGCACAGGCGAGTCGAAGTCGATCATCACATCAATTGAGAAGTCGTCATCGGGTAGCATCACGAGCCTGGCCCCCGTCTCGGGATCTTCCACTTTGATGCGTTGCTTGACAACGTAGAATTCTTTCTCGGCACCCTGTTCTTCAAGTCCTGCTGCTTGAATGGCATTCCATACAATGGCGGCACTGCCGTCAAGAATCGGTAACTCGGGAGCGTTCACCTCAATGATGCAGTTGTCTACACCGGCTGCATATAATGCGGCCATAGCGTGCTCAATGGTGCTCACGCGCACCTCTTTATTTGTGCGGCTGGCAATGACAGTGCCTCGTTGAGTTTCCACCACGTTTTCGGCCACTGCAAGCAGTGTGGGCTCCCCTTCAAGGTCAACGCGCTTAAACAAATATCCTGTGCCGACTGGTGCCGGTGTGAATGTCGCCTCGATCTGCAGCCCCGTGTGCAAGCCTTTGCCACTTAGGGTAAAAGGCGACTTCAATGTCTGTTGTTTCATTCTTTTAGTGATGAGTTATGATTTATTCTCAGCTGCTTTTTTTAGGGCTCGCACGTCATCCATCAGTTGTGGTAGTCGACGTAGCATCGCACATTGCCGCGCAAACGTCAACGCGTTAATCGCTGGGGCTCCCAGCAGACGCTGATTGTCACCAACGCTGTTTGGCACGCCACTTTGTGCGCCGATGCCGTTGTTATCTCCGACAGTGATGTGGCCGGCAAATCCCACCTGACCGCCAATCATGTTGTGCTTGCCGATTTTGGTGCTGCCGGCGATGCCCACTTGGGCAGCCATGACGGTATCCTCACCGATCTCAACGTTGTGAGCGACCTGAATGAGGTTGTCAAGTTTGACACCACGGCGGACAATGGTGGCTCCCATGGTAGCACGGTCAATAGTAGTGTTGGCGCCGATTTCCACGTCATCCTCGATAATGACGATGCCGATCTGGGCGATTTTCTCGTAGGTGCCATCCTCTTTGGGCGCGAAGCCGAAGCCATCGCCGCCAATCACTGATCCGGCTTGCAAAATGCATCGGTTACCGATTTTGCAGCCGTGGTAAATTTTGACACCGGGATATAGTGTCACATTGTCGCCTATTGTGACATTGTCTCCCACATAGCATTGAGGGTATATTTTCACACTCTTGCCTATGGTGACATTTTTGCCGATATAAGCGAATGCTCCGACATATGTGTCATCGCGAACTTGCGTGCCTTGGCCGATGAAAACTGGTTGCTCGATGCCGCTCTTGGTCTCTTGTTGAATTGTGTTGACGTAGTTGAGCAGATCGGCAAGTGTCTTGTATGGGTCGTCAACGCGAATGAGTGTGGCGTTGACCGGGCGCTCGGGCATAAAATCCTTATGCACAAGCACGGCTGTGGCTTGCGTGTCGTAGATGAAGTGGGTGTACTTGGGATTGGCAAGAAAGGTGAGGCAACCTGTTGTCGCCTCCTCGATCTTGGCGTAGTTGTCAATAATGGCATTGTCGTCACCGTCAACGGTGCCACCGACCATTGCAGCGAGTTGCTGAACTGTTATTTTCATTATTTATATTTCGTTTTCTGAAAGGATTTGCAAAGGTAATAAAAAAGTACGAGGTACGAGGTACGAAGTACGAAGTTTTTTACACGGTGAAATCCGCGACGATGAATACTCTATCGAAAATTCTGGAGAATTTAATCCTCTCCCGAGAATTATCGTGAGAAAATTTCACATAAATTTACGAGAATTCACGGGAGAGGATAAATGCGGTGTTGCGGAAATTTGTGGGAACTCAGTCGAGGGAGTGAATGACGAGTCCGCTGCGCAATTTTGGCTCGAACCATGTGGCTTTGGGCGGCATGATGTTGCCACTATCGGCTATGTCGATGATTTGCTGCATGGTGACGGGGTGGAGCGCCAGTGCGGCCGCCATCTCGCCGCTATCGACTCGCCGCTGCAACTCGTGTAGGCCGCGGATGCCGCCTACGAAGTCGATTCGTTGGCTGGTGCGCAGGTCTTGAATGTCGAGGATGTCGCGCAGGATGAGGTCGCTTGACACTGTTACATCGAGCACACCGATGGGGTCGTTGTCGTCGTAGGTGCCGTTGTGGGCGGTGAGTGAGTACCACTGTCCGGGCAGGTATAGTGAGAAGTTGTGTAGGCGTTGAGGGCGGTAGGGTTGTGTGCCCATGGGTTGGATGGTGAAGTGTTGCTGAATGCGTGCGAGGAACTGCTCGGTGGTGAGGCCGTTGAGGTCTTTGACGAGGCGGTTGTAGTCCATCACGCGCAGGTGGCTCTGCGGGAAGCAGACCGCGAGCAGGTAGTTGTACTCTTCGGTGCCGTTGTGGTTGGGGTCTTCGTTGGCCATCTCCTCGCCAACGTGCGCGGCTGCGGCGGTGCGATGATGTCCATCGGCAATGTAGAGGTAAGGGATCGCGGCGAAAGCATTGGTGATAACTTGGATAGTCGTCGCGTCACTTATCTTCCATAGTGTGTGGCGGATGTCATCGGGGGCGATGAAGTCGTACTCAGGTTGTGTGGCTCGCACGGTGTCGATGACTTGCTGAAGCGCGGCGTTGTCGGGAAAGGCGAGAAACACCGGTTCGATGTTGGCGCGAGTGACCTGGATGTGTCTCATGCGGTCGGTTTCTTTTTCCCTGCGGGTGAGCTCGTGTTTTTTGATGCGTCCCTCAAGGTAGTCCTGGACGCTGGCGGCGACGACAATGCCGTACTGTGTCCGTCCATCCATCGTCTGCGAGTAAATGTAGTAGCTCTCGGTGGGGTCTTGTATGAGCCAGCCCTCGCGTTTGAAGTGCTGATAATTCTCAACCGCACGTTGGTAAACCTTTGGGTCGTGTTCACCGGTGCCGTCATTGAAGTCAATTTCGGGCTTGATGATGTGATAGAGCGACATGGGATTGCCGGCGGCCTCGGCGCGAGCCTCATCGGAGGAGAGGACATCATAGGGCCGTGAGGCTACTTGCTCGACGAGGTGTCGTGGCGGTCTGATGCCGCGGAAGGGTTTTACGTTTGCCATGTTTGTATTGTTTTATTGTTAAACGATGCGGAAGTTGAACAAACACAACTTGAACAATTTGAACAAGTTTTATAATGAGTTGATATTAATCGGGGATAAGGAGAATCAGGACTTCGCATTATATTACACGGTGTTGTCGCGTCGTGCCCGCCGGCTGCAGGTGCTGCAGGTGCCTGTGACGGTGAGGCTGTACGTGATGGGGTTGAAGGCGGGATATCGTCTTGTGAGCATGAACGCGTCCAAGTGTTCGTCTGTGACGGTTTTGACTCGTCCGCAAGATGTGCAAACGAGATGGCACTGTGGATGGCTTGTTTTTAGTTCATAGAGTGTTTGTGGCTGACCGAGTTGAAGGCGCTGGACTATGCCGGCCTGCTCGAGCAGTCGCAGTGTCTGATAGAGCGTGGAGCGGCTGATGCCTCCCGCGACGCTGTCGATGACTCTCTGGAGTAATTGCTGAGCGGTAAAAGGGCCTCTGAGGTCGGTGGCGACGTGTAAGATGGCGTCACGCTCGGCGGTTTTCCTCAATCTGTTTGCCTTGAGGTACGCGTCGAGCCTGTCTTGTTGTTGTATTGCCGCTGTTTTTTTGTTGTTTGTTTTCATCTGGGGACAAAGTTACAATTTTTTCCTCAAATAACCAAAAAGGAGGCCAACACAGTCCGTGTTGACCCCCTTTTACCGATATATGTGTCTCATGGAAGTTTTGGACATCGCTCAAGGCTTGGGGGGCGCGGATATGTGGTGGCTTGATTTGCGGGGTTGGGGAAAAATGTGTATTTTTGCAAGTCCGAAAGTGCGGTCTGTTGCCGTTTGTGGACTGTGTTTTATGCTTAAAAATTTGATTGTTCGCGCGTTATCTGGCGCGGTGTATGTCGGATTGATTGTGGTGTCGCTGCTATTGTATAGCAAGTCGGACATTACATTTGTGTCGCTTTTTGGCTTTCTCGCGGTGGTCGGCCAGCGTGAATTGTCGGCGATGCTGTCGGCTGGCGAAGGGAGGTCTGCCTCCTGGTTGGTGACCGCCGTTGATGCGGCGGGTGCGTTGGCGACGATTGCGGCGGTGAGGATGATGTGCCTGGAGGATGCGACGTTATCTGTCGCCATGGTGCCTGTCGCGGCTTATCTGGTGCTGAGACTGTCCTTGCAACTCTTCAAACCGTCGCTCAACGCGCTGCGCAGCCTGAGCGCCTCGTTCATGGGGATTATGTACGTCGCGTTGCCTATCGCGCTATTGCAGTTGATTATAGCGATGAGTTCGCCGGGATTGTTGCTTGGTGTGTTTGTGTTTATTTGGCTGAATGATACGGGCGCTTTCCTGACCGGCTCTCTGATTGGTCGGCACAAACTCTTCCCACGCGTATCGCCGGCGAAGACGTGGGAAGGCTTTTTTGGCGGACTGGCGTTGTGTCTGTTAGGGGCATGGGCCTCGAGTGTGTGGTGCAGCGAGTGGTTCACGGTACCTGAGATCGGGTTGTGGCTTACTATTGCCGCGGTCACTTCAATTATCGCGACGTTGGGTGACCTTGTGGAGTCGTTGCTGAAGCGTACTGCCGGCGTGAAGGATAGTGGCAATGTAATTCCGGGGCACGGAGGTGTGCTGGATCGCATTGATAGTCTGCTGCTGGTTTCTCCGGCGATTGCGTTGTTGTTGTCACTTGTTATATATAACTGATTTTGATGATGAAAAAGAAATGTGTTATAGTCGCCGCGATGGCGGCGATGGTGCTCATGACATCGTGCTTGGGTAGTTTCGCCTTGACTTCAAAGGTGATGCGCTGGAATCGTGGCGTGTCTGAGAGGAAGTGGGTGAATGAGGTTGTTTACGCGGCGTTCTGGATTATTCCGGTATATGAGATCACGGCGTTGACTGATCTGTTGGTGATGAACACGATTGAGTTTTGGAGTGACAAGAATCCGGTTGTTGAGGAAACTGTGATGATTGACGGTCGTGACGCCCGCTACCGGATTGACACTCACAGTGGCGGTTATATAGTCACGAACTTGAGTAACGGCGATGTTACCCGCCTCAATTTCGACAACGCGAGCCGCACGTGGAGCGTCACCACTCCAGATGGCGAGGTGCCTTTCCTCACATGGATTGACGACACCCACATCAGCGTGCCGGCCACCGACGGCTCGTGGCGTGTCGTGACGCCCGATGACGAGACACCACTGTACGCCCTCCGCTGATAGCCCGGGGCGACACGACTCTGGAACACGCGGGGACGGTTCTTTTGTCTCATCAAGTGAGACAAAGGAACCGTCCCCATATTGTTGTTTCACATCTCTTGTCGAGAGCGTGACAAGTGAATAGACGTTACTGCGTCAGTTGGTGAAGCGCAGGTGACCGTCAGCGTCGGCGTCGATTGTGATGGGGCGCTCGCGAGTGACGCGCTGCGCGATGATGTCGCGGCTCAACTCGTTGAGCACCAGAGTCTGGATGGCTCGCTTGACGGGACGCGCGCCGAACTCCGGATCGTAGCCGGCGGTCGCGAGAGCGTCAACGGCGGCATCGGTGGCCGTTAGCGTCAAGCCGGTGGAGGCTAATTGCCGCGCCACACCGTCAAGTTGCAGGCGCACAATCTGCCGGATCTCATCGCGGTTAAGCGGCGTGAACATTATCGTCTCATCGATACGGTTCAAGAACTCGGGGCGGATGGTCTGTTTGAGCATCTCCATCACCTCACTCTTGGTCTTGGCGATGACCTGTTCGCGGTTCGCGTCGGTCATCGAGGCGAACCGCTCGCGAATCAGGCTCGACCCGAGGTTGCTTGTCATGATGATGATGGTGTTCTTGAAGTTGACGGTGCGGCCTTTGTTGTCTGTCAGCCTGCCGTCGTCAAGCACCTGCAGCAGCACGTTGAACACGTCCGGGTGGGCTTTCTCAATCTCGTCAAACAGCACCACACTGTATGGCTTGCGCCGCACGGCCTCGGTGAGTTGTCCGCCCTCGTCATAACCCACGTATCCCGGGGGAGCGCCGATGAGTCGGGTGGCGGCGAATTTCTCCTGATACTCGCTCATGTCGATTCGCGTCATCATGTTCTCATCGTTGAATAGGTAGTCCGCGAGGGCCTTGGCCAACTCGGTCTTGCCAACGCCCGTGGTGCCGAGGAAGATGAATGAGCCGATAGGCCGTTTGGGGTCGTTCAGGCCGGCACGGCTGCGCCGGACGGCATCGCTGATTGCCGCGATTGCCTCATCCTGGCCCACGACGCGCCGGTGCAGTTCCGCCTCAAGGTTAAGCAGTTTGTCTTTCTCGGTCTGCAGCATCTTGGTCACGGGAATACCGGTCCAGCGGCTCACAACCTCGGCGATGTCGTCCGCGTCGACCTCCTCCTTGATCAATGGCTTGCCTTGCTGCAACGTGGCGAGTTGTTGCTGCAGGCGCTCGTTCTCGGTTTCCTTGCCGCCAATTAGTGAGTAGCGGATTTCGGCCACACGGCCGTAGTCACCGCGCCGCTCGGCCTGCTCGGCCTCGAACTTCAGCGCCTCAATGTCGACCTTGTTCTGTTGGATGCGCGCCACCACTTCCTTCTGGCTTGTCCACTGCGCCCGCAGTTCTGTCTCATGCTCTTTGAGGTCGGCGATCTGCCGCTCGACAGCCTTGAGGTGGTCGCTGTCACCGTCACGGGCTATGGCCGCGCGCTCAATCTCAAGTTGGGCGATGTGGCGCGATGTCTCATCCAGTTCCTCGGGCACACTGTCCATCTCGATGCGCAGCCGTGCCGCCGCCTCGTCAACGAGGTCAATGGCCTTGTCGGGCAGAAAACGGTCGCTGATGTAACGCTCACTGAGTTGCACGGCGGCGATGATGGCCTCGTCCTTGATGCGCACGTGATGATGGTTCTCGTAGCGCTCCTTCAGGCCACGCATGATGGCGATGGCGTCCTGTTCGTCAGGCTCATCGACCATGACGGTCTGGAAACGACGCTCGAGTGCCTTGTCTTTCTCGAAATATTTCTGATACTCGTCGAGTGTCGTCGCGCCGATGCTGCGCAGTTCGCCACGCGCCAACGCGGGCTTGAGAATGTTGGCCGCGTCCATGGCACCACTGCTCTTGCCGGCGCCCACGAGGGTGTGTATCTCATCGATAAAGAGGATGATTTCACCTTGAGCCTGCACCACCTCGTTGATGACTGCCTTGAGCCGCTCCTCGAACTCGCCCTGATACTTCGCGCCGGCAATCAGCGCACCCATGTCGAGCGAGAACACCTGTTTCTGGCGCAATGTCTCGGGCACGTCGCCGCGCACGATGCGCTGCGCCAAGCCTTCGACGATTGCGGTCTTGCCGGTGCCGGGCTCGCCGATAAGGATGGGATTGTTCTTGGTGCGGCGGCTCAGGATTTGCAGCACGCGGCGAATCTCGTCGTCGC
>CAMHQD010000053.1 GCA_946187345.1 uncultured Porphyromonadaceae bacterium | reverse complement strand
GTCATCGCCGATAGCAGGGCACCACGAGATGGTAGATTTATTGAAAGGATTGGTTACTATAACCCCAACACTAATCCTGCTACAATAAGTTTAAATTTCGAGCGTGCACTCTACTGGCTCAATGTTGGTGCTATCCCCACCGACACTGTCCGTAATATCCTCAGCCGCGAGGGTGTGCTGCTGATGAAGCACCTCCAGGGTGGCGTCAAGAAGGGCGCTTTCGACGAGGCCGAGGCCCAGAAGCGTTTCGACGCATGGAAGGCCGAGCGTCAGGCCAAGTTAGATGCTGTTCGCAACCAAGAGCGCGACAACAAGAAGGCTGCCGCTAAGAAGGCTCTCGAAGAGGAGGCTGAGAAGAATAAGGCTAAGGCCGAGGCCGTCGCCAAGAAGCGTGCCGAGAAACTCGCCGCTGAGGCTGCCGCTGCCGCTGAGGCTGCCGCTGCCGCCGAGGCCGCTGCCGCTCCCGAGGCCGAGGCAACCGAGGCTCCCGCCGAGGCTTGACCCGAAGTATAGCCGACAACCGGAACACGGTCGCCGCGTCATTGATTTGATGCGGCGACCGTTCTATTTGGCAATCAAGCTGGCGCTGTGGAGGCTTGTCGCTGAGGTCGTCTTATGTGTTGTTGAATTTGTTCTCAAACAGTTGCCGGTGCCGATTTCAAGGCTCACGTCGATGTCGTGTCCGTTGAGGAGACAGTCGCCGTGGTGCGTGTCCTTGAGGAGAATTGGGGTGGGCGGATTGACTTTACCGACTATCTGCTGCTGATGAAGATGAACGGAGAGTGGAAGTGCGTGGCCAAGGCATATAACCAGAACTCTGACACGATAAAGAAGTAATCCGGGCGGCTGTTGATAGACCGGCCGTGATGGGACGAATGCTTTGTGACAAGCGTGTTTTTTTGTACCTTTGCGGTGCCAAAGAAGGAGACGCCGGGATTTGCCGCAGCCCTCAATAGGCGTTGAGAAAGAAAGATGAATTGGTTTTTACTGATAATCGCTGGGCTGTGCGAGGTGGGTTTTACCTATTGTCTGGGTCGTGCCAAAGCAGTTGATGGCGTTGAATGGTGGTGCTGGATGGGCGGCTTTTTGGCGTTCACAATCGCGAGTATGGGCCTGCTAGCCAAAGTGACTCACACGATGCCGCTTGGCACAGCCTATCCTGTGTGGACCGGCATCGGTGCTGTAGGCACGGTGCTTGTCGGTATTGTGTTTTTCCATGAGCCTGCCACATTCTGGCGGTTGTTTTTTATCACGACATTGATAGCGTCGGTTGTGGGTCTGAAAGCATTGTCATGACTATGGAGCAATTTAGAGAAATGCGGCGTAAGCGTCAAGAGTTGCTGCCGCAAGAGTGTGTCGAGGTATTGCGTCGTGCCACATCGGGCACTCTGGCTGTGTTGGGCGATAACGGCTATCCGTATGCCGTGCCGCTGAGTTATGTGTATGACAACGGGCTGCTCTATTTCCATAGTGCGTTGACGGGGCACAAGGTGGACGCGATACGCCGTTGTGACAAGGCTTCGTTTTGTGTTGTTGACCGTGATGATGTGAAGGCGGGGGAATATACAACCTATTATCGCAGCGTAATCGCCTTCGGTCGGGTGCGCGTTGTCGAGGACGAGCGGCAACGGTTAGTGGCGGCGCGCCTGCTGGGCAACCGCTATAATCCAGGGCATGATGCGGCACTCGAGAAAGAGTTGGAGCGCGGGTTGTCCCATATGCTTGTTTTGAGTTTCGATATCCGCCATCTCACGGGCAAGCAGGCTATCGAACTTGTGGGTAAAGGCTCAAGACAAGATTAACGGCTCTGTTAAGCGTCGGCGAATATCTGGCCGTTATCGAGCACGACTTGCAAAGTTGTGTACTCGCTGTGGAAGTTGTGTCGCAAGCGGTCGAGATAGCGGGCGCACTCCCACTTGCACATGGGCAGGTCGTGCAGCAGGTAGTTGCCGCAGGTCTCCGGCGTGGTGGCCGGCACCTCGGTCTGCCCGAGAATCCACTGCAGGCACTCGATGGTAAGGCGACGCATATCCTCCACGCTATAACTGCCGGTCATGATCACGTACATTCCGGTGAGGCAGCCCATTGGACCGACGTACACCACATCGTCTTTTACCTCACTGTTTCGGAACCATGTGGCCATGAGGTGCTCGAGGCTGTGGATTGCCGATGGAGCGATCGCCGGCTCTTTGTTGGGCTCGATGATGCGCAGGTCAAATGTGGTGAAGCCTTTATCGATTCGTGAGACGTAAATGCCAGGCTTGAGGCAAGTGTGGTCGATTGTGAAACTCTTTATTACTTCCATAATAGTCGTTAGTCATTAGTCGTTAGTGGGGGCTGCAAACGGACCGGAGTTCATTGGCGTCGGTATTGTTTGGGTGATTGTCCTTTGAGGCGATAGTGAGGGTCGTCAATGCGCATTGTGAGCCAACCGTCAGTGACTAGCGTGAAAGTGTAGCAGGCCAAATAACCCTGAGTGACGTTGGTCCTCAGTGTCATGGCGGCATCGCTTTCGGTACAGAGCACTTTGCCGTCCCAATTGTCGTGTGGCTCGCTGTCCATGACGAGTTTCCACCACTGCTTGAGTGTAAACATGAGCACAAAGGTACGAAAAATATTTGAATTGTTCGGTTTCGGTCAATTTTTGTTCGGTTTCGGGTGTCCCGTGATTTCAAACATAGCGGTAATTTTGCACTTGACAATTATAAATACTTATAAAATTATTTACTAATGGACGCAAAGAAATCAATCGAAGCATTACAGTATTTCGCCACGGGACTGACCGAAGGCGCGTTGGTTCACAAGTTGCAGGGCCAGATTTTCAAGGCTCAAGGATTCTCGAAACTCGGTGAGAAGTACATCAACCACTTCAACGAGGAGATGGGTTGGGTTGAGAAGTTTGTCGAGCGCATTATCGACCTGGGCGGCGAGGTGAAGTTTGAGGGAGCGAAGTCTCGCCCGCTCATCAGCAACCCTGTGGAGTGTTGATGATGGTGCTCGATGTTGTGATGGGGTAGTGTGATATTGAGGAATTTTTTGTATCTTTGCACCATCAATATTTCAATTGAACGATAATAGAATGAAAAAGACTTGCTTTGTAGTGGCCGTTGTAATGATGGCTATGTTTGTGGCACGAGCCCAGGAGGTTGTCGTTAAACCCTTTATCGCGCTTGACCGTCTTCCCAGCCTGCTCAACATTATGCCCGCTCCGCCGGCGTTTGACAGCCCGGAGTTTGCGGCCGATGTGGTGCGCTACTGCTGGGGTAAGCAGCAGCGTCAAGACTCGGCGCGTGTTGCCCAGGCCATTGCCGATGCCGAGTGGTATGACCACACTAAAATCTATGGTTTATGGGAAGAGGCGTTCGGCTTGGAGATTAGCGAAGCCGGTACGCCCGAGATTTGGAAGTTGCTCGAGACGAGCCTTGCCACGACCGACCCGATGCGCAAGGAACCGAAGGCTCACTACAAGCGTCAGAGGCCGTTTGAGCGCTATGAAGACGCGATGCCGTCGCATGAGGAGGACGCCCTGCGCGGCGAGGGCAGTTATCCCAGCGGCCATAGCCTGCGCGGCTGGACCATCTCGCTGCTATTGGCTCAAATCGCGCCGGAGCGTGCCGAGCAAATCTTCAAGCGCGGATGGGACTACTGCAATAGCCGCGTGATTGTGGGTGCCCACTGGCAGAGCGATGTGGACAATAGCCGCACGGCGGCGAGCATCGGGTTCTGCGCCTTGCAGGGCAGCGAGGACTTCATCAAGCAGATGAAAAAGGCGCAGAAGGAATACTCCAAGAAGGCAGCCATGAGGTGACCGCACACGTGAATGGTGGTGATGCGTTTTTGGATTAGGCTTGCGGCGGCTTTAGCCGTGATGTGGCTGTCGGCTCTGGCAAGCGTGCCGGGGCCGCAGGCGATGTCCGTTGCCGAACGTCACAAGTTGACGGACCCAACCCTGCTGTCGGTTGAAGAGCGTGAGCATAGCGAGGCGACGCTCACCGATGCCTCACAGTTGTATCGCATCTGTCACTCGCGCCCGCAGCGCGTTGTTCCCACTCACGGCCCCAAGACAGAGCGTACACCCAACCATACGGCCGCGATGACGCGGCATCACATTGTCAAACCACTTTTTTCATTTTATGACGGACGGTGCCGACAGGAAACGGCTCCGTTTGGAGCGCCGTCTCAATGCGCTTACTATATCATCGCGTTGAGACGCATTATCCGTTAGAGCATAGCGTGTTGTAGCGCCTGAAAAAACACACTCACCCATTAACTATTCAAATATCATTAACCCAAAGCAAAGCGGCGTTGCCGTTTTGCGCTTAATTGCATTACAACAACTATGCCAAGCATCAATAGTTTGGAGATGGCAGCCGCCATCTCTTCCCGCAGTGATATCATTATCAAGAAGTCGTGGTTCACAACCAAGGCGGTGTACACCCCAACTCAGAGCGTGGTCAAGGTTCACGTGCTGGAGTATAACCCTACCGAAGGCACCCGTTTGGAGCACCTGCTCAGCCTGTCGCCGTCCAAGATGGCGGCCGAGTTGCGGCAGAAGGGCAAGCCAGTGCCTGCCGCGATCGGCAACTACCGGTTGGAGTTGTGCCTGAGTGAGGATGGCCGCTTCGGCGCGTTGCAGTTGTTCCGTTTCGGCGACTTGAGGAACAATCCCGTCTGCGAGCCGCGCTTCTATGTGGGCGAGGATGTGCAGTATATCGCGCAAATCCTCTAAATCATGCCCGCACTCACTCTTGCGATTGTCATCGCCTTTTGCATCGGCTATCTTTTTATAGCCATCGAGAGTGTCACCAAGGTCAACAAGGCGGCTATCGCCTTGTTGATGCTGGTGGTGACGTGGACGCTGTTTATGGTTAACCCGGCTGCCTATCTGCCGGCCAGCATCAGCGGCGATGTGGCAGCGACGGTTGGGGAGACTATCGAGCGGCACTTGGGGGCGACGGCCACCACGCTGTTCTTCCTCATGGGAGCCATGACCATCGTTGAACTTGTTGACCGTAACGGCGGCTTCAACTTCGTCCGCGATGTGATGCGCACCCACAGCAAGCGCGCCCTGTTGTGGCGCATTGCCTTTGTGACATTCTTCCTCTCGGCCATCCTCGACAACCTCACCACGTCAATCGTGATGATTATGATTTTGAGGAAACTCGTTAGCGAGCGGCAAGACCGCATCGTCTATGCCTCGCTGGTCATTATCGCTGCCAATAGCGGCGGTGCGTTCTCGCCCATCGGTGATGTGACAACCATCATGCTGTGGAACAAGGGCGTGATCACAGCCCTGGGAGTTGTCGCGTGGCTACTCATCCCGTCTTTGGTGTCAATGATGTTGCCGGCCTACGTGCTGTCTCTTTCGTTGAAGGGCAACTTGGGGCAAGTGATGATGCCTACTCCGGTCGAGCAGTCCAATGAACTGACTGCCACACAGCGCAAAGTGATTTTCTTCCTTGGCGTTGGCGGACTGATGTTCGTGCCTGTGTTCAAGAGCGTGACCCACTTGCCGCCATTTGTGGGCATATTGCTCGTGCTTGGGGTGCTGTGGACGGTGACCGAAGTGTTCTACTCCCGTCAGGAGAATGTCGAGGGAAACGGCACCACGCATAATCGCGTGTCGCAGATGTTGTCGCGCATCGACATGTCGACCATACTCTTTTTCTTAGGCATCTTGATGGCTGTGGCGTGCCTGCAGACCGTTGGGGTGTTGACGATGCTGGGTGACGGGTTGAACAACATCTTCAACGGCAACCACTACCTCACCACAGGCATCATTGGCGTGTTGTCGTCGATTGTCGACAACGTGCCGTTGGTGGCGGGGTGCATGGGTATGTATCCGGTGGCGGCCGTTGGCGACATGGCCGTCGACGGCATCTTCTGGCACCTGCTGGCCTATTGTGCCGGCGTCGGCGGGTCGATGCTCATCATCGGATCTGCGGCCGGTGTCGTGGTCATGGGGCTGGAGAAGATTTCCTTTGGCTGGTATATGAGGCACATCTCATGGATTGCTTTTGCCGGCTACCTCGCCGGTATGTTGTGTTACTGGGCCGAGAGAAGTTTAACTCTTGGCAATTAGTAATTAGGGACTACGTTTACTCAATCGCGCCCGCCACCAGGTGAGCGCGATTTTTAATTTGCCGCTCATTTGGTGATTAGACGAAATTTCACTAACTTTGTTGCGGAAATCAATAAACCTAAACAAACATATATTCTGAGCAACAATGGAGATTAAAGCAGTGAAATTCCGTAAGGACGGTTTTTATGGCCAACCGTTCGCCTTTGGAGGCGAAGAGGGCGTTGAGAAGTTCAACCCCGCCATCCGCTACCGCGGCAGTCTGCAGAACTATGTGATAGACACCGGCAGCGAGGTGATTCTTGTGGACACCGGCCTGCCTGCCGGAACCCCCGAGGAGCACCCCGACGAGAACTCGCCGGCCTTTACCGGCCACGACATCATGCCCTATATGGAGGCGCTGGGCGCATTGGGTTATAAGCCCGAGCAGGTGACCAAGATTTTGCTCACCCACCGCCATGCCGACCATAGCGGCGAGGTGCGCTCGTTCCCCAACGCCAAGGTTTACGTCAATCGCGAGGAATTGGGTGCCGCCGAACTGCAAGGTCTCGACAACCTCGTGCCGGTGGACTTTACCGACGGGGCATATTTCAACTTCCCCGAGAGCCAACAGATTGCTCCGGGCATCCGTTTCATCAAGGCCAAGGGCCACACCAACGGCAACAGCATTGTTATCGTTGAGGACGGCGGCTTGTTCTACATGATTCACGGGGACATCACCTACGTTGACGAGGCGCTGTATGAGAACAAACTGTCGGTGGTGTTCGATGACCCGGCGGCGGCACGCGAGACGTTGGACCGGGTGCGAGAGTTCGTGCGCAACCATCCGACGGTTTACCTCTCGACCCATACTCCGCAGGGCTATGAGAACCTTGAGGCTAAGCGAGTGATGGATCTCGACAATCCGGTGCCGACGGTTCTCGCCGAGGTGGACTTTGCCGTGAAGCAAGAGGCCACGGGCAAGTATGTATGCTCGGTGTGCGGCTACGTCTACGACCCTGCCGAGCACGACGGTGTGGCCTTTGAGGACCTGCCCGATGACTGGAAGTGCCCGCGTTGCCGCCAGGGCAAGGAGCGCTTCAACCCCGCGTGACACTCACTTGACTGTTATCTCAAATCATCGATTGCTCGATTACTCGAATAGTCGAGTAGTCGAGTGGTCGAATAACTTATAAAAGATGAAAAAGATTTTCTTGCTCATGCTTGGCCTGATGGCCGGCGTGGCCGTGACGGCGGCTGCAATGACGCCGGAGCAGGCGGCTGACGCCGCACGCCGGTTTATGGAAGCGCGAGGCGCAAGGGTCAACGCACGCGGTGACTCCCGCGCCAAGGCCGCGCCCCACAGCGCGACGAGTGCCGTGGTCAGCCCCGTCGGCATTGACGCCGAGGGTCAAGCCGCGGTTTACGCCGTCAACATGGGCGACTGTGGTTTTGTGCTCGTGGGCGGCGATGAGAGCGCCGACGAGATAATCGGCTACAGCGACCACGGCACGTTTGACGCGGCGTCGATGCCGCCCAATATGCGGTCGTGGCTTGAGGGCTACATCGAGACTGCCCGTCGAGCCAACGATGGCGGCGCACAGCGCGCCGCGCGCCGCGCCACCGCCCGTTATTCCACCAAGACGTATATCCCGCCGATGCTCCAGAGCCGCTGGGGCCAGTCATCGCCATATAACGACCAGAGTCCGGCCTTTGGTGACGACCGCGCTCCGACGGGCTGCACCATCACCGCCACGGCGCAGATAATGTATTACCACCGCTACCCAACCGGTGCCACAACGGCTATCCCTGCCTTTACGCCTGACAATAAGGAAGGTACCAACTATCCATCGCTGCCTGCCCTGGAGCCGACAACGTTTGACTGGGACAAAATTCTGCCGTCCTACACCGATGGCGGCGACGGCAGTGAAGTGGCTCGCCTGTTCAGGTATATCGGCACTGCCTCTAAGGCATGCTACGGCCCCGAGGCAAGCATCGCCACCGGCTATGACGTGCTGCAGGCGCTGACGAAATACTTCGGCTACGATGCCGGGGCCTACACGATGTGGCGCAGGCAGGCGAACTATAACGATTGGGTGGATCTTCTCTACAACGAGTTGGCAAACGGTCGCCCGGTGCTGTTCAGCGGCACGTCAACCGTCGACGGACACTCGTTTGTGGTCGACGGTTACGATGAGGAGGACTACTTCCACATCAACTGGGGGTGGGATGGAGATGACGACGGCTTCTACCGCGTGTTGCTTATGGATCCTCACAATCAAGAGACGGGAGAGAGCCAGGATAACATGGAGTTCAAATATGAGCAGGTGGCCTTCTTCGGAGTGCAGCCGGCCGCCGGAAACCCCGAGGCTCCGGCCCGCCTGACAACGACCAAGTGTTGGCTCTACTACGATGACAAGGGCGACCACTCCTATTCGGCCAAGGGCAGTGAGAGTTCGAGCCCCTACTTTGATGGCAAAGGCTATTTGGTCTTTGCCGGCTTCAACACCCACAATTACAACGGCTTTGACGCTGAGTTTACCAATGGCGCCTATTTGATCAAAGACGATGGCAGCGTGACCCGCTCCTATACCTTCCAGAAGGCGAAATATGAGTTGAACACCGCTCTGCATGACCACACGATCATGTTCTACCTCGATCCCGTGACCGACCCGGAACTGACCGATGGCGACTACACGCTGTACATTACCAGCAAGATGACCGGCCGCGAGGATTGGGAGTATAACGGCGACAGCGAGAACCATTACTTCAAGATTCACCTCGACAACGCCTCCGGTCTGCTCACAGCCACCGCGGTGTCGCTCGACGCGAAACTCACAGTTGTCGACGTCAAATTTACCGGCACTCCCACTGTCGGACAGAAGAGTTGGCTGACCGTGACGGTCCGCAACGATGGCGACGCGGCATATCATGGCGAATTGGGACTGACTTATATTGACGACAAGGGCGAGACGCAGTGGCTCGAGTGCCTCGAGCCGGACATCGCGCCGGGCCAGACACTGCCTGTCGCCATGTGGTTCATCCCCAAAAAGGCCGGACGTATTGACTTCAAGGTGCTCGATAAAGAAGCCAATAATCTCTACTCCGGCAACGTGGATGTGGTCGAGAACGATGCCACCGACGACTGCGAACTCACCATCACCCAGCGCGTGACAAACGCCGACGGCAGCGAAATCATCGGTCCAAAGGCGATGCTTGACCTCACCGTTACCAACCACGGCACCAAGACCTATCAGGGCCAAATCAGCGTCCTTTGCTATTTGTGGACCGGAAATGAGTACGTGTTTGACCACGTCGACGCCACCGAGACAATTCCGGCCGGCAAGACCGTGGTGCTCAAGCGCGAGTCGGTTGAACTTGGCGGCGCCGAGCGTTACAGTTTCACCACAATGTATATGCGTGGCGACAAGCAGGTGTCGCAGCAAGGTCCCGAGAGAGAGACCTACACTCTGGTGCCCTACTATGTGGGCTACGACGCCACGGGCAACGCTTCGACCTACCGCCTGACATCCACGCTCAAGCCCGAGGCGACAGTGTGTGCCGTCGACCTGCGCGACATCAAGGGCGTGACAGACATCGACACCTCTGCTAATCCCAATGTGCTCATATTTGTTGACGAGAACAGCACGCTCAGCGGCGACAATATCGTCAAGGACGGTCGTGCCGAGGTGGTTACGCTCAGCGATAAGTACCCGTTCTTCAGCCCCACAACCTTTATCGCAGGGCACGTGAGCCTCACGCGCACTCCCGAGGTGCGCTACGACAGCAAGACCGGCAAGGGGTGGACAACCGTCGTGCTGCCCTTTGGAGCCACCGGCTGCCGGACGATGATTGATGGTGTGGCGACGCCGTTGCGCTGGGTCACTGAAGGCGGCAGCGATGGCGACCTGGTGGTGGGCACGTTCCGATATGAAAACGGCACCACGATGGAGTTTGGCATGCCGCAAATGGCGCTCGAGCCGTGCGTGCCCTATCTGCTCGGCGTGCCGACCGCGCTACCCAATGGCAAGGCGATCGGCAGCGTGACGTTCACGGCCGACGAGGCCCAGGTGGGCTCGGGCAAGGCATCGGTCACCGGCCGCAACTTCAAGATGTCCGGCACGATGGCGGCGCTAAATGACGCGAAAGAGGTCTACGTGCTCGACAGTGAGGGCGCGACATTGACGCTGGGCACCCACTCTGTGAGTCCTTTCCGTGCCCTGTTTGTGCCGATTAGTGCCGGCACGCTACCTCCCAAACTGGAAATAGCCATCTACAACACCACGCCGAGCGGCATTACAGACGTTGTTGACCGG
The DNA here is from genome assembly GCA_946187345.1 of uncultured Porphyromonadaceae bacterium. GTDB lineage: Bacteria > Bacteroidota > Bacteroidia > Bacteroidales > Muribaculaceae > Sodaliphilus. The sequence continues at coordinate 5,924 of CAMHQD010000053.1, read as the reverse complement.
CGCGGCGAGGTCGAGAGTCCTATCTATAACCTCAGCGGCCAGCGTGTGTCGCGGCCCGGCAGCGGCATCTACATCGTCGGCGGCCGCAAAGTCGCCTTCTGACCGTAACACTCTCCCTTGCTGCGACAACGGGGAACCCACTTCGTGGGTTCTCATTGCCGATAGCCTGCGGGATGGGTCACGGGAGGAAGCGGCGGCCGTTCCACTTGAGGATGTGGTCTGTGACTTCGCCATCCTCGTCAAACACAGTGACCGTGATGTCCTTGCCGTCACACGGCAGGCTATAGACCGCATTGCCATAGTGCACCTCCACGCCCGGGTCGTCACAGAAGGTCATCGTCCGTGTCGCGTTGTCATAGCGCAGGAAGTCTATGCCACTGGTCTCGGTGAGCAACGGTTTGCCATCGCACAGGCTCGCCATATTGTTGAACGCAAAGAGTTTGTGCTTGCCGTCCTTCTCGTTCCAATAGCACATCTCCATTTCGATAAAGCACCGGTCATGCTGAGCGTGGTAGGCGATATAGCCTGCGCGCTCGTTCACGACGAATGTCTCGCCCTCGTCAAGCGGCAACCCCTTGTCGCGACACTCGAGGGCGTGCTTGATGGCGTTGGACGGCCGGTCGCCGGTCTCCTGGAGCGTATCCATATAGTGGCAGTAGGCCCGTGCGAAGTCGGTAATCGTGGGCTTGGTACCGGTGTAGTGCACCTTAATCGCGTCCTGCGCGGCAATCATCATCGCGCAGCACAGTAGCGTCAGAGCAAAAGTGAACTTTCTCATAGTCGTTGTCGGTTTGATATATCGGTTCGCAAAGGTACAAATTAATTTTGTCCCAGTGAAAAAAAAGTGAATTTCGCATAATAAATTTATAAAGATTGTCGGGCGTACAATACGTTTTTATGGAAATTGATGGATTGAGATGCTATGAATGAAACTTTTTTAGTACCTTTGTAGGTTGAAAGTTTTCTGCGAGTGCTTATGAATTGTAAATTATTCAATAGAATATTGTGTGTAGCCGTCGCCGCGGCGACTTGTGCTGTGGCTGTCGCGTCGCCATCGGGCGACCGCAAACGTGGCAAGAACCGCAAGCAACGTGTCGCTGTGGTGGTTGACGGGACGACATCCGATGCCACATCGACCGAGGCAGTCATGCGTGAAGTCACTGTCACTGACGCTCGGGCTCAACTCGCCGGCACATGGGTTGTCACCGATGTGCGGCGCAAGCCGCTGAAAGCCGGATTGCGGACGCGCCTGGATTTTGATATTAAAAATGGCCGTCTGACGGGCGAGTTGGCTTGCAATCTGGTTAACGCGCGGCTGAAAACCAATAACGCGTCCATAACATTCAGTGATGTTGTGACAACCCACCATAGTTGTGATGACGCGGCCAGTGAGCAGTCGATTGTCAAGGCTCTCAACGAAAGCCGCACGTTGCGCATGGAGACCAACGGCCGCGTGACTGTGTTGCATACGTTATCATCCCACGGCAGCACGGTGCTGTCGCTGCGTCGCGTTGATTTGGCGGCTATTGACGGGGCGTGGCAGTTGTTGTCACTTCGTGGCGAGAATGTGCCCGCCGGAAGTGTGCGCATGGTTCTTGATGCCACCGCGGCAATGTTCCACGCTGTGGGTGACCACATCATCAATGGTGTCACGCGTGTGGATGCCGCCACGGACCACTCTCTGCAATTTGAGGATCTTCATACTACCGATGACGATATTGAACTGTCGCCGGTTGAGTCTCAACTCACTCTTGCCCTTGAGGAGGTTACCGGTTATGATGTCGACCGTCAGGGTGTGATGTCGTTACATGATGAGGAAGGTCGTGTGGTGGCCACACTAAAGCGGTTGTAGCCTTGTTGATGGAGAAGATAGAGAGTTTGCGCAATGACCGTGTGAAACGGGTTGTGGCGTTGCGTGGCCAATCCGCGTTGCGACGGGAGCACAGTGTGGCAATAGTGGAAGGCGCGCGCGAACTTGAGCGTTGTGTCCGTGGCGGGTTTAGTGTTAAGGAAGTTTATTACTGCCCATCGATAGCTCAAAACAACGGGAACGCCTTGCTATCCGTCAGGATGAAAGATGATGATATTAAATGGTTTGAGGTCACTGCGGATGTGTATTCCAAGATGGCCCAGCGCGGCGGCACCGAGGGCTTCATCGCTATTGTGGAAACACCGCATCCCACTCTTGATGACTTGCGGCTGTCCCCAAGTCCATTGCTCTTGATAGCTGAGGCGGTGGAGAAACCCGGCAATCTTGGCGCCATGCTGCGCACTGCCGATGCGGCCGGCGTGGATGCGCTTATCGTGTGTGACCCGCTGGCTGACCCTTTCAATCCCAATTCTATCCGTGCCTCGTTAGGTGCGGCATTCACCGTGCCAACGGTGTGCGTCGACTCCGGGCGGTGTATCTCATGGCTAAAAGAAAAATCCATCGCTATCTTGACCGCCCAACTGCAAGATTCCCGTCCATATTATGATGTTGACATGACGGGGCCGACGGCTATTGTCATGGGTACCGAGGCCACCGGCTTGAGTGGCGCTTGGCGGCAAGCGGCCACCGCCCATATTCTCATACCAATGCTCGGAGTGGTCGACTCGCTAAACGTCAGCGCGAGTGCGGCCATCCTTGCCTACGAGGCTGTGCGCCAGCGTTTGTCAAAAGCATAACTCACAAGTATTCTTTTTCCATTTTAATATGTAGAGAGATTGGTTGGTGTGTGACGCGAGATAGTTCTTTTGTTCCTTATGTATTCCTTATTACAATTAAGGGTTGAGCCGCGTGTGGCGGCCGTTGAGGCTGAGTTGCGTGCGGTCGTGGCCCGCGAACTCGGTGTGGCTGTCAGCCGCTTGACGGGAGTGAGGGTCACCCGTCGCTCAATCGACGCGCGCCGGCACCAAGTGATGGTCAATGTGGCCGTTCAGGCCGCCGTCGACGAGCCGCTGCCCTCCACGCCGCTTGTGCCGCCGGTCGACTATCGTGTGGTGCCCGATGGTGCGCCACAGGCCATCGTCGTGGGCTGCGGACCCGCCGGCCTCTTTGCCGCGTTGCGCCTCATCGAACACGGCATTCGGCCCATAGTGCTCGAGCGTGGCAAGAACGTCCGTGAGCGTCGTCGCGATGTGGCGCGCATCTCGCGCGAGGGCATAGTTGACCCCGACAGTAACTATTGCTACGGCGAGGGCGGCGCGGGAGCCTATAGCGACGGCAAACTCTACACCCGCAGCAAGAAGCGCGGCAGCGTGGAGGCCGTGCTCGGCATCCTCGTGCAGCACGGCGCGAGTGAGGCGATTCTCGTTGACGCCCACCCTCATATCGGCAGCGACCGCCTGCCTGCCGTCATTGAGGCGATGCGCTGCACTATCGAGCGTTGTGGAGGCGAAGTGCATTTCTCTACGCGCGTGGCCGGGCTATTGCTCTCTGCCGGCTCGGTGGCAGTGGAGGGGGTGGTCACGGCCGATGGCCGCGAGTGGCGCGGACCGGTAATTCTTGCCACAGGACACTCGGCGCGTGACGTCTACCGTATGCTGCATGCCGCCGGCGTCGCGCTGCTGCCCAAAGGCATCGCCGTTGGTGTGCGTCTGGAGCATCCACAGCACTTGATTGACCAGATACAGTATCACAATCCGGCCGGGCGTGGACAGTGGTTACCGGCAGCGGAGTATAGTTTTGTCACACAGGTGAATGGCCGCGGTGTCTACTCGTTCTGCATGTGTCCCGGCGGCATCATCGTGCCGGCAACGAGCGAGCAGCAGTTGCTGGTGGTGAACGGCATGTCGCCCAGCCGGCGCGACACGCAGTGGTCTAATAGCGGAATGGTGGTGGAGTTGCACCCCGAGGATTTACCCGCCAAATATGATGCGGGGCGAGACGTGTTGGCGATGATGCGTTTCCAGCATGACGTGGAGCGCACCGCATGGGAGATGGCCGGTTGCAGCCAGGTGGCCGGAGCCCAACGGATGAAAGATTTTGTTGATGTTCGCGACAGCCATACCCTGCCTCGCTCGTCCTATCCCGCCGGAGTGCAGCCCTCGCGGCTGGACCGCTGGCTGCCGCCGATGGTGGGCGAGAGGCTGCGGCGTGGATTTGAGGCCTTCGGCCGTCAGGCGCGCGGCTTCATGACCAACGACGCCGTGGTGATTGGCGTGGAAACACGCACCTCCTCGCCCCTGCGCATTCCGCGCGACCCGGCCACCATGTGCCACATCGATGTGGCCGGCCTCTATCCCTGTGGCGAGGGAGCCGGCTATGCCGGAGGCATCGTCTCGAGTGCCATCGATGGTCAGCGCTGTGCCGACGCCCTGGCGTCCGCCAACTTCATTTTTTGAATTTCCTAAATTTAGAGTTACGGAATTCTGGTCCGAAAGTAGGCAATGATTTGAATATCAACGTTTTGTAGGGACACAATTTATTGTGTCCACCCCCGCGGCACATGGACACAATAAATTGTGTCCCTACAAAACGCTGGCTCATATCTGAGAACAAATGCGGCGGCGTGTGTTCCGGATAAATTAACATATCTTAACACGGGAAGGGGTAAAATTTTGCTAATTTTGTGAATTGAATGTGGGCAATGGCCCGCGGTGGTAACCGAAATATCACATTATAAACACAATATCTATTTTTATGAGAAAGACAACCTTAATGACAATTATGCTTGCGGTAAGTCTGGCGACTTCGGCTGCCACTACAGAATTGAACGGCGATGGTCGTCGTCAGTCGGTCAGAGAGCGGTTTGACCTGAACGATGACAAGCAGGTCGACGTTGGTGACGTGAACCTGCTGCTTGACTACATCCTTGACCCGTCGGCCTTTAACGACGAGCCGCAGGTCGAATCCAAGACCTATACTGTGAACGGCGTCACGTTCAAGATGGTTGCGGTTGCGGGCGGCACGTTCACGATGGGCGCGACATCGGAGCAGGGCAGCGACGCCTACAATAACGAGAACAAGGCTCATCAAGTGACGTTGAGCGACTACTGGATAGGCGAAACTGAAGTAACCGAGGCGTTGTGGACCGCTGTGATGGGCAGCAACCCGAGTTACTACAATAAGGGTGATATTTATCCGGTGGAGTATGTGTCCTGGGACGATTGCCAGACGTTTATCAGCAAGTTGAACTCGTTGACGGGCGAGACGTTCCGTTTGCCGACCGAGGCGGAGTGGGAGTTCGCGGCTCGTGGCGGCACCAAGAGCGAGGGTTACAAGTACTCCGGCAGCAACACCATCGGCGACGTGGCGTGGTACACTGTTAACGCGTATGATGTTGGTTCAAGTAGTCCGAACTATGGCAAGCATCCCGTTGCGACGAAGGCGGCTAACGAGTTGGGCCTATACGACATGAGCGGCAACGTGTGGGAGTGGTGTCAGGACAGGTACGGCAGTTATAGCGGTGCCGCGCAGACGGATCCTACGGGTCCCACTACGGGCTCCAGCCGCGTGAGCCGCGGCGGCAGTTGGATCGACGGCGCTGAGCTCTGCGTCGTGTCGATTCGCCGCCACGACTCGCCGTCGTACCGCTACGGCCGCCTTGGGCTGCGTCTTGCCCGTTGATTTAGTTCCCCTCCTGCAAATAATAAAAAATAATAACAATCGTTTGTGCGAGCAAACACAAATTTTCATTAGAACCTAAAATCCGAAACATTGAATATGCTCACGAAAATTTCCGAAAATTTTTGGAAATTTTCGAGAGTATATTATTGTTGCGGATTTTACGTGAGATACGAGAGCGGTCAGACGGCGAGGGCCTGCTCGAGTGCGTGGGCAAGTTGGTCGGGGCAGGAGGTGGGCTTGGTGCCACAGGTAATACCCTTGAGTGTGGCGATTACCTCGTCCGCTTTGCGCCCCTCGACCAAGCGAGCCACTCCGAACGTGTTGCCCGGGCAGCCGCCAACGAATTGCACGTTGTGAATGAGGCCCTCATCAT
>CAMHQD010000052.1 GCA_946187345.1 uncultured Porphyromonadaceae bacterium | reverse complement strand
CACAGGCCAACCTCAAACAGAGCCTCGCTCACGCCGTTGACATAGGCCGGCGCGCCGCTGAACACCGGCTGGGTGTGCATCGGCTTCCACAACGGACGCGACTCGATGTTCTCGGCCGCAAGGGCCTCCATCGCCGCAAGCGGCTTCACTTTGCAGCCGGGCGAGAAGGTGATGGTGTTCAGCCAATAGTTGGCGTCGAAACGGTCATCGGGGTTGACGTGCACCGTGATCTCGTCTGTGTCCTTAAACAGTTCCACATAGAGGTCGCACAGGTGCTTATGATGAGCCAGATGCTCGTCGAGCACCGTCATCTGGCCACGGCCGATGCCGGCGCAGATGTTGCTCATGCGGTAGTTATAGCCAATCTCCTTGTGCAAGTAATACGGCACCGGCTCGCGAGCCTGGGTGGCAAAGAACATCGTGCGCTTTGCCGCCTCATCGTTGGGACAAATCAGCGCGCCGCCACCGCTGGTGGTAATCATCTTGTTGCCGTTAAAACTCATGATGCCGTAGTCGCCAAAGGTGCCCACCACCTCGCCTTTCCACCGCGAGCCGAAGCCTTCGGCCGAATCCTCCACCACGGGAATTTCGTAGCGGCGCGCCACCTCCATGATGTCGTCGATATAGGCCGGCATACCGTAGAGGTAGACCGGGATGATCGCTTTGGGCTTGCGACCCGTCTTGGCGATGCGGTCCTTGATGGCGTCCTCGAGCAGGTTGGCGTCTATGTTCCATGTGTCACGCTCGCTGTCGACAAAGACAGGCGTGCCGCCCTGATAGACCACGGGGTTGGCGCTCGCGCTGAAGGTCATCGACTGGCAGATCACCTCATCGCCGGCACCCACGCCCAGGTTGACCAGTGCTAAATGGATAGCCGAGGTGCCGCTCGCCAGCGCCACCACACGTTTGTTCTTGCCCACGAGTGCCTCCAAGTCTTTCTCAAAGGCGTTGACATTAGGGCCAAGAGGCACCACCCAATTGGTGTCGAACGCCTCTTGAATATACTTCATCTCGTTGCCGCTCATGTGAGCCAGGCACAACAAAACACGTTTCTTCTCTTCCATTATCTTTAAATGTTTACCGTTGACCGTTGACTGCTTGTGCGCGTCAATTCTCGTCTATCTCATGAAAAGTTTCTATCTACCGGCAACCGTTTACCGTCCTGACAACGCTCGGTAAACGGTAGACGGTCAACCTTATTTATATACTCAAGATATATTCCAGCAGCACATTCACGTCGCCCACGTCCACGCTGCCGTCACCATTGAGGTCGTGCTGCGCGTTGGCGGCACCGGCAACGATGCCGGTGAGCAGCGCGTTCACATCGCCCACATCGACGGCCGCATCGCCATTGACGTTGTATCGGTCAAAGTTTGAGACGAGTTCAATGCTGACTGTACGCACCGCTCCACAACTGTTCACGTCGGCGTCCCAGCCGGCCAATCGAAGCCGCTCTTGGGTGACATATTTGCGATGGGGCACTGCGATACGCAGCGAGTGCGTCCGCTGTTTGACAACCGGTGTCACGGCCACTGAATCGCGACTATAGCCATCGGCATCGATGGTCGCGACAGTAAGCGCGGTTTTTTTCAGCACAAAATTCTTCTGGTCGTAGTCGGGCGTATGATATGTAACAGTCGCGACTATTGAGTCCACCTTGCTATCAACAGCGAACATCGGCGACAGCAGCGCGTAAGCGCGCTGCTCCTCAGCGCTATAATATAGAAAGATACGATTATGACTGATGTTATCCGTATTAAGTTCAACGTCGTCCCGCGTATAAGTCCACCCGTCATAGTTCGTCTGCGAGAACTGCGGCAACTCCTGCGCCTCCGCCGTCACGACCATCAGCACCGCCACCGCTACTATAAGCATTCTCTTCATTATAGTCATCTTTATTAGATTATTGGTTTCTACTTAAATCTTAACACTTTGGCGGGGATGCCGGCGACCAACGCATTGGCGGGCACGTCGCGGGTCACGACGGCACCGGCAGCCACTGTAACGTTGGAGCCGATGGTCACGCCTTGGATGACGGTAGCGCCGGCTCCTACCCATGAACCTTCGCCAACGGTCACATTGCCGCACAAGGTCGAGTGGGGCGACAGGTGCACAAAGTCGCCGATGAAGCACTCGTGATCGACACTGGCGCCGGTATTGATGATGCAGTGCTCCCCTATCGTCGCCCTCGCATTGATAATCACTCCGGCCATCACAACCGTGCCACAACCAATGGAGGCAGATGGCGAGATGACGGCGCTGGGGTCGATGGCGGCCGGCGCTGCGACTATGCCACACGCGGCAAGGCGAGCCGCTACCGTGGCGCGAGCCGCATTGCTGCCGATAGAAACAATCGCCTGCAGTGACTGTGGAATGGTTTCTAAAGTTACAATCGGCAAGCCGGCATATTCGCCCGCCTTGCCATCATCGACAAAGCACACCACGCGACCGCCACACCGTTCAACGATATCGCGTATAACAAGAGCGTGGCCGCTCGCGCCATAGAGAAACACCTCACCCATAGTCAGTTGCTGCCGTTAAAAGCTTCCATCGTGGCATTGCCCTCTTGGGAGATGCCTTCTCGCACGAACACTTTTTTGATGGTGGTGAAAATAATGTTCATGTCGGTAAGGAACGTGCAGTGGTCCACATACCACACATCGAGTTTAAATTTCTCGGTCCATGAAATGGAGTTACGGCCGTGGCACTGGGCCCAACCGCTGATGCCGGGCCGCACCTCATGGCGGCGTGCCTGCTCCGGCGAGTAGAGCGGCAGATAATCGGGCAGCAAGGGGCGCGGTCCGATGAGCGACATATCACCAACCACGACGTTCCACAGTTGCGGCAACTCGTCGATACTCGTTGAGCGCACAAAGCGACCCACGGGCGTGAGCCGCTGTTCATCGGGCAGCAGGTTGCCGTCGGCGTCGCGCTCGTCGGTCATTGTCTTGAACTTGATGATTTTGAACAACTTGCCGTGCAAACCCGGGCGCTCCTGCAGGAAGAATGCGCCCGCGCCTTTGTTGGCGAAGTGCAGCCACACCGTCACCACCAGCAGCAGCGGCGAGATGACCACCAGCGCCAGCAGCGCCACCACAAAGTCGAGCACACGTTTGAAGTACCGTCTATACATCGCTGTTAAAGAAATTCAACTCGCAAAATTAGCAATAATCCGCCACATCACCAAAGACAGGAAAGCGTTTTTTTCCAATTCACGCGAATTTTGCCAAATAAAGCGCATCTCGACAATCTTGAGGCATCAACCGGCAAGTGCAGAACCGGAAAATATTCGACTAAAATCAATTTAGGAAAAACATGGCACATCAATCAATCGTCTCAATGGGCCGTTTATAGCCACTCTAACAGCCCCGGTCCCGTCATGACAACAATCGTTTTATGATTTCACACCCGATATTAACGCGGTCAGTTGTATCAAAGCCTTCATCATTCTGAGGAATTTCGATTTTCTCAATAAGTTCATTACCGGCCTTGTCGAAGACTTTGTAGCAATCGTTTTCCATCGAAAGATACACTTCTTTGTCATCATTAATGACAAAAAGTTTGTCTCTTTCCTCGTTGTTATACATAGAGTAAGAGTACTCGCCAAGTCGCAGATGTGCATTATTGTCACCATTATTCAACTCGTATATGGTCTTGAGGAAAACGTCGTAATTGCGACCTGACAACGAGTATTCCGTTGTCATTAAAATGAGATTGTAGCGATGATTTTTCTTGTCGCCATGCCAGTAATACTTGCCGAAGTGACTTTGCCGCATTGTCGGGTATTTCACGAGGTAGTATCGCCATGACAGATTTGTCGAATTGCTCAAAAATTCATTACTTATTGAGTTGAGCACATCGATGTTGAAATGGTCACTACGCGAAAGCAGTTCGACGAGCACATCTTTTGTTTTGGCGCGGTCTTTACTGCGGTCGCCGACAGGCCCGAACATCTCACGCCAAACGCGCGGCATGTCGGGCGAGGCGAGTTGATAACGGAATGTATTTACCTGACCATAGTCACCGATGGCGAGCATCGCGCGCCCGATAGCATCAAGGTTGCAACGCAGATTGCCGTCCTCGTCAAGAGGAAACAGATTATAGAAGCGGTCAACCAATGCGACAATATTTTCCAGTCCGATTACCGCGACACTGCCATTAAGCAGCGGATGGTCTTCAAGACGATAAAGAGCCTCTGCGTGGTCGGGGTTCTCGTCTGTCCAATGGCGCTTCTCGATTTCCTCAAGGGCTTGAATATTATTGAAGTGGTCTTGCCCTTCTTTAATCTCAATGATGTTGCCATTGACGATAATGTCTTCGGTCTGCCTGACCAGACCGGCCATTAAGCGATTTCTTAATGCGTCTTCAGAGTTCTCGATGAGGTTATTGAGTGAGCGTAGGCGGCGACGAAACTCATTCTCGTCAATGCGGTCTTTGTTTTGCAAGTACAAGACAAAAGCATATAGCAATAGGAAACGAGGCAGCGCGAAACGGCGGCGGTCAGCCTGACGCAAACCGCTATTGCGGCAGCAGTCAGCGAAAATGTCGGTTTCCTTTCCAGCAGGCACTCTATTCTCGGCATGGCCTATAGAGAGAAAGCGGTTAAAGAAGTCGGTCAGGCGTAGCCGGCGGCCTCGCTCATCACGAGGCTGGACTTCAGCCCAGACGTCGAACAGTCTTTCGAGATATTCGGCGTTTTCTCGGGCGTTCACGCATTTTGCGGAGAAAAGTGAATCAATAATGTCAAAGTCTTTCTCAATTTCGCCCTCGCCGTTTTTGAAGCAAATGATGTCGGCGACAAAATGCACATAATGAAGGAATTCGTCATCAATGACCGAATCGGCTTGACCGTCACCTGTATTTGAATCTCGATAAGGCCACAGCAGGTCAGTCCATTCCATGTCAATTTTTTGGGAGATTCGTTTGGACAATGACTCGTCAACTTCTTTTAGAGCCAACTCAAACTCCGCTTTCCAGTGCTCAAACTGTGTGAGCGGTTTGCCGCGCGAGTTCATCTTGATGTAGAGTTCATCGGTCAATCCCATTTCGTTGATGGGCAAGAAATAGAATGTGATGGCATCATCTGTTATCTTCGGCCAAAGGTTGCTTGTGTTCCTGAATTTCTTGTGAATACTGTCAAGCATGACAAGCATTGACTGCACGGTGGGATCGCTTTCCCACTCAAGCAGAAACCATGCCTCATCGGTGATTTGCTCTGATATGGTGGGCTTTGAGAAGTCAGGATTGAAGTCAACCAATTTCTCACAGAAGTCACGAGAACCGGCACGGGTCTCGTAGGAGAAATTTTTGAGGAACTCATATTCCACGGCAGGCATCGCTTCATTCTTCGCGATATAGTAATGCAACAGAAACAGCGTTGTCAACCTCTGCTGGCCGTCGAGCGGTGTGAGCACGTTCATCTTTTTGTCGCGCAACTTCACATACTCGATATTGCCATAAACGAAATCAAGCGTTTGCTTCTCGTCATCTACCAGTGCTTTGAATAGTGAAGTAAGGAAACGCTCACGGATGCGGCTCACTTCCTCGCTGGTGCGCCCCTGCGCATAGTCACGCTGGATGATGGGAATGACTATGCCCTGAACTTGTTGGCCGTCTTTGTCCCAACTGAATATGTCCCTGAAATTATGTGGCTTAGTCTGTATCATGGCTCTATTTCCTCTGCTAAATAGTTTTTCAGTTCACTGTTCATTGCCGCGATGTAGGCTTTGCGGTCTGCGACACTCCAGCAGAACATTTGCTTCTCGTCGGCACGCTCGGTGTAATACTTCAAGAACACCATGCGTGTGCAGTAAGGGATGTATTCCCCTCGGCGATCCATGTCGATGATCATGCGCCGCTTGGCATCAAACAACGAGTTATTCAAAGCCGAGTTTTGGCTTTTGCTCAGCAATGCCATGTTCGACAATGAGTGCGTGAGGTCGTCACCGCTTTTGTCGCTGAGTGCGTTGAGCACCCTGTCTGCGATGGTCTTGAACATATCCATTGTCACTTTTTCTTTGGCTAAAAAGTCTCTCATTTCACCGAGTAGCGACTGCTTGCGGCTTGACGCGTCCTCATCAGCCTCGTTCAACTCGCTTACCGATGTAAGGTGGTTTGACACCCAGCCACGCCACAATTCCTGTCGGGGCGGCATATCTTCAGGGTGTTGCGGATGAATGTGTTCAAGGCTCCACTCGGTGCTGTTGTATTTCTTGAACGGGAAGCGGGCCACGCCGCGATTCATCACCGAGATGACGTTGAACAGCAGCAGAATTCGGCTGATATTGCCGTAGCCTGTGGCATTGTCATAGCGCAGGTCGCTGTAGCCTTTTTGGAATTTAATGCTGCTGCGAATTTCTTCATCAAGATAATGTTCCAACTCGGATTTGCGCATATCCGCAGTTTCATCGACAATCGCGCTCATCTCTTTGTGTCCGCTTGCCACAAGATAACCAATCTTATGATAGAGTCGGTCTTTCTTGAACCATTCCTTGAGGCGATAATAATATTTCAGCACATCTTTCCAGTATTCTTGCAGATTAGATCTGGCACTGAAATAATAGAACGTGCTGTATGGGTCTTGTGAGCGTTCTTCCTCTGGCACCATAAAATTGAAGATGAGTTCAATGCGCGACGAGTAATCGTCGGCTTTCTCCCGCGTGAGGAAGTTCCAAAAGTCATCGTCGTGCAGTTCCCGCTCGATGGTGTCCCATTGCAGGGCGATTTCCTGCTGCCATTTCTCGGCTTGAACGTTGTCCTCTTGCCTGCAAAGGAAAAGTGCCTTGACCAGTTCAGCGTTGGTCAGCGGTATGCGACCGATATTCAGACGGGTAAATAATGAGATGGCATCCTTGTCCTCCACGTTCTGCACCTCATACCAGATAAAGCGCACATTGCCGCCAGAATCTGTCTGGTTGAGTTTCTCATTAAAATAGTCAATGAAACGGCTCGCTATACGATAACGTTGTTGTTTAATTTCGCTCTTGCTTTTAAACCACTCATCAATGGTGAGGTAGGCATTATACATGAAGCGATAGTCGATGTAATCATCGGCCTGTTCCTCGGTCATATTATTCAGGAAGTCGCCCGATCCTTTACGCATCTGATATGATAGCGAATAAAGGATTTCAAGATTATCATGCAAGTAGTTTTCTTGAATATATTTGAGCAAGATATATATTGTGGTCAGTCGTTGCTGACCGTCGATTAGTTCAAACTTCCCATCGTCTCGTTTGCGTACAACGACAGGCTGGAGACAGTACGGTTTATCTCCATTGTCCATAATATCATTCAGGAGCGTTTCTACCTGCTTGCGCTCCCAACGATAGCCGCGTTGGTAACTTGGGATGATAAATTCACCCTCAATCTCACCAACGAGTTTATCTTCAAGCGTTATCTCTTTTGTCATATTAAATTGCTTATGGTCGCAAATGGCTCATGTATTTATTTAGTAACATTGTGGCTCAAGTGGGATGTGGTGCGGCCGTCGGCGGCGCGCTCGACGACGACGGTCAGGCCGGCGGGGCGCGACAGGCGGCGGCCGGACAGGTCGTAGTATTCGGTGGCGACAGGCGTCGCGGCAGTCTCCACGTCGTCGATAGCGGTGACTATCTCGGTATTGTCGGCCTCCAAATCCAACGGCAGCACGACATACGACACATTTTCGGCCCGCGCCCGCGCTGAACGAATTCCCGCACTATAACTTTGCTCCACCCTCACCAACGCGGTGAACTCGTAGAGTTTGCCGTCGTGGAGCGTGGCCGAGACATCGCCGGCCGCGTTCGACGACCATTGCGGCGCCACGCTGCCACTGAGGTCGGCGGCATTGACGGGCACACCGTCCACCACCTGCGGCAGCGGCATGACAAAGGTGCCGGCCTCGGCGTCCCACTCGGCCCATATGACGGAGCACAACTCACCGTCCTTGGGGTTGACCACAAAGTATTCGCTCGTCTCGTCATGATAGGCGGTGTTGAAGTTGGCGGGGGTGTACACATTCGGCTCATAGGCCGCCTCACCAAGCGTCTCCGGCGTGACGACCGCCTCAAGCGTCCCGTCGTCAAGGCGCTCCACTGTGAGGTAGCCCGCGCCGATGGTTCGGCCCTCGAGCAACGCCGCGTCTGCCGCCTCCTTGAAGCGCACCACCAGCCAGTTGCTCTGGTCATATTCGCGTGCGATAAATGTTTCTTGCCCGTCGCGGCGGCTCACGGCGTCGATAGCCCTATTGCCAAGGTCCTTGACCACGACCACAACGTCATCGGCATGGACGGCCACGAGGTCGTCGTCAAAGGTCACCACGTCCGGCTTTGGCGTCTGCTCCTCGGCCGGTGTCTCGCCGGCATAGGTCTCTCCGCCCTTGTAGTCGCCTACGGTGCTGTGATCAACGGGCGTGTAGAGGTAGACGGGGCAGAGGTCCTCGCGGTCGGCGGTGACAAAGCGGCGCGCGTCGGCGTCATAGCGGATATGGTGGGCGTGGCCGTAGTGGTAGAGCATCGTCGAGGCTCCGTCCGCGGCGATATAGATTGAGAGCGTCTGCGGCTCGGCGGCGATAGCCAGCGGCCCGGCGTGGTCATAGTATTCATCGGCCGGGTCGGGCACGAGGTACTCGCCGTCGCCCATCGAGAGCGTCCACGCGCCCGCATCGCCGCCTAACGTGACAAACAACCCGTCAGGATAGATGTGGGCATACTCGGCCAAATGTCCTTCGCTGAGCGCGACGCTCGCCGCGCCTATATTCTCGCCGAGCGTTGCCGGTCCGTCAGGCGCAACCAGTGCTATGGGCATACCGGCCTTGAGTGCAGAGGCATCTTTAATGCGACGGAATACCGTGGGCGGCACCTGCCGCAGGTGGTAAGTGACTCGCGCCACCTCACTGGCCACGCGCCCCTTGACCACGATGGCAGCAATCCCAATCCACCGGTCTTTCTCAGCGAGAGCGACAGGCCCGGCATAGCGTGTGCCACCATACACGGTGCCGTCAGTGAGAAGAGTCGGCGCGGCCGGCGCGGCGGCGGCTTCAGTGGTGGCGGTCTTCACCGCGTAGTAAATCGTGTAGTCCTCCAATGCGCCGACCGGCGACATCGGCACATCAAACGGCTCGTAGCGAGTGCCGTCGGGAACACCAAAGACCACCGAAGGCAACGTGACCGTGAACGTGCGCGCGACCGCGGGGCTCCACTTGCCGGCGATGCGCGTGGCGGCTGTCACTTTCACAGGCGACGTCTCTATGCGATAACTGCCGTTGTGGAGCACGGCCGTAACGCTTGAGCGTGGGTCGGTGCCGTCAGTGGTGAAGAATATCTCGCAGCCGTCGTAATCACCGTATGGCTCACCGATAGCCAGTGTGGCAAGATCAGTCAGGCGTGCCGGCGTATCAATGATTGGAGGGTCAGGCACGGCAAAGCGCACCGTGACAACATCACTCTTGCGGCCGTTGACCGCAATAGCGACCACGCGCAGTTCCTGCTCCTCACCGCTGACGAGCGGCAATGTCTCATCGGCGGCAATCGCCGGCGACGCAGCGTTGGGATCTGCCACGGGATTGGCAAGCGCCGACCCATGTGAGTATTCATAGCGCACCACGTCTGTGGGGTCGGCAGCAGTGATAGTGACGGCGGCACGTGCATCTATCCAGCCTCCGCTCAGTGCGACACCATCGGCAAGGACGACAGGAGCGGCCGGGTTGATAACATAAGCGCGGCTCGCAGTCGTGCTGCGCGCCGCGCCGTCGGTGGTCCATGCCGTGACCGTCATGTCACGGTCAATCGTGATTGGCTCTGTATAAGTTGTCTCCGCTCCGTCATCGATGCAGTACGCAATCGAGAGGGTTGCAGGGGCCGAGAGCGACAGTTGCCTCGGACCGCTGTAGGTGCCTTCCGGCAGTGAGAAAGTGGGTGGAGCAAGTTCTGTGGTCGCCGCCGGGTTCCATGAGATGACGATAGTAGTCAGCGAGAGGTTGCGCGAGGGGTCGCCGTTGGCAAACAGCACCGATGGCGCCTCGCCCGTCCAATGCGCCGCCGAGCCTTCGTTGTAGTCAATGGCCGTTATTGAGCCCACACTGGCTGTGACGTCGCTGACTCCAGCCGCGCTCGACGAGTTCTTGACGAGATAGACCTCAGTGATGTTGCCTGTGGCTGTCGAGACCTGCAGCGTGTTGCCCGCCTTAAACGAGGCGTAGGAACTCATGAACGACGGCATCGCGGTCGCCGAGCCCTGCCCCACCGTCACGGTGACGCCGTCGGCGGTGTAACTGCCGTTCTGCCGCAACTCGTCGCCAATGCCCGTGCGAGAGAGGTCCCACTCGACCGTCTCTGCCGCCGCGGCCACCGCCACCATTACCAGCACAACAAAAGTCGCGGCTTTCACAACCGATAAGTCCCTCATATCCTACATCTTTTAAAATCAACAAAATATTATTTAAAGTCAACAAATTTAACAAATTAAACAAATTATTTAATTGGTACAAAATTTGTTAAAATTTGTTCAATTTGTTGACTGATTATCCCCGGTCACAATCGTCCATCAATTATCGATTTGTCGAGAATGCCTTTGACATCGTAGATAACATGGTCCTCGTTGAGCAAAGCAGCCAGATTGAAACCGCTAAACTCACGGTGCGCCACCGCCAAGATTGCGGCATCGAACTTGCCGACAGGGAGTTCGTTCACAATAGTGATGCCGTATTGCTGCGCTGCGATTGCCGGGTTGACCCACGGGTCATAGACGGTGACATCGAGATTATACTCTTTCAATACCCGATAGATATCAATCACCTTGGTGTTGCGCACATCAGTGCAGTTTTCCTTGAACGTAAAACCGAGAATCAATACATGAGAACCGAGCACTTGAATGCCCTTCTTGAGCATCAGTTTGATGGTCTCATTGGCCACATACTCGCCCATGCCGTCGTTCATGCGGCGTCCGGCAAGGATGATTTCCGGGTTGTAGCCGTGACGTTGCGCACATTGCGCGAGATAATAGGGGTCGACGCCAATGCAGTGTCCGCCCACCAGTCCGGGCTTGAACGGCAGGAAGTTCCACTTGGTGCCGGCCGCCTCAAGCACATCCTGCGTGTCGATGCCCATGCGGTTGAAAATCTTCGACAACTCGTTGACAAAAGCGATGTTGATGTCGCGCTGCGAGTTCTCAATCACCTTGGCGGCCTCGGCCACCTTAATTGATGGAGCCAGATGGGTGCCGGCGGTGATGACGCTGGAGTAGACGTTATTGACAATCTGAGCCACCTCGGGCGTACTGCCGCTGGTCACCTTCTTGATGTGCTCCACGGTGTGCAGCTTGTCGCCGGGATTGATGCGCTCCGGCGAATATCCGGCAAAGAAGTCAACGTTGTACCTCAGCCCGCTGACGCGCTCCACCACGGGGATACACTCGTCCTCGGTGACACCGGGATAGACCGTGCTCTCATAGACCACGATGTCGCCCGCGGAGATCACCTTTCCCACTGTGGTGCTGGCACCGACGAGCGGTGTCAGGTCCGGGTTATTGTTCTCGTCGACAGGCGTGGGCACCGCCACCACATAGAAATTGCAGTCACGGATCCGCTCAATGTCGGTGGTACACACCAACCCGTTTTCTAAAGCACTGCGCAGCAGTTCATCGCCCAATTCGAGCGACGTGTCACGCCCTGCCATCAGGTCATTGACAAGCTCTTGCTTGAGGTCAAAGCCCACGGTTGGATATTTGGTGGAGAACAGTCTGGCAAGCGGTAGCCCGACATATCCCAGTCCGATGACACAAATTCTGATATCCATCAATGAGTAGTTATTAGGCCACGCTGGCGCGAGGGAAATCGTTCAAAAATCTAAATTTGTTTAATTTGTTGACTGAATTATAACCAAACAATTCGTAAACTAAACCTAATTTGTATAAATTCGTTTAATTTGTTGACTGATTATTTATTGACTGGATAGAATCGTATTGTTCAAATGGCGAATTATTGGACTTGAACTCGGGGACAATTGCTTTCATCAGGCGGATAAGCTCCGGGATGTCGCCATCGGCGGCGAGACGCTCCAGGTCACGCACATGGGCAGCAGCCTCATCGTGGTCGTACTCGCGCACTTTGGCGATGCGAATCTGGTTGTGGCCGGTGGGCAGCGTGTGCTCCTCGTCGCTGAGCACCTCCTCATAGAGTTTCTCGCCGGGGCGCAAGCCGGTGAACTCGATTTTGATGTCCACGCCAGGCTCAAAGCCCGCCAACCTAATCATGCGCTCGGCAAGGTGGACTATCTTGACACTCTTGCCCATATCGAACACAAAAATTTGGTTGCCTATCGAAATTGTGGCAGCCTCCATCACCAGTTTGCACGCCTCTGGGATTGTCATAAAGAAGCGGTTAATCTCCGGGTGGGTCACCGTCACCGGTCCGCCCTTGGCAATCTGCTCCTTGAAGCGCGGTATCACCGAACCGTTACTGCCCAGCACGTTGCCAAAGCGCGTTGTGACAAACCGCGTGCGTCCCTCAATAGCGCCGCGCTGCACGGCCAGACCGAGCGACTGAACGTAGATTTCGGCCAGACGCTTGGTGCAGCCCATCACATTGGTGGGGTTGACAGCCTTGTCGGTCGAAATCATTACCATCATCTCCACGTTGTGTTCCAGGCATGCGTTGGCCACGTTTGCCGAGCCCACCACATTTGTGAGCACCGCCTCGCTCGGGTTTTCCTCCATGAGCGGCACGTGCTTATAGGCCGCGGCATGGAAGACCACCTGCGGCTGGTAAGTGTCAAAGACCCATTGCAGACGCTTCACGTTCTTCACGTCTCCTATCACGGGAGCGATGTCCAACTCCGGATATGCCTCCTCAAATTCTACCCTGAGATAGTGCATGGGAGTTTCGGCATTGTCTAGCAAGACCAAACGGCTGACGCCAAATCCGGCCAACTGCCTGCACAGTTCGCTGCCGATGGAACCGGCGGCACCGGTGACAAGGATTGTCTTGCCACGGAAGTGGGTGATGATGTCCTTCATCGAGAGTTCAATAGACGGCCGCTCGAGCAGGTCCTCGATGTGAATCTCGCGCAGCCCCTGACCGGCGGCCGAATTCAAGCCGTCAATTGTAGGGGCGTAGAGGGTGCGCATCTCGTGCTGGCGGCAGTACTTGAGCAACCGGTCCTCCTCATTGCGCGCGTCAGCGCGGTGGGCAAAGATGACGGCACTCACGTTTGCCTTCTCAATAACATAATTGAGCGAAGCCTCGTCGTTGAAAACATATACTGGCAAATCGCCAATCGAGAAGTTGCGCTTCTCCTCGCTGTGAAAGAGAAAACCCACCACACGGTAGTGCGGCGAGTTCTGCAGACGCGTGATCATCGAGGCAGCCTTGTCGCCTACGCCATAGACGAGCACCCGCTCGGTGGCGTGCCGCTCTTGAGAGCGCGAGCGCAACCAGTCGTAGGTAATCTGCAGCGCGACCCTCATTCCCAACAAGAGAAACATCGAGAGGAACAGGTCGGCCATGGCGAATGTGACAAGCGACTCGGCGCGCGGCTCGAGCATGAAGGCCAGCAAGGCGGTGAGCGCCACTACCTTGACAAGCATAGCCACAAACATCCGTGCCACTCCCCTAAGTTTCATGTGGCGAATGATTGAGCGGTGGCTCTTGGTGAGGTAGAGGCACATTGCGGCGGTAACTGTCGCAGCGGCGGTAAAAGAGGCCACATCATGCCACAACAGTTCGGTGTGGAACAATCGTGTTGCCACAAAGAGCGCGAGCAGCGAGGCTCCGACGGCCATCACCGTGTCGACCATCAAGATGACAGTCGTACCCACATATCCACCATCCAACAATCTTTTAATATATCCAATCTTCATCTCAGTCACAATCAACAAATTTTTCACTCGGCATGACTCAGGATTTAGGTCAACAAATTCAACAAATTAAAACAAATTATTCTGACTCACAGATTAGTATAAATTTGTTCAATTTGTTGACTCCTTTTATCAGTTTAATTTGTTGAGAAATAGAATGTAGCGTCAGTTGAGGAGGCGGTGGTAGAAGGCGAGCCACTCGGCGGTGAGGCGCTCGGCGCTGAACTTGTCGAGCACACGTTGGCGGCCGGCAGAACCCAGCCGACGACGCAGCGACTCATCGGACAGCAGTGCCTCCATCGCCTGCCGCAGCGACGGCACATCCGCCACACGACAGCGCAGACCCGTCTCGCCGTCCACCATAGCGTCCATAATGCCGTAGGCGTCGCTACAAATCACCGGCAACCCGAGGCACGACGCCTCAATCACACTCGAGCCAAAACCCTCACGGTAACTCGGCATGACAAACACGTCGGCCGCCTGCAGATGCAACTCCGGTGTCATCGTGCGACCAAAGAAGCGGAAGTTCTTACCGTCCTCAATATTATGGTATTGCGGCAGCGTGTCAAGACGACCGTCCTCGTCCGAGCCGAAAAACAGCAGGAACGCATCCGGATGACTTGCCGCGAGGCCATCAAAAGCGGCAAAGAGTTCGTCGATACCCTTCTCTCGGTTGGCCCTGCCCATAAAGGCGAACACCACCTTGCCGTCCAGCCCAAGCTCAGCACGCACCTGCCGACGCGCCTGTTCACTCGGATTAAACCGCACCGTGTTCACTCCGCTTATCGAGCCGTCACCCAAAGTGAGCGACTTCTCCTCACTCACCACGCCGTTGCTCACGATAAACCGGCGCTGCGACTCGCCGTCCACCAGCACGTGGTTGTCGAGCGCGGCCGTCACCTTGTCGATGCTCTTGAGCAGCCAGCACATCATCCCCGTGCGCGTGGCCCACACCTGCCCGGTGAAGATGTGCGTCCGGTGCTTGATGCCGGCCATACGCGCCGCTATGGCGCACGTCAAACCCGCCTTGGGCGTGACCGAGTGCACCGCGTCAAACTTCATACGCTTGAAGTAGCGGTAGAGTTGCCACACCGCCTTGATGTCGTTGCCCAGCGAGATTTTCCGCTGGATGTCAAACTGGAAGAAGTCTTTCACCTCCAGGCGTGCCACCTCCTGCGCCGACTTGATGTTTCCGGCGATGTAAATGTCATAATTTTGTGCCAGCGCATGCACATGGTCCCGCAGGAACGAGTCCGCCGTCCCCGGCACCGCCACCACAAAACAGATTTTCTTTCTCATGAGAAACGCGAATTATGCGAATTAAAGCGTTATTGTGCAACCGTGCGGCGCATTCCTTCGTCAAACGGAACGACGACATAGTCGAGCCCTGGAACGGAAGAGAGAGACCGCGAGTACTCGACACCGCCGTAAGCCTTGTTTACTATGGGCAGCCAGCGTAACAGCCGCACTCCCCATCCCAACAGCCTCGAACTACGGTATTTCTTCCCTATTCCAGCCGCGATAGTCTTCAATAGTTCGTTTGCGCTCACCGCCTTGTCGTCCTGAGGGCAGAACGCCCCGCTCAGGCGCCGCTCGATGAGCAGCCTCACCAACTCACTCAAGTTGTCAATATAGATAAAGCTCTGCTTGACGTCATCGTATGCCTCCGGAATTACCGGCAGACGCCGCACCACAGAGGTAAAGCCTGTGATATAGCCGCCGCGACAACCCTTGCCATAGACACTCGGCGGACGCACGCACGTCACAGCGAATGTCTCGTCCTCCAGCGCGCGCAGTCCCTGCTCGGCCATCCACTTGCTGCGGCCGTACATGCCATCGCCCGGTTCCACAGGAGTTGAAGCGTCAATCACATTTGGCTCCAACTTCTTGCCCAGTCCGTAAACAGCCATCGTGCTCAGGAACACATAATGGCACACACCTTGCCGTTTGGCCATTGTGGCGATTTCCACCGGCATATCGGCGTTCACCCGCTTGTAGAGTTCCCAGTCTTGACACTGTGGTTGGTGCACAATCCCCGCCACGTGCAAAATAGCCTCAAACGGCGCGTAGTCAAACGTCCGCCACCCATCGGCCAGCACATCGAGTTCGGTCACGCTATGCCCGCGTCCCTGGAGCCACTCCCCGATATGTCCCCCGATATAACTCCCCTTCCCAACAATCAGTACCCGCATAAGCGTTTATAAATATCGTAACGTAATGCCTGTCATATCATCATTCTGGCTCAAAAAGTGTTGCACTTCATGAACATATTGAAAATTCATTTCATTCAGCACATCAGCCACCATGCGACCATCAGCCGTTCCACTCCTTTTAAGAGACTCCATAAAATACGACATATCCTTGTTTATCGTTGGCGAAGGCTCTCCATCACGCAATGTCGGAGCTGCCACCACCATATCGGCATAGACGGCCTTTGCCGCATCACTATCCATCAACACAGGCTCTATTTCACCGATTGAAATAAAAGCGTCTTGAAATCTGAGCTTCACCTTATCACCGCAAATTTCTTCAATAGTAGTCAACTTGTGTGGATTCCAAGAATAATACCGCATCCGCGGACAAACAACTACATCACCGACTCTAAATTGTTCCATATTTACCGATCCTACAAGATAATTAAGAATATTCAATTTATATCTAAAGCACACAAAATTCACAATTGTATTTTGTATAAAATATATTATAAGTTATTTTATACAAGACACTTTTCT